>JAKAEO010000192.1 GCA_021818285.1 Myxococcales bacterium
CCGATCTCGTCCGGGCCCGCGCCGGCCGCGGCCCCGGCGGCGCGGGAGCGGGGCGGGCGGCTCGGGATCCTCGGCTTCGCCGCCAAGGTGGGCGGCAAGCTCGTCGGCCTCCTCGCCAAGGCGGGCGCCGGCGCGCTGCAGGCTGCCCAGGCCACCAACCTCGGCCTCGCCGCCGCCTCCGCCGCCGCCTACTCGCTGATCTTCTCCTGGCAGTTCGGCCTGGCGCTGATGCTGCAGCTCTTCGTCCACGAGTACGGCCACGTCCACGCCATGCGGCGCACCGGGATGAAGGTGCGCGGGATGTACTTCATCCCCCTGCTCGGGGCGATGGCGGTGACCGAGGACGAGTTCACCTCGCGCCGCCAGCAGGCCTACGTGGCGCTGAACGGCCCGCTCTGGGGCGCCCTCTTCACGCTGGTGCCGGCCGGCCTCTGGCTCTGGACCGGCCACCACCAGCTCGCCACCATCGCCGCCTGGTGGGCGCTCCTCAACCTCTTCAACCTGCTGCCCATCGCCCCGCTCGACGGCGGCCGGGTGCTCCAGGCCTTCGCCTTCTCCTACTCCTCGACGCTGGGGCTGGCGGTGTCGGTGGCCGGCCTGGCGGGGGCGGTGGCGCTGGGGAGCGTGCTCGGCTTCTCGATGATCTGGCTGCTCGCGGCGCTGGGGGCGATGGAGCTGGTGGGCGAGGCCCAGGCGCGGGCCGGGGCGCGGGCCCTGCGGCTCCTCCCCGAGCCGGCCCGCTTCGGGACGGTCCACTGGACCTACCTGCGCGCCGTCCTCGGCCCGCCGCCGGGCGGCCCGGGCGAGCTCGCCTTCCTGCGCACGCTGGAGCGGGCCGGCCGCGCCGGGCGCGCCGAGCCCATGACCCCCGGGCAGATCGTCCGCTGGGGGCTGGCCTACGCCGGGCTGGCGCTGGGGCTGGTGCTCCTGGTCTGGGCGCTGCGCCACGTCCCGGGCGCCGCCGCCGCCGCGGGCGTCCTCGAGTGACCTCCCCGCCGGGCGCCCTCGGGCCCCCGGCGAGGAGCTCCGGGGCGGGCCGCCGGAGGGGCAGGGGAGAGAGCAGGGCGGAAGGAGCGTACCGTGCACGTCCTCGTCACCGGTGCCACCGGGCTCGTCGGCCGGGCGCTGTGCGCGGAGCTGCTGCGCGCCGGCCACCGGGTGACGGCGCTCTCCCGCTCCGCGGCGCCCGCCCTGCCGGCCGGGGCGGAGCCGCTCCGGGGCGATCCGGCCGCGGCCGGCCCCTGGCAGGAGGTGCTGCGTTCCTGCGACGCCTGCGTGAACCTCGCCGGCGAGCCGCTCGCCGCCGGGCGCTGGAACGCCGCGCGCAAGCGGCGCATCCGCGACAGCCGGCTGCTCTCGGCCGCCCGCGCGGCCGAGGCGGTCGCCGCCGGCGGGCCGCGCGTGCTGGTGCAGGGGAGCGCCGTGGGCTTCTACGGCGATCGCGGCGACGAGCCGCTCACCGAGCGCTCGGCGGCCGGGGAGGGCTTCCTCGCGGAGACCTGCGCCGCCTGGGAGGCGGCGGCGGCGCCGGCCGCGGCCCGGGCGCGGGTGGTGCTCCTGCGCACCGGCATCGTGCTGGCCCGCGAGGGCGGCGCGCTCCCGCGGATGGCGCTGCCCTTCCGGCTGCTCGCCGGCGGCCCCATCGGCGACGGCGCCTTCTGGCAGCCCTGGATCCACCTCGCCGACGAGGTCGGGATGATCCTCTGGGCGCTCGGCGAGGAGCGCGCGGAAGGTCCGCTCGACGCCACCGCGCCGGCGCCGCTGCGCAACCGGGAGCTGGCCGCGGCCCTCGGCGAGGCGCTGCACCGGCCCGCCTTCCTGCCGGCGCCGGCCCTGGCGGTGCGGCTGGCCCTGGGCGAGCTGGCCGACGCGGTCACCGCCAGCCAGCGGGTGCTCCCCGAGAAGGCCCTGGCCCTGGGCTACCGCTTCCGCTTCCCCGAGGCCGGTCCGGCGCTCCACGACCTGCTGCGTTAGGCTCCCGGGACACCCGCGGCCCGTTTGTGTATCCTGTCGGGCCCCCATTTCGCGGGGGTGGAGAGAGACGAGATGAGCCAGAAGAAGCTGAGGGTCGGCGTGCTGGGCGCCACCGGCATGGTGGGGCAGCGCTTCCTCGCGCTGCTCGAGGAACACCCCTGGTACGAGGTGACGCTGCTCGCCGCCAGCGCCCAGAGCGCCGGCAAGAGCTACGCCGACGCCGTCGCCGGCCGCTGGGCGCTGAAGACCAAGGTGCCCGCCGCCGCCGCGAAGCTCCGGGTCGAGAACGCCTCCGAGGTCGCGAAGATCGCGCCGCAGGTGGACTTCGTCTTCTGCGCCGTGGACATGTCCAAGGAGGAGACGGCGAAGCTGGAGGAGGACTACGCCCGCGCCGAGACGCCGGTGGTCTCCAACAACTCCGCCCACCGCGGGACGCCCGACGTCCCCATGATGGTCCCGGAGCTCAACCCGCAGCACGCCGCGGTCATCGAGGCGCAGCGCCGCCGGCTGGGCGTGAAGCGCGGCTTCGTGGCCGTGAAGCCCAACTGCTCGCTGCAGAGCTACGTGCCGGCCCTCCACCCGCTCATGGACTTCGGGCCGAAGAAGGTCGCGGTGTGCACCTACCAGGCCATCAGCGGGGCCGGGAAGACCTTCGAGAGCTGGCCGGAGATGGTGGACAACCTCATCCCCTTCATCAAGGGGGAGGAGGAGAAGAGCGAGAAGGAGCCCATGAAGATCTGGGGCTCGATCCGGGACGGGAAGATCGTCGCCGCCGCCGAGCCGGTGATCAGCGCCCAGTGCATCCGGGTGCCGGCCTCGGACGGCCACATGGCGGCGGTCTTCGTGCAGTTCGAGCGCAAGCCCTCGAAGGACGAGATCCTGGCGCGCTGGAAGGGCTTCCGGGGCCGGCCCCAGGAGCTGGGCCTCCCCAGCGCCCCGGAGCCGTTCCTCCAGTACTTCGAGGACGAGTCGCGCCCCCAGACCCGGCTCGACCGCGACGCCGGCAAGGGCATGGCGGTGACCATCGGCCGCCTGCGGCCCGACGTCCTCTTCGACTGGCGGTTCGTGGCGCTGTCGCACAACACCGTCCGGGGCGCCGCCGGCGGCGCGGTGCTCACCGCCGAGCTGCTGACGAAGGACGGCTACATCACGGCGAAGTAGGGCGGGGGCCGGTCCCCCGCCGCCCGGAGCCGACGGCCCCGGACCCGTCGCGCGCCGCGGGAGGTTCACCATGGGATCGTCTCGCCCGCTCCGCGTCGTCCTGCTCGGCGCCACCGGCGCGGTGGGCCGGGCGGCGCTCGAGCTGCTCGAGGAGCAGGACCCGCCCGTCGGCGCGCTGCGCGCGCTGGCCTCGGGGCGGTCGGCCGGCGGCGAGGTGTCCTTCCGCGGCGAGGGGCTGCGGGTGGACGAGGTCCGCGCCGGGGCCTTCCACGGCAGCGACCTGGCGCTGCTGGCGGCGCCGGCCGAGGTGGCGCGGAGCTGGGCCCCGGTGGCCCGCAGCGAGGGCTGCCTGGTGGCCGACGCCTCCGCCGCCTTCGCCGGCGACCCCGACGTGCCGCTGGTGGTGCCGGAGGTGAACCCCGAGGCGGCGGCGCGGCTGCCGCGGGGCACGGCGCGGAGCGGCTGCGGCCTGGCCCCGCCGGTGGCGCTGGCGCTGGCTCCGCTGCGGGCCGCGGCCGGCCTCTCGCGCGTCGCGATCGTCGCCCTGGAGCCGGCCTCCGGCGCCGGCCGCCGCGGCCTGGAGCAGCTCGAGTCCGAGGCCATGGCGCTGATGAACGGGCGCGAGCCGGAGCCGCCCTCCGCGGTCCCGCACCGGCTGGCCTTCAACCTGGTCCCGCAGGTCGGTCCCTTCGGCGAGGGCGGCGCCACCGGCGCCGAGGCGCTGCTCTCGGCCGACCTGGCGGCGCTGCTGCCGGGCGCGGCGGTGACGGCGACGGCGGTGCGGGTCCCGGTCTTCTACGGCCACGCCGCGGTGGTGCGGGTCGTCACCGGGCGGCCGCTGGGCGCCGCCCAGGCCCGCGAGCTGCTGCGCGGCGCACCCGGGGTGAAGCTCCTCGACCGGCCCGGCGAGCAGCTCTACCCCATGCCCATGCTCTCGGTGAACGACGACGCGGTGCTGGTGGGCCGGCTGCGCGACGACCCGACCCAGGCGAACGGGCTCGAGCTCTTCCTCTCGGCCGACAACCTGCGCCGCGGCGGCGCCACCGGCCTCGTCGCCCTCGGGCGGCTGCTCGCCGCCGGCCACCTCCGCGGCCGGTGACAAATTGGCAGGGCGCTCCCGACCCCCGGGCGCGGCTTGCCAGTTTGTCAGCGGCGGGCCGGCGGCGGCCCCCGCACCGTGTGAAAACCGTACCCGCGACGGCCGGTTGCGCGCTTGCCGCCCTGGCCTCCCCGTTGCAGAATCCGGCTCGCCATGCGCACGCGCGCCCTGCTCCTGTTGTGTCCGCTGGCCGTCGTTCCCTCCCTCGGGCGGGCGCAAGCGACGGCGGGTACGATGACCTTCACCGAGACGAACGTCGCCGGCGGCGGTGGCCGGAACGACCAGGTGATCAACATCGCCGAGTGCAACGGGAACGGCGACACGCTCCAGCTCGACTGGACCATGACCACCGCCTGGGCATCGGCCTGGTCGACCTACCGCCTCTTCGCCACCACCGCCTCCGACTGCAGCAGCGCCAGCACCAACCTCCTGGCGCCGGACGTGGCGGTGTCGGCCGGCTCGTCGACGGGGACAGTGGCCGGTGTCGACGTCCGGACCAAGATCGTCTCTCCCTTCGGCATCACCTGCAGCGGGACTCCGCCCACCAACATCCGGCTCTGCGCCAGCGTCTACGACACCAACGCGGCAGCGGTGGGCGTCACCGCGACCATGGTCGTCGCCTTCGACTTCGCCGTGCCCGATCCGCCCATCGGCGTGGGGACCACTCCCGGCGACGGCGCCCTCAACGTGAGCTGGACCGGCGCGACCACCGGTGCCGCCACGGCGACCTCCTTCACGGCGACGGCGACGGCGGTGGCGCCGGCCGCCGGTCAGACCTGCAACGGCGGGGGCGCCTCCGGGGCCACCTGCAGCGTGACCGGGGGCACCTCCTGCCGCATCAGCGGCCTCACCAACCTCGCCTGCTACCAGGTGACGGTGGTCGGATACTCCAACAGCAACAACGCCTCCGCCCCCTCGGCCGCCGCGTCGGGCGTCCCGGTCCCCGTCGACGATTTCTGGAAGCACTACCAGGACGCCGGCGGCCGCCAGCAGGGCGGGTGCGGGCTCGGCGGCGACGGTCCGCTGGCACTGCTCGCCCTGCTCCCGCTCGTCCCGCGCCTGCGCCGGAGGAGTCCGTGAACCGCCTCCGCCTCGCCGCCCTCCTGCTCGCCGCGGCCGCCGCCGGGCCGGCCCGCGCCGAGTCGCCGCGCCTCGGCTCCTTCCAGTTCCAGATGACGAGCTACCGGCCCAACGTCGACGCCGAGTTCAAGGGGAAGCTGGGCTGCGGCGGCGGCACCGTGGACTGCACCCCGTTCCGGGACATCTACGGGACCGGCGGCTCCTGGATCTACTCGCTGCAGGTGGCCTCCAGCCTCTACGTGGGCCTCCCCGGCAGCCTCGACCTGGGCCTCGGCGTCGGCTACTTCTCCAAGACCGGCAAGGGGCTCATCCAGGGCACGCTCACCCCCTCGGGCGACGACACCTCCTTCCGCATCGTCCCGCTCTCGCTCTCGCTCACCTGGCGCTTCGACGGCTTCGCGACCTCCTTCCCGCTCGTCCCCTACGCGCGCGCCTCGCTGCTGCGCTACCAGTGGTGGATCACCAACGGCAGCGGCGCCACCGCCTCGACGCCCGCCGCCGGCAGCGGCTCGGGCGCCACCATGGGCTGGGGGGTGGCGGCCGGCGTCGCCTTCCTGCTCGACTTCCTCGACCCGCAGCTCGGCCGCGAGATGGACCGAGACGTCGGCATCAACCACACCTACCTCTTCCTGGAGGCCGCCCGGGACAAGGTGGACGGCTTCGGCTCGTCGAAGAGCTGGGACCTGTCGAACGACAGGAGCCTGGCCTGGTCGGGCGGCATCCTGTTCGTGTTTTGACGCCCCTGCTCGCCGCGCTGCTGCTCGGCGCCCCGCTGCCGCTCCAGGCGGAGGCGGAGCGGGCGCTCCCCCGGGAGAGCGCCGGCGCGCTGATGGACGTCGCCAGCGGCCGGCTGCTGGCGCTGGTGGGGCCGGACGACCTCGTCCGCAAGGCTCACGCCCCCGGATCGCTGATGAAGCTGGTGACGGCCTGGGCGGCCCTGCGCGCCGACCTGGGGACCCGCACCTTCGACTGCAACGGCACCGACGTGCACCGCGGCCGGACCCGGAGCTGCTGGCGG
>JAKAEO010000193.1 GCA_021818285.1 Myxococcales bacterium
GTTCGAGCGGCGCGATCTCCGCTAGGGATCCATCGGGGGACCCGGGCGGCGCCCCCTGTGCATCTTTTGCCGTGTCGGTCACTCGCTGCATGTGGGGAACGGGCTCCCACCGGGCGCCGGCACCGTAACCCCACGTATCGACTGGGCAACCGGCGCGGGCCGGGCGGTCCCGCCGAGCCCGCCGCTTGCACGGAACCGCCCGGGAGGTCCGCTTGCTCCGCACGCTCCGAGGTCGCCGCGGCTTCACCCTGCTCGAGGTCACCGTCACCGTGGCCATCGCCGTCATCATCACGGCCCTGGCCTACACCTCGCTGTGGCGGCTGCGGCCCCGGGCCCAGCTCGCCAACGTCGCCGCCGAGCTCGACTCCCTGCTCCACGGGGCGCGGCTCAGCGCCATGGCGAACGGGAAGAACGTCGCCGTCCTCTTCTTCCCCCAGTACGCGAACGGCCAGGGCACCGGGCGCCTGGTCGTCTACCAGGACGGCAACTACACGCTCTTCTCGTCCGCGGCCGCGGTGAACTTCGAGGGGTACGCCCCGGCCAGCCCCGCGGCCGACACCGCGAGCCAGGTCCTGGACACCTACGACCTCCCCCAGGGCGTGGTGATCGGACCGCCGGCGGGCATGGGGGCCTCGGCGACGCTCCCGGCGCCGCTCGCCGGCCTGGACGTGACGCGGGCCTGCACCTTCTGCGGCGGGCTCGCCGACGGCCGCGGCGCGGTGGTCTTCGATCCGCGCGGGCGGGCGACCTTCTACGGGCAGAACGCCCCGGTGGCGCAGCCCACCGTCGGCGCCAGCGTCTCCCTGTACGCCTCGGACGTGGACGGGACGCGCACCATCGTCATCACCGGCGCCACCGGGGCGCTCCGGGTCTTCAACAACGGGTAGGAGGTCGCCGTGCGGACCGCGAAGGCGCGAGGGCTCACCCTCATCGAGGCCATGGCGGCCATGGGCGTCATGCTCATCGGGGGCCTGGGGCTGCTGTCGCTCAACGCGCAGGGGCAGAAGATGAACGGCGACGCGCTGCGGACGACCCGGGCCACCGCCATCGCGCAAGACCTGGCGAACCAGATCTCCCTCTGGAACTACGGCGACGCGCGGCTGGCCAACGCCAACACCGCGAACGACGCGGACCTCGGCGACAGCCAGTTCGCCTTCGAGCAGGCCGGGGCGCCGCCCGCCGACCACGGCGAGGCCGACCTGACCCTCGGGGGCGCCGCCTGGCTGGGGATCCCCTCCGCGGACCTGCAGGGGACGGGCTACGAGCGGTACTGGAACGTCGGCTTCCCCACCTCCGGTGGCGCGCTCGTCGACGACGCCAACGGCAACGGCATCCCCGACGCCATGCGCATCGCGGTGGTGGTGCGGTGGCCGTCCGGGACCGGGTTCCGGCGCGTGGTGCTGCTGGCGGTGAAGGCCAACCCCGCGGAGGCCCGCTGATGCGCCCCGGCGGAAGGTCCCGCGGCTTCAGCCTGGTGGAGCTGATGATCGCGCTGGTGGTGAGCACGGTGGTGATCGCGGGCGCCCTGTCCCTCCTCACCTCGCAGCAGCGCACCTTCCAGCGCAGCGCCGCCGATCGGGCGGTCCAGGAGACGGCCCGCATGGCGCTGGAGGAGCTCACCTCGAACTTGCGGCTGGCGGGCTACGGCATCGATCCCGCCTTCGCCTTCGACTTCGGCCCGATCGCCGCGGTGCCGCAGGATCGGCTCCCCGCCGGCCAGGTGGCCAGCGTGGCGGGCTACGCCTGCGCCACGCCGGTGGCCTGCCGGGACTCGCCGGCGGGGCCGCCAGACGAGATCGTCTTCCACTACCGGGACCCGGCCTTCTTCCGGGCGCTGGCGGCCGCGCCGACGACCACCGGGCTCTCGATCGACGGCCCGCTCCCGGCCGGCCTGCGCCAGGGACAGATCCTGCAGGTGATGTGCTTCTCCGGACGGATGCTCTGGGCCTACGTCACCGTGGGCGCAGACGTCCCGGCCACCACCTCCACCGCCACGGTCAGCGTGCCGCTGGCGGCCAGCTCGGGGAACACCTTCGGCCTGCAGAACGCGGTCCTCGCCGACAGCTGCTTCCAGACGGTGGCGCCTCCGGGCTCGCCCCCGGCCACGGTCGCCGCGGCGGCCAAGGTCTACAAGGTGGAGCGCTTCCGGTACTTCGTGCAGACCTACGACCCGGCCGGCAACGTCGTCGCCTGGGGCACGGCCGGGGCCCGCCCCTACCTCATGCTGGACCAGGGGCTCCTGGACGCCTCCGGCGCCCCCATCCTCCAGATGGTGACGCCCGACGTCGAGGACCTCCAGCTCTCCTACATCTTCCCCCGGGCCCCGGCCGGCCAGCAGACGGCCGGGGACGCGGTCGGGACGCCGCTGGCGAACTCGGCGACCTCGATCGACCTGGGAGCGACGCCGCCGCCCTACGCCGACCCGGCCGGCGCCGTCACCCGGACCACCCACAGCCCGGCCAACATCCTGGCGGTGCGGGTGGAGGTGGTGGTGCGCAACCCCGACCCGGACATCCGGCTGAGCTCCGACCAGGACCGGACGCTCCCGGCGGCCGCGAACCGCGACACCCTGCTCGGTCCCGCCGGCTACCGGCGCGCGAGCTTCGAGACCACCGAGGCCACGCCCAACCTGGACGTCCGGGCACCCTACTTCCCGAGCTACTCCACGACCAGCACCGACCGCCTCAACGTGGGCGGGGGCTGAGGAGGACCCATGTACCGTCGAGCCCCGCGCGGCAGCGCGCTCCTGATGTCGGTCATCGTGGTCCTGGTCATCAGCGTCATCGCCGTCGGCATCATCCGCTTCGCCTCCCGCGAGGTGGCCGGGTCCACGGCCGGCGCCCGCTACGGGGCGCTGGTGGCCTGCGCCGACGCCGGCCGGCGGCTGATGCTCTCCCAGTTCCACGCGGTCGGGCTGGCGCCGACCTCCCTCTCGCCCCTGAACCGGGCGCTCGACTCCAGCCTTCCCGGCGCCCAGACGCTGGTGGTCGGCGGGCACGTCGACGAGCCGGCCAGCAGCGTCCAGGTGAACCAGGTGGTGTTCCTGCCGGACAACGCCTTCGGCCCCTCGAACCGCGTGCGCGACCTCTCCAACGTGATCTCGCTGGCCGGACAGGGCGGGAAGCCCATCAAGGTGATGGTCCACTGCATCGACCACGGCGACGGCACGCCCACCGGCGGGCGGCAGCTCGAGGTCGAGTTCGGCGTCCGGTTCGGGATCTAGTCCGCTTCGGCAACCAGGAGAAGACCATGACGCGCCCTCTCGCCCGCCTCCCGCTCCTCGGCTCCGCCGCCCTGGTGGCCCTGGCGGTCCTGCCGCTCCGCGCCGACGGCGGCCAGGCCGAGTGCAGCAACGCCACCACCTCGCTCGCCAGCCTGCGCAACGACCCCACCGCCGGCGACGAGGCCTTCTTCAAGCTGCCCTCCGGGCCCGCCAACGTCATGCTGCTCCTCGACGTCTCCGGGTCGATGATCGACGTCCCGCAGTGCCCGAACATGGGCTGGGGCTCCGGCACCTCCTGCCGGAACCCGAACCTCGCCGCCCCGCCGCGCTCCGGCACGGCTGCCGCCACGGTCCGGGGCACCTGCCTGCCGGCCACCGATCCGGCACTCGCGGCCGCCGAGCGCGTGCCCGACTCCCCCGCGAACTGCACCAGCACCGGCGTCACGCCCTGCACCCCGGGGCTGAACTGGATGGAGCGGGTCACGCCGCAGACCGCGTACGCCGACGCCGGCCGCTCCAACGCGCTGCTGGTGGACGCGCCGCCGTGGGGGAACGGGTGCATCGGCGACGCCTGCCTCTTCGACCCGAACGCCTACTACTTCTATTACGACTGGTGGTCCGGCGCGACGCCCTCGTGGAACTACGCGACCCGGCGCGCCAGCGACACCGACGCCACCCTCCCCGGCGCTTGCCTGCTGATGGACTCCTCGGGCATGCCGGTGACCGACGTGAACGGCAGCACCATCAGCCTGGGGGCCGGCTGCACCAGCTGCATGGCGAACCACGGCTTCTACTTCTACCGGGTGACCTACCCGTACGCCGGCTCGGCCGGCAGCTACAGCTACACCACCACCGCGACCGACTTCCTGATGAAGGGCACCTTCCTCAACGCCAACCCGCCCAAGTTCGTCTCCTCCCGGAAGGCGGTGAAGACGCTGGCCTGGATGGACCCCTCCGCACCCCGCGCGCTGGACCAGATCCGGCTCGGCCTGACCATCATCGACTCCGGCGCCACCGGCAACCAGCGGGCCCAGCTCATCGTGCCCCTGGGCCCCGACAGGAATGCATCCTTCCCGCCGACGCAGAACTCGTTCCAGCAGGCGAGGCAGACGCTGATCAGCGTGGTGAACCTGGACTCCGCGAACTACTCCGATTCCGGCGGGAAGGTCATCGTCAACGGCACCGCCATCTCCGGCGGCTTCTTCGACCCGGCCAACGGCTCCACCCCCCTCGCCTCGGCGCTCTTCAACATCGGGCAGTACTTCTCGACGCCCGGGGCCACCCTGGGGACCGGCTTCTGGGGCACCACCTTCGGCAGCAGCGCCGAGGTCGCGGCCTTCACCCAGTCCTCGGCCGGGCTGGTGAACGCCCCCTGGGTGACCGCCGCGCCGGCCAACGCCTGCTCCACCTGCTGGGCCTGCCAGAACAACTCGGTGGTCATCCTCACCGACGGCATGCCCAACAGCGAGATCACCTTCAGCAAGTTCAAGGTCAACCTCGGGACCTACGACACCACGGTCTACACGCAGACGGCCAACTGCGGGTCCAGCGGGACGCTCTGCGGCGGCTCACCCCTGCCCCGCGTCGCCGACTGGATCCACAACCACAGCCTGCGCACCGACCTGGTCCTGAACTCGAAGCAGTTCCTGTCGGTCTACACCGTCGGCTTCTACCTGCTGAACGCCTCGGCCAGGCAGGTGCTCCAGGCCACCGCCAACATGGGGGACGCCGGCCTCTTCCAGAACGCCCTCAACGACGCCGACCTGTCGAACAAGCTCTTCAACGCGGTGATGCAGGTGGTGACCAAGGAGAACTCCTTCAGCGCCGCCAGCGCCAACTCCCTGCAGACGGTGCAGACCTCCTCGGCCGAGGCCTTCCTCACCCGCTTCATGCCGAACCAGACCCACGCCTGGGAGGGCCACCTCTTCCGCGCCGGACTCTTCGACGAGTTCCTGAACGGGTGCGACCCCAGCAAGCCGCCCAGCGCCCAGCCCACCGTCGCCTGCGGCGCCAAGACGGTCTCGGCCAGCTTCAACGGCGACTTCGACCCCGTCACCGGCAACGCCACCTGCAAGGGCGTCTTCCTCATCGACCAGGACTGCGACGAGATCGCCGAGGACCCCAACACCGGCACCTTCGTGAAGAAGGGCGTCGGGACGCCCGCCAACTTCCCCTGGGACGCCGGCCAGGTCCTCTCCGACGCCAGCAAGGCCGGCTACCGGTCCGCGGACGGCTCCCAGCCGCTCGCCACCAGCCCGAGCCAGGTGGGGGGGCGCCGCAACATCTTCACCTACGTGAACGGCGCCAAGGTCGAGGTCATCGCCAGCAACGTCGCGACGCTCAAGCCGCTGATGAACGTCAACGCCGGCTGGTGCACCACCCTCCTCACCCGCCTCGGCATCACCAGCACCGACCCGACCACCGAGTGCGCGCGGCAGATCATCCACTACGTCCGCGGCTGGGACGTGCTCGACGAGGACGGCGACGGCTGCGCCGGGCCCGGGAACCCCAAGAACACCTCCGCCTGTCCCTCGGGGCTGGCCGGAGAGGAGCGCAACCGCGCCAACGACGGCCGCTCCATCCCGCTCTTCTACAAGCTGGGCGACGTCTTCCACTCCTCGCCGGCGGTGGTGAACGTGCCGGTGGACGAGTTCCGCTGCGACACCGGCTTCGAGAAGCAGTGCGTGCCCACCCTGCACAGCCCGTCCGGCTTCCCGAACCAGACCGCCATCGACTCGAGCTACCCGGGCCTGGCCGGCGGCACCACCGACGCCTACGACCGGTACCGGCTCGACCAGCGGACCCGCAGCCGCGTGGTGCTGGTCGGCGGGAACGACGGGATGCTGCACGCCTTCCACGCCGGCGACGCCGACACCTCGCAGCCGGCCGACCCGGTGGGCAACTACCCGTTCACCAACGGCACGGGCGCGGAGTTGTGGGCCTTCATCCCGCCCGACCTGCTGCCGCGCCTCGCCGGGCTCCTCGACCGGCACCAGTACATGGTGGACGGCTCGGTGATGGTGCGGGACATCTGGGTGGACGCGAACGGCGACTTCAAGA
>JAKAEO010000194.1 GCA_021818285.1 Myxococcales bacterium
CGGCGGCCGGGCGGCTGGGCGCCGAGGCCGGCGCCCAGGTGGCGCAGGTGCTGGGGCGCACCGTGCTGGTCTACCGCCGGCATCCGGAGAAGCCGCGGTTCGAGCCGCTCCCGGGCCGCTGACCGCGCGCCGCCCCGCGGCCGCCTAGTGGACCGTCCGGCCGCCGCGGGTGGAGGTCGGCTCGCCGCCGCCCTCGACCGCCTCGCCGGCCTCGGGCCCGGGGACGCCGCCCGCCGTCCCGGCGGCGTCCCGCTCCAGCAGCAGCTGGCTCGCCGCCTCGGCCTGGGCCGCCGCCTGGCCGGCGACCCGGATCGCCGCCTCCAGCCGCTCCGACAGCGACCGCGCCTGCTCCCGCAGCCGCCCGGCCTCTGCGGCGGCGGAGCGCCAGGCGATCACCGAGGCCAGCGCCACGGCCAGCGAGAGGAGCACCGCGACGGTGGCCAGGGCGAGCGACACGACGCCGCATCCTAGCACCGCGCCGGGGGGCGGCAAGCGGCCGGGAGCTTGTGCGCGGGGGCGCGGCGCGCCATCCTCTCCCGGTGGCGCAGCGGCCCAACATCACACTTGCGGTGAAGCGCCTGGTCCGCGACGCGGCCCGGCGCCTGCCCGAGCTGGCCCACGTGCGGCCGTCGCGGGTGCTGGTGGTGGCCGGCGAGGCCCGGCGCGCCTCGCGCGCCTCGATCCGCGGCCTGCTGTCCGGTCCGGCGCGGCCCCAGGTGGCGCTGGCCGGGCGCCGCATCCTCTACGTCGTCACCCTGCGGCCGCTCTGGTTCCGCGACTCGACGCCGGCGGAGCGCGTCGCCACCGTGCTCCACGAGCTGTACCACGCCTCCACGCGCTTCGACGGGTCGCTCCACCGGCACCGGCGCCACGCCGAGCTGGAGCCGGCGGCCTACGGGCGGCGGGTGGGCGGGTTGCTGCGCCGCTACCTGGCGTCGGCCCCCGCGGCGCTGCTCGCGCCCTTCGCCCACCGCGGCACCGCCCGGGCGCGCATGTGGCTGGAGCGGCCGACGGCGCGGGTCCCGCGCGGCGGCCGCCGCCTCTTCACCGAGAAGCAGCTCTTCCCGGGGCTGGTGGAGATGCGGACCCCGCCGGAGCGGGGCCCGGCTCCGGCCCCATGAGGCGACGGCTGGAACTCCCCCCCGGCGCACGGGGCCGGCTCGACCGGGCGCTGGCAGACGCCCTGGGCGCCGGGCGGGCCGCGGTGAAGCAGGCCTTCGCGGCCGGCGCGGTGCGGGTCCGCGGGCGGCGGGCGCGCGCCGCCGACCCCGCCGAGCCGGGGGCCCCGGTGGAGATCGACCTCGCCGAGCCGTCCGGCGCGCCGGCGCCGGAGCCGGCGCTGCCGCTGGCCGTGCTGGCCTCCTCCCCGCGCTGGCTGGTGGTGGACAAGCCGGCCGGCCTCCCCACCCACCCGCTGGCCGCGCGCGAGGGCGGGTCGCTGGCCGGCGCGGTCGCCGCCCGTCACCCGGAGTGCGCCGGGGCGTCGGCCGACCCGCGGGAAGGTGGAGCGGTCCACCGGCTCGACGCCGGGACCAGCGGCTGCGTGCTCTTCGCCCGGGACGCCGCCGCCTGGGGCGCGCTGCGGGCCCAGTTCGCGGCGCGCACCGTCGAGAAGGTCTACCTGGCGGTGGTCCAGGGGCGGCTCCCCGCCGGCGGGGTCTGCTCGGTCCCGCTGGCCCAGCGCGGCGGGCGCTCGGTCCCGGTCCCCGACGAGCGGGCCGCGGAGCGGCTCGCGGCCCGGGGAGCCGGCGCGCCCCGGCCCGCCGAGACCCGGTACGAGCCGGTCCGGCGGCTGGCGGCCCACACCCTGGTCGAGGTGCGGATCGTCACCGGCGTCATGCACCAGATCCGGGCCCACCTCGCCTTCCTGGGCCACCCGGTGGTCGGGGACGAGCTCTACGGCGGCGAGGCGGCGCGCCTGCCCGGGCTGGCGCGCCACGCGCTGCACGCCTCGCGGCTGGGCTTCGATCCGCCGGAGGGAGGGGCCCGGGTGCGGGTGGAGAGCCCGCTCCCGGCCGACCTGGAGGCGCTGCTCCGGCGGCTGGACTGACGGGACGGCGGCGCGGGGGTCGGGCCCCCGCCCCGCCTCACTTCGCGGGCGGGGACGGCGGCGCCGGCGGCGCGCCCGGGGTCTCGGGCGCCGCGTCGGGCTGCACCATGGGCGGGTCGGTCATCATGCCGATGGTGTTCACGCCGGCCTGCCGGGCGAGATCGAGGACCTTCACCGCCAGGCCGTACTTGGCCGTGTCCTCGGCGTTGAAGAAGAGCACCTTGGAGGGCCGGTCCTGGTAGGCCTTCTCCAGGAGCGGCATGGCCTGCTCCATCGTCATCTGCTGCTTGTTCAGGAGCACCTGGCCGTTCGCCAGCGCGGTGAGCACCGTCTGGTCGGGCGGCACCGCGTCGGGCGGCACCGGCTGCGCCTCCGGCATGTAGTCCGGCACCCGGCTGTACATCTGCTTCTCGGCGAGCGGCGTCAGCACCATGAAGATGATGAGCAGCACCAGCACCACGTCGATGAGCGGCGTGACGTTGATGTCGTTGACGGGCCGCTTGGTCCCGACCTGCATCCCCATGGCTAGTGGGCCTCCCCTTCCTTCAGCTGGTGGGCCGCCAGCGACACCCCGAGGACGTGGGTCTTGGAGATCTCCAGGATGACCTGGCGCATCGTCTTGTAGTCCAGCGCCGCGTCGCCCTTCACCATGATGGGGTGGCCGGGGAGCCGGGCGTACTCGGCCTGGAGGGCGTCGGCCAGCGCCTCGCGGGGCAGCTCGACCTTGTCGAGGTAGGTCTTCCCGTCCTTGGCGACCGACACCAGGATGGGGTCGCCGCCCTGCTTCAGCTCCGAGACGTTGCGGGCCCGCGGCAGCTGCACCGCGCGGCCGCGCTGCAGCAGCGGGGTGATCACCATGAAGATGATGAGCAGCACCAGCACGACGTCCACCAGGGGCGTCACGTTGATGTCGCTCTTCACGCCCTTCGAGCCGACGTCCATCGACATGCCGCTGCTCCTTCGGCCCCGGCGCGCCGGGGCGGGTGCCGATCACCGCTCCGCTACTTGTTCGCGGCCTTCGCGACCTCGGGACGGCCTTCCTTCATGAAGAAGTCCATCAGCTCGTTGGCCGAGTCGTTGATGTCCACCTGCATGTCCTCGACCCGGTTGGTGAGGTAGTTGAAGAACATCACGGCGGGGATGGCGACCAGCAGGCCGAAGGCGGTGGTGACGAGCGCCTCGGCGATGCCGGCGGAGACCGAGCCCAGGCCGCCCGAGCCGGTGGCGGCCATCGCCTGGAAGGCGGTGATGATGCCGGCCACGGTGCCGAGGAGGCCGACGAAGGGGGCGGTGGAGCCGACGGTGGCGAGCCCGCCCAGGCCGCGGCGCAGGTCGGCGACGGTGCGCATCGAGCTGCGGTCCACCGCCCGGTTCACCGCCGCGACCACGTCGAAGTCGCCCACGTCGTGGGGCCCCTTGGCGCTCAGGGCGTGGAGGCCGTGCTCGTACTCGGAGATGGCGAGCCCCAGCACCCGGCAGAGGTGGCCGCGCTTCAGCTTCTGGGCCAGGTCGGCCGCCTCGCCGAACTTCCCGGCCGGCAGGAGCGCCTTGAGCTGCTCGGCGTACAGCCGGGAGGCGGACTCGGCGCGGCTGAAGGTCACCATCCGCTCGGCCACCATGCCGAAGGCGTAGACCATCATGATGAAGAGGACGCCGGCGATGCCCTTGGCGAACGGGCCCATCGTCCCCCACATGTGCACGAGGTCGAAGGACATGGCCGGCTGGGCCTGGGCCAGGATCAGCTGGTGGACGGCGTCGAGGACGGGGAGCGACATGCTGACGTCTCCTGTGGCGTTGCGGAGGGCTGCGTGAACTCGGGCGAAGGGCCTACTGCTGGAACTTGAGCGGCAGGAGCACCCAGATGGCGACCGGCTTCCCCTGGGCGTCGGCGCCCGGGGTCCAGTCGCAGCCGGTGATGGCCTGCCAGATGGCGTTGGTGATGCGCTGGTCGGGCTCGGACCCGAGCACCGAGAAGGCGTAGGGCTGGCCGTTGGGCTTGATGCCGAACTTCACGGTGACGTTGGTCACGTAGCCCTGCAGCTCGCGGGGGATGCGGATGCTGGACTGGACGCAGCCCCGCTGCTTCATGGCGGGGGGACGCCAGCCGGCGGTCGCGTACTGCGGCGCCTCCTCGATGCCGCCGCCGGCGCCGACGACGCCTCCCACCACGCCGCCGCCGGCCGAGCCCTCGTCGCCGCCGTAGTCCGGCTCCGGCTCGGGCGGCGTGTTGGCGTCCGGGAGCTTGATCTCCTCCTGGACCTCCTTGGGCTGGATCATCGCCTGGGGCGGCGGCGGGACCGGCTTGGGGGCGTCGCTGGGCGGTTTCGGCGCCACGCGCTTGCGCGGCGGAGGAGGCGGGGGGGGAGGCGGGGGAGGAGGCGCCGCCATCTTCACGAACTTCACGTCCACGATCGGCCCGTCGGCCACGTGGGCCCGGATCCGCTCGGAGACGACGATGAGGGCGGCGATGAAGGCGACCTGGAACGCGGTGGAACCGAAGAGGTAGGCGCCCTTGCGTGCGGCGCGCTTCCCGCCCTCGCGCTTGGTGACTTCGTCGAACATCCGATCCCCTCTGGCGGCGGGCGATCCGGTTGATGCCCGAGTCAGCCGGGCAAAAAAGAAGGCCCGTCTTTAGTCTCGGCCCCCCGGGATGTCAATGCCCCCTGTCAGAAGTTCCGGGACCTTGCCAGCCCCCCTTTTGGAACCAGGGAATCGTCCGACGCAAGGATCCCACCGATCGGACGGTCGCTCGTGGTAGAACAACGCCCACATGGTTGACATTCCCGGGTAGCGGAGCATAGAAACGCACACTTTCCAGGCGTTCCGTGCGGTTTCGTCGACCTCGACCAGACGTCAGCAGTGCTGCGGCATCGCGCTCTCATCACGGAGGAAGTCATGAGGAAGAAGTTGCTGCGCTTCCTGCGGTTCGCCCCGATCGCCCTGATTTTCGCGTCGACGGCGTTCGCGCAGACCACCAGCACCATCATCGGCGTCGTCACGGACGCGTCGACGGGCAAGGCGGTCGAGGGAGCGGTGGTCATCGCCACCAGCCCCAACCTGCAGGGCGAGCAGACCGCCGTCACCGGCAAGGACGGTAGCTTCCGCATCACCCTGCTGCCTCCCGGCCAGTACAAGCTGGCGGTGCAGATCGCCGGTTTCCGGCCCGGTGAGCGCGGCGACATCCGCCTCGGCCTGGACAAGACCCTCCGCGCCAACATGGCGGTGGTCCCCGAGGCCGTCACCCTCGAGGAGCAGGTGGTGAAGACCGGCACGCAGGCGCCGGTCATCAACGTCGGCAGCGCCGAGACCGGCGCGGTCATCTCCAGGGACTTCATGGCCGCCATCCCGGTGGGCCGCACCTTCGAGTCGGTGGCCGTCACGGTCCCCGGCGCCCAGGCCGACGCCCTCGGCATCGGCTTCTCGGGCGGCCAGTCGCTCGACAACGCCTACATCCTCGACGGCCTCAACGTCGCCGACCCGGTCTACGCCGGCAACTCCTCCGCCATGCTCACCAACTTCACGGAGGAGATCGACGTCAAGACCGGCTCCTTCATGGCCGAGTACGGCCGGGCCACCGGCGGCGTCGTGAACGTGGTGACGAAGTCGGGCTCGAACGAGTTCCACGGCTCGGTCTTCTCGACCCTGCGCCCCGACTGGCTGGTGAAGCCCTCCGGCATCCCGGCCGGGTCGGCCGGCTACTCGCTCTGGTACCAGGAGCGGCCGCAGAACGGCTCCTACTACGCCGACTACGGCTTCGAGGTGGGCGGCCCCATCAAGAAGGACAAGCTCTGGTTCTACGCGGGCTTCGCGCCGACCAACACGCGGACCTCCTACGAGCGCTACCAGCGCGCCGCCGAGTACGCGGGCGGTGCTTACGTGAAGTCGGGCGGCCAGTACCTCTACGATGACGTCCCGGGCTCCCGGAAGAAGTACCAGGACAGCATCGACACCTACCAGTACACCGGCAAGCTCACCTACCTGGTCAACGAGAACAACACCCTCTCGCTCGCCACCACCGGCAACATCCGCAACCGCAACCTCCTGAACGGCATCAGCTCCACCGAGGAGCGGCGCATGCTGGCCGACGAGCGCTCGGTCTTCGACCTGAACGCCCGGTACGCCGGCAAGTTCCTCGACAAGAAGCTGATCGTCGAGGGGGTGTTCGGCATCCACCGGACCCACGACCAGGACGACCCGAAGAACGTGCAGGTCACCGACGCCTCGGGCGCGACC
>JAKAEO010000195.1 GCA_021818285.1 Myxococcales bacterium
CCAGGGGCCCGGGGCGATGAAGATCTGGAGCAGGCCGCCGAGCGCCAGGGCCCCGGCGACCAGCCAGGTGGTCTGGCGGGTCTCCCGCTCGGCCGCGGGCAGCTGCGCCGCCCGGGCGGGTGAGGCGGCGGGGGCGGCCAGGGCAGGGGATTCGCTCGAGTTCACGTGGACCTCCGGACGGGGCGGCCATTGAGCAAGGGCCGTGCCCCCGGCTCCATTCCCGAAGCGCGCGTGATCCAACGCAATCCGCCGATCTGCGGCAGGCCGCCGCGCGAAGGGCGGGCGCAGGAAGCGCCCGTTCCCGGGCAAACAGCGCAAAGCTTTCGCGGGGTTGGATCGGGTCGGGCGACCGGGATCAAGCCGCGCCCGGAGCCTCGGGCGGCCCGACCGGCTCCTCCTCCTCGGCGGGCTCCGGCAGCAGGCTCTGGATCCTGTCGGGCTTCACCCGGGCGCCGAGCTGGGCGATGTCGGTCGCCTTCTTGAGGACGTTGCCGCGCCCGGTGGCGAGCTTGGCGCGGGCAGCGGCGAAGCTCTCCTGGGCCTGGGCGAGGCGGGCGCCCACGCCGTCGAGGTCGGTCACGAAGGCGGCCAGCTTCTCGAGCAGCTTCCCCGCCTCCTCGGCGATCCGCTGCGCGTTGGCGTTCTGCTTCTCCGACCGCCAGACGTGGCCGATGAGCTGGAGCGCGGCGAGGAGCGTGGTGGGGCTGCAGATCACCACCCCCTGCCGGAAGGCCTCCGCGTAGAGGCCGGCGTCCCGCGAGATGGCGGCGTGGAAGGCCGCCTCGTTGGGCACGAAGAGCAGGACGATGTCGAGCGTCCGCTGCCGGAGCACGTCCTGGTAGCTCTTGCCCGCCAGCGACTTCACGTGGGCGCGCACCGACGCCAGGTGGCGCTCCAGCGCCGCCTCCCGCTCCGGGGCCCCGGCGGCCCGCGTGGACTCGACGAAGGCCGTCAGCGAGCACTTCGCGTCGACGACGATGGCGCGGTTGGCCGGCAGGTAGACCAGGGCGTCGGGTCGCTTCCGGCCCCCCTCGTCGTCCACGTGGCTCACCTGGAGGTCGTACTCGCGCCCCTCGGTGAGGCCGGCGGTCTCGAGGACCCGCTCCAGGACCAGCTCGCCCCAGTCCCCCTGCACCTTGGACTCGCCGGTGAGGGCGCGGGAGAGGCTCTCCGCGTCCTGGTGGAGCCTCGCCTGCGTGTCCTGGAGGAGCTGGAGCGAGCGCAGCAGGCTGGCCCGGTCGCGGTTCTCCTGGTCGTAGGTCTTGTCCACCTTGGCCTCGAAGGCCTTGAGCTTCTCGCCGAGCGGCCCGAGCAGCGCGGTGAGCCCCTCCCGGTTCCGCTCCAGGATCGCCGCGCCCTTCTCGTCGAGGAGCCGTCCGGTGAGCACCGTCACCTCCGCGCGCACCTGCTCCCGGGTGCGCTCGGCCTCGGCGAGCCGCTCCGCCGTCGCCCGGGTCGCCGCCTCGAGGCCGGCCGCGAGCCGGGTCCGCTCCTCGACGAGCCGGGTCTCGCTGGCCTGCAGCTTCTCGGCCGCGGCGCGGGACCGCAGCACCTCGGCGGCGAGCTCCTCGGCCCGCCGGCGCGCCGCCTCCAGCTCCGCGCCCGAGCGGGCCAGGTCGGCGCCCGCCGCCGCGGCCTTCCCGCGCCAGGCCTCGCGCTCCGCCTCGGCCGCCGCCAGCGCCGCCTTCAGCTCCTCGGCCTGCCGCGCCGCGAGCGCGGACCCCGCCCGGGCCTGCCGGAGGAGGAGCAGGCCGACGCCGAGGCCGGCGAGGAAGAAGAGGGCCGAGGCCACGATCGCTGCGGTGCTTTCCATCGTCTCCTCGCCGTCCTCGGGACGCCCCAGCTCCCGGGCCGGCTCCCGGCCGGGCCACCGCGCCGGTGGCTCCTGGTTCCGGTGGCCTGGATCAAGCCTACTCGGGGGACTGACACCGCCGGCCGCCCCCGCCCCCCTCGCGCGGCCCCCCGATAGAGTGCGACAATGTGCCGCAAAGGCGGTGATCGTCATGGCAATCGGCGCGTACGGGCGGACGGCGCTGGCCGGGCTCCTGGGCCTGGCCCTCGGCGCCTGCGGCGGCGGCTCGTCGGGGGGGAGCCCGGGCGGCGGCTCGCAGGGCGGGGTCCGGTACGTCTTCATCACCAGCAACGCCATGCCGAGCAGCAACATGGGCGGGCTGGCCGGCGTCGACGCGTTCTGCGCGACCTACGCGGCGGCCGGTGGGCTGGGCGGCGCCTGGAAGGCCTGGATGTCGGACGAGGCCGTCAACGCCATCGACCGGATCAACGACGTCGGGCCCTGGTACCTGGTGGGGACGACCACCGTGGCGGCGGCCAACAAGCTCGCCTTCGCGACCACGCCGGCGGTGATGATCGACGTGACCCAGACCGGCGCCCGGCTCGGCAGCTACCCGATCGGCGCCGCCACCGGGACCACCGCCGCCGGGACGAGGTCGTCCGGGAACACCTGCTCGAGCTGGACGGCGACCACCGGCTTCTACGCCGCCATCCAGATGCAGCCCGCGGCCATCTGGCAGGTGACGAGCGGCGGCTGCTCGAGCGGCGGCGGCAACCGGGTCATCTGCATCCAGCAGTGAGCGGCCGAGGGGCGCGGCCGCCGACCGCGCCCCCGACCTCGGCCCTCGCGCGCTCCGCCCTTCCCGCCCTTGCACGGGGAATCCCGACGCGCTATCCCCTTCCTCTTCCCTTTTTTCGCGGGCAGCAAGGAATCCAGCCGAGATGACAGCGCACGGCCTCCCCCCTCCGCAGGGCCTCTACGATCCCCGCCACGAGCACGACGCCTGCGGCTTCGGCTTCGTCTGCGACATCCAGGGGCGCCGCTCCCACGCCATCGTGCGGGACGCGCTCACGGTGCTGGTGAACCTGGAGCACCGCGGCGCCTCCGGCGCCGAGAAGGCCACCGGCGACGGCGCCGGCCTGCTGATGCAGCTGCCCCACGTCTTCCTGGCCCGGGCGGCGGGCGCGGCCGGGGTGAAGCTCCCGGCCCCGGGCAAGTACGGGGTGGGCATGCTCTTCCTGCCCCAGGAGGCGCAGAGCCGCGAGGCCTGCGTCCGCCTGGTCGAGGGGGTCGTCGCCGCCGAGGGGCTGAAGCTGCTCGGCTGGCGCGAGGTCCCGACCGACAACGCCGGCCTGGGCGCCACCGCCAAGGCCAGCCAGCCGGTGATCTCGCAGCTCTTCCTCGGCCGCCCCGAGGGGCTGGCCGACGAGATGGCCTTCGAGCGCAAGCTCTACGTGGTGCGGCGGCTGGTGGAGAAGGAGGTCTCGCGGTCGGCCATCCCGCAGCGCGGCCAGTTCTACGTCCCCTCGCTGTCGACGCGGACCATCGTCTACAAGGGGATGCTGAACGCCTCCCAGCTCGTCACCTTCTACCCGGACCTGAACGACCCGGCGGTGGACAGCGCCATCGCCATGGTCCACTCCCGCTTCTCCACCAACACCTTCCCCTCCTGGGGCCGGGCGCACCCCTACCGCTACATCTCGCACAACGGCGAGATCAACACGCTGCGCGGCAACATCAACTGGATGCACGCGCGCCAGTCGCAGATGTCCTCGTCGCTCTTCGGCGACGACCTGAAGAAGATCCTCACCGTGGTGGATCTGGAGGGCTCCGACTCGTCGATGTTCGACAACGTCCTGGAGCTGCTCCACCTGGCGGGCCGCTCGCTGCCGCACGCCATGATGATGATGGTGCCGGAGCCCTGGAGCCGGCACGAGTCGATGTCCCCCGAGAAGCGGGCCTTCTACGAGTACCACTCCTGCCTGATGGAGCCCTGGGACGGCCCGGCCTCCATCGCCTTCACCGACGGCACCCGCGTCGGCGCCACCCTGGACCGCAACGGCCTGCGGCCGGCCCGCTACTACGTCACCAAGGACGACCTGGTGGTGATGGCCTCCGAGGTCGGCGTCCTCGACATCCCGCCCGAGCGCATCCTGAGGAAGGGGCGGCTCCAGCCGGGCCGGATGTTCCTGGTGGACACCGCCGAGAAGCGCATCGTCTCCGACGAGGAGCTGAAGCAGCGCGTCGCCTCGGAGCAGCCCTACCGGGAGTGGCTGGACCGCCACCTGGTGGCCCTGGACGACCTGCCCCGGCCCAGCCGCGTCATCGAGCCGGACCACGAGACGGTGCTGCGGCGCCAGGAGGCCTTCGGCTACACCGCCGAGGACGTCCGCGTCCTCATCAACCCCATGGCGGCCGAGGGCACCGAGCCCATCGGCTCGATGGGCACCGACACGCCGCTGGCGGTCCTCTCCGACAAGCCGCAGCTGCTCTACTCCTACTTCAAGCAGCTCTTCGCCCAGGTGACCAACCCCCCGGTGGACGCCATCCGCGAGGAGCTGGTCATGGCCTCGGACCAGGCCATCGGCCCCGAGGAGAACCTGCTGGAGCCGGGGCCGGGCGCGGCCCGCCAGGTGGCCCTGGGCTCCTCGGTGCTCACCAACGAGCAGCTGGAGAAGCTCCGGAACCTGGACGGCGGCCCGGACTCCCACGGCTTCAAGAGCATCACCCTGCCCATCCTCTTCAAGGCGGCCGACGGCGGCGCCGGGCTGCGCAAGGCCATCGAGGCGGTGCGCGACCGCTGCAGCGAGGCCATCGACGAGGGCACCAACCTCATCATCCTCTCCGACCGTGGCCACAACGAGGAGGACGCCCCCATCCCGGCGCTGCTGGCGGTGTCGGCGGTGCAGCACCACCTGCTCTACGAGGGCACGCGCACCAAGGTGGGGCTGGTGCTGGAGTCGGGCGAGCCGCGCGAGGTGCACCACTTCGCGCTGCTGGTGGGCTACGGGGCCAGCGCGGTGAACCCGTACCTGGCCTTCGAGACCATCCACGACCAGATCCGGCTGGGGATGCTGAAGGGGCCGCCCGACGTGGCCGAGAAGAAGTACGTGAAGGCGGTCAACAAGGGCATCGTCAAGGTGATCTCCAAGATGGGGATCTCCACCATCCAGAGCTACCACGGCGCCCAGGTGTTCGAGGCCATCGGCCTGAACCAGGACTTCGTGGACGAGTACTTCACCTGGACGCCGAGCCGCATCGGCGGCGTGGGCATCGACGTGGTGGCCCGCGAGGTGAAGGCGCGCCAGGACCGCGCCTACCCGCCCAAGCGGCCCATCGTCCACAAGCAGCTGGGCGTCGGCGGCCAGTACCAGTACCGCCAGGACGGCGAGTACCATCTCTTCAACCCGCTCACCATCCACAAGCTCCAGTTCGCCTGCCGCGCCGGGAGCTACCAGACCTTCAAGGAGTACACGAAGCTGGTGGACGACCAGGCCCGGAACCTCTGCACCCTGCGCGGGCTGATGGACCTGGTGCCCGGCCCCAAGCCGGTGCCCATCGAGGAGGTCGAGCCGGTCGAGGCCATCGTGCGCCGCTTCAAGACCGGCGCCATGAGCTACGGCTCCATCTCCAAGGAGGCGCACGAGACGCTGGCCGTGGCCATGAACCGGCTCGGCGGCAAGTCCAACACCGGCGAGGGCGGCGAGGACCCGGCCCGCTACCGGAAGCTGCCGGGCGGCGACTCGAAGAACAGCGCCATCAAGCAGGTGGCCTCGGGCCGCTTCGGCGTCACCAGCAACTACCTGGTGAACGCCCAGGAGCTGCAGATCAAGATGGCCCAGGGGGCCAAGCCCGGCGAGGGCGGCCAGCTCCCCGGCCACAAGGTCTTCCCGGAGATCGCCCGGACCCGCCACGCCACCCCCGGGGTGGGGCTCATCAGCCCGCCGCCGCACCACGACATCTACTCGATCGAGGACCTGGCGGAGCTGATCCACGACCTGAAGAACGCCAACCACAAGGCCCGCATCTCGGTGAAGCTGGTGGCCGAGGTCGGGGTCGGCACCATCGCCGCCGGCGTGGCCAAGGCCCACGCCGACGTGGTGCTCATCAGCGGCCACGACGGCGGCACCGGCGCCTCGCCGCTCACCTCCATCAAGCACGCCGGCATCCCCTGGGAGCTGGGGCTGGCCGAGACCCACCAGGTGCTGGTGCTGAACAACCTCCGCTCGCGCATCGCCGTGGAGGTGGACGGCCAGCTCAAGACCGGCCGCGACGTGGTCATCGGCGCGCTGCTGGGCGCCGAGGAGTTCGGCTTCGCCACCGCGCCGCTGGTGGTGATGGGCTGCGTGCTGATGCGGGTCTGCCACCTGAACACCTGCCCGGTCGGCGTCGCCACCCAGGACCCGCTGCTGCGCAAGCGCTTCACC
>JAKAEO010000196.1 GCA_021818285.1 Myxococcales bacterium
AGAAGGGTGGGAGCTTCAGGACCGAGTTCACCGGCCGCGGCGACTGCACCGACATCGTCATCCGCACCCGGCAGTCGCGGGAGCCGCAGCTCATCCTGCCCTGCTACGGGGACCGGGTCTTCGGCCTGGCCGCCGACGACGAGATGGCCTTCACCTTCCCCTTCGCGCAGGCGGAGCGCTTCGTGGCCGGGCTGGAGGGGACCTCGCGGGGCGGCGTCCGCTACCCCATCCCCGCCTACTTCCTGCGGACCCAGGCGGAGATGCCGCCGGCCTACGTGGAGCTGGAGCGGCGCTGGCGCGAGGGCGGGAAGTAGCCGATGGCCGCCGCGCCGGAGCCCGGCCGGCCCCACCCGCTCGGCGCCACCCCCGGCCCCGGCGGCGTGAACTTCAGCGTCTGGTCGCGCCACGCCTCGCGGGTCGAGCTGGTGCTCTTCGACCGCGCCGGCGGCCGGCCCTCCCGCGTCCTGCCGCTCGACCCGGCCCGGCACCGCACCTACCACTACTGGCACGCCTTCGTGCCCGGCCTGGCCCCGGGCCAGCTCTACGGCTGGCGGGCCCACGGCCCCTTCGACCCGGCCCGCGGCCACCGCTTCGACGGGGAGAAGCTGCTGCTCGACCCCTACGGCCGGGCCGTGGCGGTGCCGCCCGGCTACGACCGCGCCGCCGCCGGGCGTCCCGGCGACGACGCCGCCACCGCCATGAAGTCGGTGGTGGCCGACCTCTCCCGCTACGACTGGGAGGGGGACGCGCCCCTGCGGCGCCCCTTCTCCCGCACGGTGATCTACGAGCTGCACGTCCGCGGCTTCACCCGCCACCCCAGCTCCGGCGTGGCGGAGGCGCGGCGCGGGACCTACGCCGGGCTCGTCGAGCGCATCCCCCACCTCCTCGACCTGGGGGTCACCGCGGTGGAGCTGCTCCCGGTCTTCGCCTTCGACCCGCAGGACGCGCCGGCCGGGCGGACCAACTACTGGGGCTACGCGCCGGTCTCCTTCTTCGCGCCGCACCCCGGCTACGCCGCCGCGCCCGGCCCGCTGGGCGCGCTCGACGAATTCCGCGACATGGTGAAGGCGCTGCACCGGGCCGGCATCGAGGTGATCCTCGACGTGGTCTACAACCACACCGCCGAGGGGAACGAGGAGGGGCCCACCTTCTCCTTCCGCGGCCTCGACAACTTCGCCTACTACCTGCTCGACCAGGACTGGTCCCGGTACGCGAACTACTCGGGCTGCGGCAACACCCTGAAGGCCCAGCACCCCACCACCCGCCGGCTGATCCTCGACAGCCTGCGGTACTGGGTGGCGGAGATGCACGTCGACGGGTTCCGCTTCGACCTGGCCTCGGTGCTCTCCCGCGACGAGGCCGGCCAGCCCCAGGGCAACCCGCCCATCGTCTGGGAGATCGAGAGCGACCCGCTGCTGGCCGGCACCAAGCTCATCGCCGAGGCCTGGGACGCGGCCGGCCTCTACCAGGTGGGGCGCTGGGTGGGGGACGCCTGGCGCGAGTGGAACGGCCGCTTCCGCGACGACGTCCGCTCCTTCCTCAAGGGAGACCCGGGCACGGTGGGGCGCTTCGCCTCCCGGCTCTTCGCCAGCCCCGACATCTACCTGGCCGACGCCCGCGAGCCGGACCAGGCGGTGAACTTCGTCACCTGCCACGACGGCTTCACCTTGAACGACCTGGTCAGCTACCAGCGCAAGCACAACGAGGCCAACGGCCAGGGGAACCGCGACGGCGGCGACGACGACCGCGCCTGGAACTGCGGCGTCGAGGGGCCGAGCGACGACCCGGCGGTCGAGGCGCTGCGGGCCCGCCAGGTCCGCAACTTCCTGGCGGTGACCCTGCTCTCCACCGGCGTGCCCATGATCGCCATGGGGGACGAGGCCCGCCGCACCCAGGGCGGCAACAACAACGCCTACTGCCAGGACGGCGAGCTCTCCTGGCTCGACTGGCGGCTGGTGGAGCGGCACGCCGGCCTGCGCCGATTCGTGCGCACGCTGGTCGGCCTGCGCCACGCCTTCGACCCCACCGCCGAGGAGGACGAGGTCTCGCTCTCCGAGTTCCTGGAGCGCTCCCACGTCCAGTGGCACGGGGTGCGGCTCGGGGCGCCCGACTGGGGCCCGGAGTCGCGCAGCCTGGCGGTGGGCTTCCAGGCGCTCGACGGCAGCGTCCGCATCCACTGCCTCTTCAACGCCTTCTGGGAGGCGCTGCCCTTCGAGCTGCCGCCGGCCGAGTCGGGCTGGCGGCTGCTGGTGGACACCGGGGTGCCGGCGCCCGGCGACGCCTCGGACTGGGACGCGGCCCCGACCGTCGAGGGGCGCAGCTACCTGGCCCAGGCGCGCAGCGTGGTGGTGCTGGGGGCCTCGAGCTAGGGGATGGGCCGCTCGATGGCGGCGGCGATGACCCGCACCTGCCGCATCAGCCCCTCGAACTCGGCCGGGGTCAGCGACTGGGCGCCGTCGGAGAGGGCCTTCTCCGGCCGGGGGTGGACCTCGACGATGATGCCGTCGGCGCCGGCGGCGATGCCGGCCCGGGCGATGGCCGGCACGTGCTTGCGGATGCCGATCCCGTGCGACGGGTCGACGATCACCGGCAGGTGGGTCAGGCTCTTCAGCACCGGCACGGCGTTGATGTCCAGGGTGTTGCGGGTCATGGTCTCGAAGGTGCGGATGCCGCGCTCGCACAGCGCCACCCGGGGGTTCCCCTTGGCGACGATGTACTCGGCGGCCATCAGCCACTCCTTGATGGTGGCGGAGAGGCCGCGCTTCAGGAGCACCGGCTTGCCGCAGGTGCCGAGCCGCTCCAGCAGGGCGTAGTTCTGCATGTTGCGGGCGCCCACCTGGAGGACGTCGGCGTACTCGGAGACCACCGGCACCGCCTCGGTGCTCATCACCTCGGTGACCACCTTGAGGCCGGTCTGCTCCCGCGCCAGGGCGAGGAGCTTCAGCCCCTCCTCGCGCAGCCCCTGGAACTCGTAGGGGCTGGTGCGGGGCTTGTAGGCCCCGCCGCGCAGGAAGGTGGCGCCGGCCTTCTTCACGGCGACGGCGGCCTCCAGGATCTGCTCCCTCGACTCCACCGAGCAGGGGCCGGCCATCACGCAGATGGCCCGCCCGCCGATGGGGACGCCGCCCACGTCGATGACCGTGTCCTCCTCGCGGACCTCGCGGGAGACCAGCTTGAACGGCTGGCTCACCCGGAGCGCCTCGGCCACGCCGGGCATGGCCGCGAAGTCCTCGGGCTCCACGCTGCCGGTGTTGCCGACGACCGCCACCACCCGCCGCTCGGTGCCGGTGATGGGGTGCGGGGTGAGCCCCAGCGACCTGATCTTCTCCACCACCGCCGCGAACTCGGCCTCGGTGGCGTGGGGCTTCAGGGTGACGAACATGCCAGGCCGTTCCTTTCCTACGACAGGGGCCGGCCCAGGGCGCCGGCGATGATGCGGACCTGCCCCATGAGCTCGGCGAACTCGGGGATGGAGAGGGACTGCTGGCCGTCGGAGAGGGCGCGCTCCGGCTGGGGGTGGACCTCGACGATGATGGCGTCGGCCCCGGCGGCGATGCCGGCCCGGGCCATGGCCGGGACGTGGCGGCGCAGCCCGATGCCGTGCGACGGGTCCACCACCACCGGCAGGTGGGTCAGCGACTTGAGCACCGGGACGGCGTTCAGGTCGAGGGTGTTCCGGGTCATGGTCTCGTAGGTGCGGATGCCGCGCTCGCAGAGCGCCACCTGGTAGTTCCCGTGGGCCAGGACGTACTCGGCCGCCATCAGCCACTCGCGGATGGTGGCCGAGGGGCCGCGCTTCAGGAGCACCGGCTTGCCGGCGCCGCCGAGCCGCTTCAGCAGCGAGAAGTTCTGCATGTTGCGCGCGCCGATCTGGAGGACGTCGGCGTACTCGACGCACATCGGGAGGTCGTCCGGGTCCATCACCTCGGTGACCACCTTGAGGCCGGTCCGCTCCCGCGCCAGGGCCAGCAGTTTCAGCCCCTCCTCGCCCATGCCCTGGAACTCGTAGGGGCTGGTGCGGGGCTTGAAGGCGCCGCCGCGCAGGAAGCGGGCGCCGGCCGCCCTCACGCCCTCGGCCGCCTCCAGGATCTGCTCCTTCGACTCCACCGAGCAGGGTCCGGCCATCACCACCAGCGCCGGCCCGCCCAGCGGGACCCCGCCGACGTCGATGACGGTGTCCTCCTCCTTCACCTCGCGGGAGACCAGCTTGAAGGGCTGGGAGACGCGGATGGCGTCGGCGACGCCCGGCATCGCCACGAAGAGGCCGCCGTCCAGCGCCCCCTTGTTGCCGGTGATGCCGATGGCCACGCGCTGCGCCCCCGGGATGGCGTGGGGCGAGAGGCCCAACCCCCGGATCTTCTCCAGGACGGCGTCGATCTGGGCCTGGGTGGCCTGCGGCTTCATCACGACCAGCATGGGGCGCGCTCCTCCTCGGGGAGGCGGAATGTAACGCCGCGGGGGCCCGGGCGCGAGCGCGGAAATCTCCAGGCGCGGCGGCCCGGTGGCGCGGCCGGCCGGCCTGCGCCGACCCCGGGGCCGCGCGCGGGCGTCCCCGGGGCGCGGGATGCGGCGCCGCTGCCCGTCCCACGGGCCGATCACTTGCCGTGGAGGCCGCGCGGACCCATGCTGGAGGCAGCGGTGCCCTTCGGATGGGGCGAGGGGGCGGGAGATGGCGCTGCTGCCGAGGCTCGACGGGAAGCGGCTGGCGCGCCGGCTGCGGTACCTGGCCGGCTACCTGGACTTCGACGAGCCCGGCCCCTCGCCGCACGCCGCCGACTTCGACCACGCCGCCCGGCCGGTGCTCCTGCTCCACGGCTTCCTCGCCAACCGCCGCGCCGTCGAGGTGCTGGAGCGGCGGCTGCGCAAGGACGGCTACACGGTCTTCACCTTCCGGCTGGGCGGCCCGCGCCAGCTGCTCCGGCGCGGCATCGACGACCTGGCGCTCTTCGTGCGCGCCAAGGTGGAGCGGATCTACGGCCGGCACCCGGGCATGGGGCCGCTCACGGTGATCGGCCACTCCCAGGGCGGGCTGGTGGGGGCCTGGTACGTGAAGAAGCTGGGCGGCTGGCGCCGGGTCCGGGCGCTCCTCACCCTGGGCACGCCGCACCACGGCGCCCCGGCGGCCTACGCGATGCTGCCGCTCGGGCTGCTGGCGCCGTCGCTCCGGCAGATGGCCCCGCGCAGCACCTTCCTGCGGCGGCTGGAGCGCGGCGCCTGGCCGCCCGGCGTCCGGCTCACCTCCTTCTGGTCGCGGGGCGACCTGCTGGCCCCGTATCCGTCGGGCATCGTGCAGACCTTCGGCCTGCCCTACGTCCACAACGTCGAGGTGCGCGTCGAGGGCCACCGCGAGTTCCTCTACGCGCGGCGCGTCTACCGGGCGCTCCTCGAGGAGCTGCGGGCCGGCGAGGAGCCGGCGCCGGTGGGGCTGGCGGCGCGGCGCCTCGCGCCGGTCCCGGTCGCGGTCCCGGTGCCGGCCCGCCCCGACGGCGGCCAGCGGGCGGGGTAGACTCGCGGCGTGCGCGACCGCCGCTTCGACTGGCTCTACGACCGCACCCGGCAGCCGGTGAAGGAGTTCATCCTGGAGCGCTTCGCCGCGGAGCTGGCGCGGGAGCTGGCGGCCTGGCCGCCGCCGGTGGTGGAGTGGGTGAGCGAGGAGCTGCGGGCGCGCTGGTCGGCGGGGCTCGCGGCGCCGCCCCGGGAGCAGGTGATGCGCCTGGCGCTGCGGCTGGCGCGGCTCGACCTGCTGCGGGAGTTCGAGGCCGCCGAGCGGCTGCTGGCGTCCGAGGGGCGCCGCGCCTTCCAGACGCCGGCGGAGGAGGCGGCCGGCCACCTGCTCTCGCGCTTCGTGTCCGAGAAGTGCCTGGGGCTGAAGGAGTGGGCCGAGGGGGCGAGGCTCACCCGCGAGGACCTGGCGCGGGCGGTGGAGCTGGCGGAGGCCGGCCTCTTCCCGGCCGCGGGCGGCTGAGGCGGGCGGGGCGCCGGGCGCGAGCCTCCCGCCGGCGCGGGAGCGCCGCCCTCGTGCCGGCGGGCGGGCCGGCGCGCCGCCCCTACGTCTCCTTCGGCACCTTCTCCCAGTCGGCCAGGAACTTCTTCAGGCCGATGTCGGTGAGCGGGTGGTTCGCCAGCTGGCCGATCACCGCGAAGGGGATGGTGGCCACGTCGGCGCCGAGCCGGGCCGCCTC
>JAKAEO010000197.1 GCA_021818285.1 Myxococcales bacterium
GGGTGCGCGTCGAGCTGCTCGACTCCTTCCTCGACGCGGTGGGCGAGCTGATCCTCGCCGCGGCGCGCATCCGCGAGGCGGGCAAGGCCATCCCCCCGGCGGCCCGCAACCCCTTCGACGAGGGGATGGACCGGCTCCACGGCGCGGTGAAGGAGCTGCACGACAAGGTGATGGCGGTGCGGATGACCCCCTTCCGCCTGATCACCGACCGGCTGCCCCGCGCCGCCCGCGACCTGGCCCGGAAGGTGGGCAAGCAGGTGGAGGTGGAGGTCGAGGGGGGCGAGATCGAGATCGACCGGGCCATCCTCGACGAGCTCGGCGACCCGCTGCTGCACGTGGTGCGCAACGCCGTGGACCACGGCATCGAGCCGCCCCACCTGCGCCAGCTCGCCGGGAAGCCGGACACCGGGCGGGTCTCGGTCGCGGTCCGGCGCGAGCGCGACCGGGTGGTGGTGGAGGTGGCCGACGACGGCAAGGGCATGGACCCGGCCCGGCTGCGGCGCGCCGCGGTGGAGCGGGGCGCGCTGGCCGCCGCCCAGGCCGAGGCGCTCTCCGACCGCGAGGCGCTGCTGCTCGCCTGCCTGCCCGGGGTCTCCACCGCCGACCGGGTCACCGACGTCTCCGGGCGCGGCGTGGGCATGGACACGGTGAAGAAGGTGGCCGAGGCGGTGGGCGGGACGCTGGAGCTGGAGAGCGCCGCCGGCCGCGGCACCCGGCTCACCCTGCGGCTGCCGCTCACCGTGGCGGTGCAGCCGGTGCTGCTGGTCCGCGTCGGCGAGGAGATCCTCGGCCTGCCGGTGGCCAAGGTGCACGGGGCCGCCCAGGTGGCGCTGGAGGGGCTGGAGCGGAGCCGCGGCGCGCCCATGCTGCCCTGGGGCGGCGGGCTGGTGCCGGTGCGCGACCTGGCGGCGCTGCTGGGGCTGCCCGGGGACGGGGCGCCGGGGGCGCGCCAGGTGGTGATCGCCGACGGCGGGGGGAGCCGCGTCGGCCTGGCGGTGGACGCGCTGCTCGGCCAGCAGGAGGCGGTGCTGAAGCCGCTCGCCGGCCCGCTCGACCGGGTGGGCGGCCTCTCGGCGGTCACCGTGCTCGGCAACGGCCGCCCGGTCTTCATCCTCGACGTCCCCCGGCTGGGAGCCTGACCGTGCCCACCCGCCTCGGCCCGCGCGAGATCGACGCCCTCCAGGAGCTGGCCTCCATCGGCTGCGGCGCCGCGGTCGGGGCGCTGGGCCGGCTGGCCGGCCGGCCGCTGCGCATGGACGTGCCCGAGACCTGGGCCGGCGCCGGTCCGGGCGCCATCGCCGACTTCCTCGGCTCGATGGGCCGCGAGGTGGTGGCGGTGGGGGTCCGGCTCTCGGAGCTGCTCGAGGGCCACCTGGTGCTGCTGCTCTCCTCCGCCGACGCCGAGCGCCTGGCCGGGCTGCTGGGCTGGCCGGTGGAGCCGGGCGGCCCCTGGGGCACGCTGGCCGAGAGCGCGGTGATGGAGTCCTGCAACGTGGTCGGCAGCGCCTTCGTCTCCGCGGTGGCCCGGCTGGTGGGGCGCAAGCTGCTGCTCAGCGTCCCGCGGCTGGCCCGCGGCGGCGGCCGCGACTGCGTGGACGCGCTGGTGCCGCGCGAGGTCGGGCGGATGGCGCTCGCCACCCGCTTCGCCTGCGAGGCCCCGGCCATCGAGGGGCTGATCCTGGTGATGCCCGAGCCGGCCCGCATCCCCGGGCTGCTCGCGGCGCTGCCGCTGGGGGCCTGACCATGGACGAGCGGATCCTGCGGGAGCTCCTCGGGCGCGTCCGCCGGGGGACGGCGAGCGTCGGGGAGGCGGTGGAGCGGCTCAAGGGGCTGCCCTACGAGCGGCTCGGCGAGTTCGCCACCGTGGACCACCACCGCGCCCTGCGCACCGGCATGCCCGAGGTGATCCTCGCCGAGGGCAAGACCGCGGCGCAGGTGGCGGCCATCGCCCGGAAGCTGGCGGCGCGCGGCCCGCTGCTCGTCACCCGGGCCACGCCGGCGCAGGCGCGGGCGGTGCGGCGCGCGGTGCGCGGCACCACCTGGGACCCGGTCTCGCGGACCCTGCGCAAGGGGCGCATGACCCTGCCGGCCCGCGGCCCGGTGGGCGTGGTCTGCGCCGGGACCGGCGACGTCCCGGTGTGCGAGGAGGCGGTCGCCACCCTGGAGGTCATGGGCGTCGAGCCGGTGCGCGTCTACGACGTCGGGGTGGCCGGGCTGCACCGGCTGCTCGCCCGCCGCGAGGAGCTGGAGCGGTGCGTGGCGCTGGTGGTGGCGGCGGGGATGGAGGGGGCGCTGCCCTCGGTGGTCGGCGGGCTGGTGGGCAAGCCGGTGGTGGGGCTGCCCACCGGCGTCGGCTACGGCGCCTCGCTGGGCGGGCTGGCGGCGCTGCTCGCCATGCTGAACTCCTGCGCCCCCAACGTCACCGTGGTGAACGTCGGCAACGGCTTCGGGGCCGGCTTCGCCGCCGGGCTCATGGCCCGGGGGAGCCCGGACCGTGGCTGACCTGCTCTGGGTGGAGCCGGTGGGCGGGATCGCCGGCGACATGTTCCTGGCGGCGGCCCTCGACGCCGGCGTCCCGCTCGACGAGCTGCGGCGGGCCCTCGCCACCCTGCCCGTCTCCGGCTGGCGGCTGGAGGCGGCGCCGGCCGAGGCCATGGGCATCCGCGGCACCCACGTCGAGGTGGTGGTGGACGGGCCGCAGCCCCACGCCCGCGCGCTCGCCGAGATCCTGGAGCTGGTGCGCCGCAGCGGCCTGCCGCCCCGGGCCCGCGAGGCGGCCCTCGGCCTCTTCGACCGGGTGGGGCGCGCCGAGTCGAAGGTCCACGGCGTCCCGCTGGAGCAGTGCCGGTTCCACGAGATCGGGGCGGTGGACTCGATCGTCGACTGCTGCGGCGCCGCGGTGGTGATGGAGCTGCTGGGCTGGCCACGGGCGGTGGCCACGCCGCCCGAGCTGGGGCTCGGCCTGGTGAAGAGCGCCCACGGGCTCCTCCCGGTCCCGTCGCCGGCGGTCCTGGAGATCCTCGCCGGCCTGCCGGTGCGGCCCGGCGGGCCCCCGGGCGAGGCGGTGACCCCCACCGGCGCCGCCATCCTCGCCGGCCTCTTCGAGCTGGGCACGCCGCCGCCGCTGCGGCCCGGGCGGACCGGCTACGGGGTGGGGCGCTCGCGCTGGCCCGACCGGCCCAACGTCGTCCGCTTCACCCTGTGTGACACGCTGGAGGGCGCCGCCGGCGGCACCGGCGAGCCGCTGCTGCTGCTCGAGGCCAACCTCGACGACTGCCCGGGCCAGCTGGTGGCGCGGGCCGTGGACGCGGCGCTGGAGCGGGGCGCGGTGGACGCCTGGGCCGTCCCGGTGACGATGAAGAAGGGGCGGCCCGGGCTGGTGCTCTCGGCGCTCTGCCCGGCCTCGCGCCGCGAGGCGGTGGTGCGGGCCTTCCTGGAGGAGAGCACCACCCTGGGGGTGCGGTACCGGGCCGTGGAGCGCACCGAGCTCTCGCGCGAGCTGGTCCCGGTCGAGACCCCGTTCGGACCGGTGCGGATCAAGGTGGGGCGGCTCGGCGGCGAGGAGCTGAACGCCCGCCCGGAGTGGGAGGACTGCGCCGCCCGGGCCCGGGAGCGGGGCGTGCCGGTGAAGCGGGTGCTGGAGGCGGCGGCCGCCGCCTGGCGGAGGCGGGCGGCGCCGTGAGGCGGAAGGGCGCGGCGAGGAGCGGCGCGCGGCGCCGGAGCGCGCGCCACCGGAGCGCGCGCCACGCGGCCGCGTCGGCCGCCCTGCTGGAGCTCTCCCGCGACCTGGCGGCGGCCTCGCGCGAGGAGGAGCTCTCCGCCGCGGTGGGCCGCGCCCTGGAGGCGATCTTCCCCGGCCGCTGCCACGCCGTCCGGATGCTCGACCCGGCGACGCTGGCGCTCACCTCGATGCGCGCCCGGGGCCGGCTCACCCCGGTGGTGGGCCACCGGCTGGCCCTGCGGCGCGCCGCGGCGCTGCGGACCGGCCTCTCCGAGGCGCAGCTCCTCTCCGCCGGCGCCCGGCTGGTGGCGCGGGACGAGCCCATCTTCGCCGGGTGCGTCCGGGCCACCGCGGTGCCGCTGGCGGTGGGCGGCGCGCTGCACGGGATCATCCACCTCGAGGCGCCGCGCGGCGTGCCGGGGAGGTCGGGCCGGGACGAGCCGGTGCTGCTCCAGGTGGCGAACCAGGCGGCGCTCGCCGCCCGCAACCTGCGGACCCTGGAGGAGCTGGTCCACTTCAAGAGCTTCCTCGAGGAGCTGATCGAGAACGGCAACGCCCTCATCGCGGTGGTGAACCGGGAGCGGGAGATCCTGGTGTTCAACAAGTCGCTGGTCCGGCTCACCGGCTTCACCCGCGAGGAGGCGCTGGGGGAGGACCTGCTCGACCTGGTCCCCGACGCCGAGCGGCGCCGGGTGGAGTCGGTGCTGGAGCGGGGGCTCTCCGGCGAGGCGGTGAACGCCTTCGAGACCCGGCTGCGGATGCGCAGCGGCGGCGAGGCCCGGGTCTCGCTCAGCACCTCGGCGGTGCAGGGGGCCTCGGGCGCGGTGGAGGGGGTGATCGCCATCGGCCAGGACACCACCCTGCTGCGGGCGCTTCAAGAGCGGGCCGAGCACGGCCAGAAGCTGGCCGAGCTGGGGCGGCTCGCCGCCGGCGTGGTCCACGAGCTGAACAACCCGCTCACCGCGGTGGCGGCCTACTCCGAGAACCTGGTGGAGAAGCTCTCGCAGGCCGGCGGCGACCCGGGCGACGTCGTCAAGCTGCGGCGCATCCGCGAGGCGGCGCAGCGGCTGCAGCGGCTCTCCCGCGACCTGATGGCCTTCGCCCGGCCGCCGGGGGAGCAGCGCGAGCTGGTGGACCTGGCGGCGCTGCTGGAGGAGGCGGCGGTGATGTGCGAGCCGGCGCTCCGGGCCGCCGGGGCCCGCGTCGAGCGCAGCCTGGAGGCGGTCCCGGCCATCTGGGGGCAGCGCGGCAGCCTCACCCAGGTCTTCGTGAACCTCATCACCAACGCCGCGCAGGCGCTGCCGGCCGGCGGCGGCGTGGTGCGGCTGGAGGCGGCGCTGGACGGCGCGCACGTGGCGGCGCGGGTCCGCGACGACGGCCCGGGCATGGCGCCGGAGGTGAAGCGGCGGGTCTTCGAGCCCTTCTTCACCACCAAGAAGGACGGCGACGGCACCGGGCTGGGGCTCCCCATCGTCCAGGGGATCGTCGCCCGCCACGGCGGCGCCATCTCGGTGGAGAGCCAGCCGGGCGAGGGGACGGCCTTCACGGTGCTGCTGCCGCTGGCGCCGGCCGACTGAGGGGAGGCGCGGCCGCCTACCCCGGCAGGCTCAGCACCGCGTACCCCTCGAAGGCCGGCAGCACCGTGGAGATGGCGAAGCCGGCCGGGTTCATGGGGATGCGCTCGTCGGCGCCGCCGGCGGACTTGAAGCGGCCGCGCCGGTGATCGGCCGCCGAGAGCAGCCCGACGAAGAGCGTGCTCCCCTGCGCCGGGCCGTCGCCGAGCGTCGCCAGGTGGGTGTCGAGCCGCGCCCCGTCGCGGTAGAGCACCACGTGGAGCGGGCTGCGCCCGGCGGTGGAGGCGGCGCGCCGCCCGCGCCCGAGCAGCAGCTGCAGCGCCCTCGCCAGCTCCTCGCCGTCCCGGGCCCCGGAAGCCCCGGGCCGCGGCGCCGGGGGGAGCGGGAGCTGCACCACCGTGCCCCGGTCCACCTTGAGCCCCCCCGGCTTCCCGGCCGGGAAGGGGAGGGGGACCGTCCGGCCGGCCTCGTCCACCGCGCCCGGCTCGCCCAGGCAGAGCACGCTCCCGCCGGTCTCCAGCCGCCGCCGCACCACCTGGGCCTCGATCGGCGAGAGCGCCCGCGCCCCGGCCAGCACCAGCACCGCCGCGGCCGCGGCGTCGGCCGGGTGCAGCACCACCGGCGCCTGGACCTGGAGGGCGGCCAGCGCGTCGCCGGCCCGCACCACCGCCGCGCGGTGGTCGCCGCCGGACCAGAGGTCCGACTCGGAGGAGTAGAGCACGGCGCACTCGGCCACCGGGTCGGTGCGCGCCGCGCTGCGCCCGCGCGCCGCCGCCGCCTGGGCGAAGCGGCGCACCGCCACCACGCCTCCGGGGGGCGGCGCGTTCCCGGGCAGCGCCAGCCCGACG
>JAKAEO010000198.1 GCA_021818285.1 Myxococcales bacterium
CGCGCGCCGGCTCCCGCGCCGGCGCCGGGGCGGCCAGCGTCGCCAGCGTCCGGTCGAGCCGGGGCAGGACGACCTCCTCCGTGTACCGGATCATGTGCTCGCCGACCACGGCCAGCGCCACCGCCCGCGCCACGGCGGCCGGGCCCCGGCGCGCCGCGCGGGCCATGAGGCGCCAGAAGCGGCGCCGCCGCCGGCCCCGCAGCCCGATCCCGGCGACGGCCCGGGCCAGCGTCGCCGGCCCGCCCGGCGAGAGGGCGGTGGGGAGCTGACGGGCGGTGTCGAGGAACCGCTCGCACCGGTCGTAGTAGGCGTCGTCGGCGTAGAGGGCGGCGAGCAGGCGGCGGTAGCCGGCGAGCAGCACCGCCTCGTCCATCGCCGGGGCGAAGTTGGGCCGGTCGAACTGGTCGCCGCTGGGCGCGCCCCGCAGGCGCCCCTCCCCCTCGAGCCGCCGCCAGAGCGCGGTGCCGGGGAGCGCGCTGAGGACCCCGACCATGGCCCGGGGGATGGCCACCCCCGAGATGAAGCGCAGCTGCCGCTCGAAGATGTCGGGGCCGTCCGCGTCGAAGCCGACGATGAACCCGGCGTAGACCTCGATCCCCGCCGCGGTCAGGCGCCCCACCGCCTCCGCCGGATCCACCTTCAGGTTCTGGAGCTTGTGGGCGCTCCGCAGCGACTCGGCCGACGGCGTCTCGATCCCCGTGAACACCGCGGTGAAGCCGGCCTCCACCATCGCCTCGACCAGCGCCGGCTCGGCGGCCAGGTCCAGGCTGGCCTCGGTGACGAACTCGAAGGGCCGGCCGTGGGCGCGCTGCCAGTCCGCGATGCGGGGCAGCACCCGGGCGACGGCCTTGCGGTTGCCGATGAAGTTGTCGTCGACGAAGAAGAGCGATCCGCGGGCGCCGAGGGCGCGCAGCGCCTCCAGCTCGGCCAGGATCTGCCCGGCCGGCTTCACCCGCGGCACCCGGCCGAAGATCTCGACGATGTCGCAGAACTCGCAGCTGAAGGGGCAGCCCCGGGAGACCTGGAGCGACACGGTGGCGTAGCGCCGGAGGTCGAGCAGGTCGAAGCGGGGCACCGGCGAGAGCCGCAGGTCCGGCGGAGCCTCGCCCTCCGGCGACAGCAGCCGCGGCGCCGCGCCCGGCGGGTCCTCCAGGGCGCGCACCAGGGGCGCCAGCCGACCCTCGGCCTCGCCCTGGAAGAGGTGGTCGGCCTCGGGGAAGGAGCCGGGCGAGGTGGTGGGCGCGGGGCCGCCCACCACGGTGCGCTTGCCGAGCGCGTGGGCTCGCCGCAGCACCTCGCGCGCCGAGTCGGCCTGGACCAGCATCGCGCTCACCAGCACCGCGTCGGCCCAGCGGAGCGCCTCGTCGGTGAGCGGCTCGACGTGCAGGTCGAGGATGCGCAGCTCCCAGGACGGCGGCAGCAGGGCAGCGAGCGTCGCCGGACCCAGCGGCGGCAGCGCCGCCGCCTTGCCGATGAACGGGAGCGTGAACTGGTAGCCCCAGTAGGTGGCCGGGGACCGGGCCTGTACGAGGAGCGCGCGCATGCGTCCAGGGATACGCCTGCGCCGTCACCGGATGGTCATCGGGGCGGGCCCCCCGGGGGGGGTGACGCGCACCCTGCGCGATCCCGCGCTGGCGGAGCGTCCCCAACCGGGCCCTTCGGGAGGGCGTGCACGCGGCGGACGTCCGGCCTACGCTCGCCGGACCGTGCGAGAGCCCGTGCGGTTCGAGGTGGTTCGATGAGCGTGCGCCGGGTGGCTGTGATCGTGGGCAGCCTGCGGAAGGACTCCTACAACCGGAAGATGGCCCTGGCCCTCGCGGCGCTGGCGCCGGCCTCGCTGAAGCTGGAGATCGTCGAGATCGGCCGGCTCCCCCTCTACGACCAGGACCTGGACGGGGAGAACCCGCCCGAGGCCTGGACCGCCTTCCGCGAGCGGGTGCGCTCCTCGGACGCGCTGCTCTTCGTGACGCCCGAGTACAATCGCTCGGTGCCCGGCGTCCTCAAGAACGCCATCGACGTGGGCTCGCGCCCCTACGGGCGGAGCGCCTGGCAGGGGAAGCCGGGGGCGGTGGTGACGGTGTCGCCCGGGGCGCTGGGCGGGTTCGGCGCCAACCACCACCTGCGCCAGTCGCTGGTGTTCCTCGACGTGCCGACCATGCAGCAGCCGGAGGCCTACCTCGGCGGCGCCGCGACCCTGTTCGACGCGCAGGGCCGGATCGCCGCCGACGCCACCCGCGAGTTCTCGAAGAAGTTCGTCGACGCCTTCGCGGCCTGGGTGGAGAAGCACGCGCCGCGCTGAAGGAGGAGCCATGACCGCCATCCGCAAGCTGGGCCGCCGGGACTTCCTGCAGCTCGCCGGCGGCGGCGGGGCCGGGCTCTGGCTGGGCCTCCAGCTGCCGGCCCGCGCGGAGGCGGCCGAGCCGGCAACGCTCCATCCGGACGCCTACCTGCGCGTCGATCCGGGCGGCGGTGTGACCGTGTTCCTCGCCAAGTCGGAGATGGGGCAGGGCACCTACACCGGCATGGCGGTGCTGGTGGTCGAGGAGCTGGAGGCCGACTGGAAGGCCGTGCGCGTCGTCCAGGCCGACGCCGACGTGAAGCGGTTCGGCCAGATGTCGACCGGCGGCTCGCGCAGCGTGCGCCAGTTCTTCGACCCGCTGCGGAAGACCGGGGCCACGGCCCGCGAGATGCTCGTCGCCGCGGCGGCGCGCCGGTGGGGCGTGGCGCCGGCCTCCTGCCGGGCCGAGCGGGGAGCGGTGCTCCACCCGCCGACCGGGCGCAGGCTCGGCTACGGGGCGCTCGCCGCCGCCGCCGCCCGCGAGCCGGTGCCGAAGGATCCGCCGCTGAAGGCGCCGAAGGACTGGCGGCTCATCGGCACCCGGATCCCGCGGCTCGACAGCCCGGACAAGGTGCGCGGCCGGGCCCGCTTCGGCTGCGACGTCCGCGTCCCGGGGCTGCGCTTCGCCGCGGTGGCCCGGCCGCCGGTGGTCGGCGGGAAGGTGGCGCGCTTCGATCCCGCGCCGGCGCGGAAGGTGCCGGGCGTGCGCAAGGTGGTGGAGGTGCCGAGCGGCGTGGCGGTGGTGGCCGACAGCAGCTGGGCGGCGCTGCGCGGGCGAGACGCCCTCGCCGTCACCTTCGAGCCCGGGCCGCACGGCGCGCTCGACCCGGCGGCGGTGGCCCGGCTGCTGGCCGAGGCGCCGGTCGAGCCGCCGGTGCGCAGCGAGGGGGAGCTCGAGAAGGCGCTGGCGGGGTCGGCGAGGCGGCTGGAGGCGGTCTACGAGCTGCCGCTCCTGGCCCACGCCACCATGGAGCCGATGAACTGCACCGCCCGGGTGCGCGGCGGGTCGGCCGAGGTCTGGGCGCCGACGCAGGCGCCGACCTGGGCCCAGGCCGACGTGGCCAAGGCCCTGGGGGTCCCGCAGGACCGGGTGAAGCTCCACGTCACCTTCCTGGGCGGCGGGTTCGGGCGGCGCGCCATGCCCGACTTCCCGGTGGAGGCGGCGCTGGTCGCGAAGGCCGCGGGCGCGCCGGTGCAGGTGGTCTGGTCGCGCGAGGACGACATGCGCCACGACTGGTACCGCCCGCCGGGGCGCAACGAGCTGCGCGCCGGGCTGGACGCCGCCGGGAAGCTCGCCGCCTGGCACCACCGGGTGCGCTCCCCGTCCATCGGCCGGCAGCTCTTCGGCCGGCGGGGCGGCGGCGGCCACCCCGACGTGGTCGAGGGGGCGGTGGACTTCCCCTACCGCGCCGGCGCCGTCCGGGTGGACGCCGCCATCCCCGAGCTGGGGCTGAAGCTCGGCTGGTGGCGGTCGGTCTACGCCTCCCAGAACGCCTTCCCCGAGGAGTGCTTCCTCGACGAGCTGGCGGCGGCGGCCGGCGCCGACCCGCTCGCCTTCCGGCTGGCCCACCTGCCGCCGGAGAGCCGGCTGCGCGGCGCGCTCCAGCTCGCCGCCGACCGGGCGGGGTGGGGGAAGCCGCTGCCGGCGGGCCGCGGGCGGGGCATCGCCTGCCACAGCTCCTTCGGCAGCCACGTCGCCGAGGTGGCGGAGGTGTCGGCGGAGAAGGGGAAGCTCCGGGTGCACCGGGTGGTGGCGGCGGTGGATCTGGGCGTCGCGCTCGACCGGGGCAGCGTCGAGCAGCAGGTGGAGGGCGCCGTCGTCTACGGCCTCTCGGCGGTGCTGCGCGGGGAGATCACCCTGGCGAAGGGCGCGGTGGTGCAGGGCAACTTCGACGACCAGGAGCCGCTCCGGTTCGAGGAGATGCCGGCCATCGAGGTGCACGTCGTTCCCAGCCGGGAGGCGCCGGGCGGCATCGGCGAGCCCGGGCTCCCGCCGCTGGCGCCGGCGGTGGCCAACGCCCTCTTCGCCGCCACCGGCAAGCGCGTCCGCCGGCTGCCGATCCGGGAGGTGTAGGGCGGCGGGTGCCGCGGCCCCGGTGACGGCCGCGCGCCGGCGCCGGGGAGCGGCCGGCGGGCGCTCAGGTCACCGACTCGGCGCTGTAGCGCGCCAGCAGGCCGTCGCGCACCGCCTGCCGGTGCACCCGGACGAAGAGCCAGCAGGCGCCGAGCAGCCAGGCCGCGGCGAGCGCCACCGCGCCGGCGAGCCGCGCCGCCGGGACCGGGCCGCCGGCGAGGATGGCCCGCATCCCCTCGAAGACGTGGGCCGGCGGGAGCAGCCGGCCCACCCCCTGCATCCAGGCCGGGAGCGTGGAGAGCGGGTAGAAGACGCCGGCGAACGGGGAGAGCAGCGCCGGGACGGGCCAGATGAGCCACTCGGCGGCCGGGCCGAGCCGCAGCACCACCGCGCACCCGGCGATGCCCAGCGCGATCCCGAAGAGGAAGAGCACCAGCAGGAAGGGGACCAGGGCCGCGCCCAGCGCCAGGAAGGAGAGGCCGAAGAGGCCGGCGGCGATGAGCACCATGGCGAGGAGGCCCACCGCGCTGGTGGCGACGCTGGAGAGCACCAGGCCGGTCAGGTACTCGCCCAGGGTGATGGGCGCCGAGAACAGGTTCAGGAAGTTGCGGGACCAGACGTCCTCGAAGAAGGCCATGGTGACGCCCTGCATCACCCGGACCAGGAAGTCCCAGAGCAGCACGGCGCCGAGGAGCAGCGGGACGAAGCGGAGCCGGGACCCGGCGACGGCGTCCAGGTACCGGGTGATGAAGCCCCAGAGGACGACGTCCACCGCCACCCAGGCGAAGAGGGGCAGCACCCGCGCCGGGCTGCCGCGCAGCAGGTAGAGCTGGCGGAGCAGCAAGGCGCCGACGCGGCGGGGCCGGAGCACGGTCAGCTCCGCTCCAGGGTGAGCGGCTCGCGGGCCACGGCGATGAACAGCTCCTCCAGCGTCTCCTTGCCGTGGAGCCGGGGCAGGGCGCGCGGGTCGCCGGAGAGCAGGATGCGGCCGCGGGAGAGGAACAGCACCCGGTCGCAGACCTCCTCGACCTCCCGCATGTTGTGGGAGGTCCAGAGGACGCCCCCGGTGCCGGCGGCGGCGAAGGCCCGGATGTGGGCCCGCACGTCGCGCGCCGTGGCCGGGTCGAGCGAGGCGGTGGGCTCGTCGAGCAGCAGCAGCGACGGGTCGCTGAGCAGCGCCTTGGCGAGGCCGACCCGGGTCTGCTCGCCCGAGGAGAGCACGCCGCAGCGCGTGTCCCGCAGCCCGGCGAGGTCGAGCCGGGCGACCAGCTCGTCGATGCGCGCCGGGAGCCGCTCCACGCCGTAGAGCATGCCGAAGACCCGGAGGTTCTGGGCCACGGTGAGGTTCCCGGGGAGCGGGGCGTAGACCGCGGCGAAGGCGGTGCGGGCCAGCGCCGCCGCCCGGCGCCGCGTCACGTCCAGCCCCTCGATGCGGACGGTGCCCGCCGTCGGCGCCAGCACCCCGAGGATCATGTCGATGGTGGTGGTCTTCCCGGCGCCGTTCGGGCCGAGCAGCCCGACGATCTCCCCGCGCGCCACCTGGAAGGAGACGCCGTCCACGGCGGCGAGGGCGCCGAAGCGCCGGCCCAGCCCCTCGACCGAGAGCACCGGCTCCGGGGCGGGCGCCGGGGGCGGGGCGGCCTGGAGCGGCCGGGCGGGCGCGGCGCCGGCCACCGGTCAGGGCCCGGGCGCGCCGAGGTCGCGGTCCACGGCG
>JAKAEO010000199.1 GCA_021818285.1 Myxococcales bacterium
CTCGATGCGCTCCGCCACCTTCGCCGGCGTGAGGCCGTAGGCCTCGGCCAGCGCCTTCTCCGGGGCGCTGGCGCCGAAGCGGTCCACGCCGATCACCAGCCCGTCCCGGCCGGTCCAGCGCCACCACTCCTGGCCGCGCGCCGCCTCCACCGCGGCGATGCGGTGGGAGCGCGGCAGCACCTCCTCGCGGTACTCCTCCGGCTGCGCCTCGAAGCAGGCCAGGCAGGGCATCGACACCAGCCGGGCGCGGATCCCCTTCTGCGCCAGGAACTGCAGCGCCGCCTGGGCCGTGGGCAGCTCCGAGCCGGTGGCCACCACCGTCACCTCGGCGCCCGGCGCCTCCTCGACGACGTAGCCGCCGCGGGCCGCCCGGGCCGGATCGAAGCCGCCGGGCCGCGCCACCTTGGCCACCTTCTGGCGGGTGAGCACCAGGGCGGTGGGTCCGTCGCGGCGCTCCAGGGCGTGGGCCCAGGCGAGCGCCGTCTCCTGGCCGTCGGCCGGGCGCACCACGTGGAGGTTGGGGATGGCGCGCAGCGACGAGAGGTGCTCCACCGGCTCGTGGGTGGGTCCGTCCTCGCCGAGGAAGATGGAGTCGTGGGTCCAGACGTAGACCACCTGGAGCCGGGAGAGCGCCGCCAGCCGGACCGCCGGCCGCATGTAGTCGGCGAACACCAGGAAGGTGCCGACGAAGGGCAGGAACAGGCCGTCGTAGGCGAGCCCGTTGGCGATGGCCCCCATGGCGTGCTCGCGGATGCCGAAGTGGACGTTGCGGGCGTCGAAGCTCCCGGTGGCGACCGCGCCCGCCCCCTTGATGTCGGTGAGGTTGGACTCGGCGAGGTCGGCGGAGCCGCCGACCAGCGACGGGACCAGGGCCGCCGCCTTCTGGATCGCCGCCGCCGAGAGCTTGCGGGTGGCGTCGGCGCCGTCGGCCCCGGCGAGCAGCTTCTCCCGCAGGTCGGCGGGGACGGCGCGGCCCACGTGGGCGTCGAGGATCGCCGACTCGGTCGGGTTCTCGCTCCGCCAGGCCCGCTCGCGGGCCCGCCAGGCGTCGGCCTCGGCGCGCCGCTCGGCCTGCAGCCCGCGCCAGAAGTCGCGGACCTCGTCGGGCACGAGGAAGCGCGGGCTCTCCGGCCAGCCCAGGTTGCGCTTGGCGGCGAGCAGCTCCTCCTCGCCGAGCGGCGAGCCGTGCACGGCGCTGGTCCCCTGCTTCCTGGGCGCGCCGTAGCCGATGATGGTCCGCACCCGGATCAGGCTGGGGCGGGGGTCGCCCTTGGCGGCGTCGATGGCGCGGGAGATGCCCTCGTGGTCGCGGCCCTCCACCGCCTGGACGTGCCAGCCGTACCCCTCGAAGCGGCGGGTGACGTCCTCGCCGGTGAAGGCGATGGAGGTCCGGCCGTCGATGGTGATCTCGTTGTCGTCGTAGAGGTAGACGAGCCGTCCGAGCCGGAGGTGGCCCGCGAAGCTCGCCGCCTCGGCGGTGACGCCCTCCATGAGGTCGCCGTCGCCGACGATGCCGTAGACGTGGTGGTCGCCGAACGGGTGGCCGCGCCCCAGCCGCGCCGCGAGCATCGCCTGGCCCAGCGCCATCCCCACGCCGTTGGCGAAGCCCTGGCCCAGCGGGCCCCCGGTGACCTCGACGCCCGGGGTGTGGCCGAACTCCGGGTGGCCCGGCGTGCGCGAGCCCATCTGCCGGAAGGCCTTCAGGTCGTCGAGCGAGAGGTCGAAGCCGGCGAGGTGGAGCAGGCCGTAGAGCAGCATCGAGCCGTGGCCGGCCGAGAGCACGAAGCGGTCGCGCCCCAGCCAGCGCGGGTCGCGCGGGTCGAAGCGCAGGTGGCGCGACCAGAGGACGAAGGCCATGTCGGCCGCGCCCATGGGCATCCCGGGGTGGCCGCTGTTGGCCTGCTGGACCGCGTCGGCGGCCAGGAACCGGATGGTGTCGACGCACTTCTGGGTGAGCTCGGCGCTCGGGGTGGGCAAGGGAAGCCTCCGGAGGGGCTCGGCGTGGAGCGCGGAAGATCGCTTGTCGGAAGCGGGAGATCAAGGCCCGCGGAGCAGCCGCGCCGGCGCCCCGTCAGTCGAGCTTCGGGGGGCGCCGCAGCCAGGCGAGGTGGGGGCCACCGGGCCGGAGATCCACCGCGGCCACGGTGCCGGGCTTCACCTCCTCGGCGCGGCCCGCCGCCAGCGCCACCGCCTCGGCGATCTCCGGGTTGTGGCCCACCAGGGCGCAGCCGTCCCCGGCGGCGCGGGCCAGCCGGAGCAGCGCCGAGCCGGTGCTGCGGCCGCTCGCCAGTTCGGGCTCCTCGACGAGCGGCGCGCCGGTGGCGGCGGCGAGCAGGCCGGCCGTCTCCCGGGCGCGGAGCAGGGGGCTGGTGTGGACGGCGGTGACCGCGAGCTCCCGGCGCAGCTCGCGGAGCAGCCGCTCGAACCGCTCGCGCCCCTCGGCCGAGAGCGGCCGGGCGGCGTCGCCGCCGGGGTGGTCGCGCTCCGCCTTGGCGTGGCGGACCAGGTAGACGCGGTGGGGCCGCCCGGTCACGGGCTCCCCCGGAGCCGTCCGGAGCGCTCCGCCAGCCCGCGCAGGCGGGCCACGGTGGCGCCGTCGCCGGGGAGCGCCGCCACGTCCATGGGGATCCGGTAGCTCCAGTTCCGCTCGCTCACCGTGGCCGGCGTGTTCACCCGCTCGCGGGTCCCGAGCGCGTCCTGGAAGGGGAGGAGCGCCAGGTCGGAGCCGGAGCGGTAGACCAGCTCCAGCACCGCGTCGCGCACCCCGTCGTCGAAGCGCGCCGGGCTCCGGTCCCGCAGCCCGGCGAGGCCCGGGATCCGGAGCAGGGCGGCGCGTTCCCCCTCGGGCAGGGCGTCGTACCACTCCGCCAGCGACTCGGTGTCGTGGGTGCCGGTGGTGGCGACCGAGACGGCGGGCCAGGCCGCCGGGTCGCGCCAGGTGTCGCCGTCCCGCTCCCAGCGCAGCACCCGGTAGCCGGGGATGCCCAGCCGCGCCAGCGAGGCGCGCACGAAGTCGGGCACGGTGCCCAGGTCCTCGGCGATGACCCGCGCGCCGCGGGAGAGCACCGCCATCACCGCCTCGCCGTTGCGGATCTGGTCGGGCTCCCCGGCGGGGATGAAGGCCGCCGGGCCGCCGTCGTCGGGCCGGTAGTAGGTGCGGTAGAGGCCGACCACGTGGTCCACGCGGTAGTAGCCGTAGAGCGCGGCGGAGCGGCGGGCCCGCTCGGCGAGCCACGGGTAGCCCTCGCGCGCCATCACGTCCCAGCGGTAGACCGGCAGGCCCCAGTCCTGGCCGGTGGCGCTGAAGGCGTCGGGCGGCACCCCCACCCGCGCGTCCAGGCGGAAGTCGCCGGGCCGGCTCCAGACGTCGGCCGAGTCGCCGGCCACCATGAAGGGCAGGTCCCCCATGAGCTCCACGCCGGCGCGGTTGGCGCGCCGCCGCGCCTCGTGCCACTGCAGGTCGAGCTGCCACTGCAGCCAGCTGTAGTAGAGGATGCGGTCGGCCAGCTCCTCGCGCGCCTGGTCGAGCGCCGCCGGCTGCCGGTCCCGGAGCGGCGCCGGCCAGGAGGTCCAGACCCGGCCGCCGAGGACGTCGTCGTGCAGCGCCACGAAGAGCGCGTAGTCGTCGAGCCAGCGGGCGTGCTCGGCGCAGAAGGCCTCCAGGTCGCGGGCCCGCTCGCCGCGCAGCCGCCACTCCCGCTCCTGGAAGGAGCGGAAGGCGGCCTCCAGCGCCCGGGCCTTGAGCGCGCGGACCCGGGGCCAGGACACCGCCGGGGCCTCCCGCAGGCGGGCCAGCTCCTCCCGGTCGCCCGGCTCGAGCGCCGCGGCGCCGCCGGCGGCGGCGAAGTCGGGCATCGCCTCCAGCGAGGCGTAGACCGGGTCGATGGCGTAGGCCGAGAGGGCGCCGTAGGGGCTGTCCTGCCCCCGCGAGGCCTCGTTCACCGGCAGGAGCTGGAGGAGGGAGAAGCCCGCCTGGGCGGCCCAGCGGGCCATGGGGACGAGGTCGGGGATCTCGCCGAGGCCCCAGGAGGGCGCCGAGCGGATGGAGAAGAGGGGGACGAGCAGGCCCGCGTGCCGCATGTCCTCAGGGTGAAGCCTGCCGGGTTCGCTGGCAAGTGCCTTGCCGTCACATGGTACGCTTCCCGGGCCTTGGCACGCCCGCGCGGCCGCTTCGCCCCCACCCCCTCGGGCCCGATGCACCTCGGCAACGCCCGGACGGCGCTGCTGGCCTGGCTCTCGGCGCGCGCCGCCGGCGGCGAGGTGCTCCTGCGGGTGGAGGACGCCGACCGGCCGCGGGTGCGGGCCGGGGCCGAGGCGCGCATCCTCGACGAGCTGCGCTGGCTCGGGCTGGACTGGGACGAGGGGCCGGACGTCGGCGGGCCCCTCGGGCCGTACCGCCAGTCGGAGCGGCTGCCCCGCTACGCCGCGGCGGTTGCGCGGCTGCGCGAGGCCGGGCTCGTCTACCCCTGCTTCTGCTCGCGCGCCGAGATCGCCGCGGCGGCCCGGGCGCCGCACGGCCCCGGGGACGAGGGGCCGCGCTACCCCGGCACCTGCGCCGCGCTCGCCGCCGCGGAGGCGCGGGTGCGGGCCGCGACCCGGGCCCCGGCCTGGCGCTTCCGGGCCGCGCCGGGCCCGGTGGCCTTCGTGGACCGGCTCCACGGGCCGCAGGCGGTGGACGTCGCGGCGGCGACCGGCGACTTCGTGGTGATGCGGGCCGACGGCGTCCCCGCCTACCAGCTGGCGGTGGCGGTGGACGACGCCGAGATGGGCGTCACCGAGGTGGTGCGCGGCGACGACCTCCTCCCCTCGACGGCGCGCCAGCTCCTCCTCCACCGGGCGCTCGGCTCGACGCCGCCCGCCACCGCGCACGTGGGGTTGGTGGTGGGAGCGGACGGCGAGCGGCTCGCGAAGCGGCACGGCGCGCTCCCGGTGGGAGAGCTGCGCGACCGGGGCGCCGATCCGGCGGCGGTGGTGGGGCTCCTCGCCGCGCTCTCCGGCCTGGCGCCGGCAGGGGCGCGCCTCCTCCCCCGCGACCTCGTGCCGGGCTTCGTCCTCGAGCGGCTCCCGCGCGGGGCGGTATCGCTGAAGGCCTCGACGGTGGCCTCCCTGCTGCGCTGAGACGCTGCGTCGCGTGCCCCGCGCGCGTTTCGTCGCGAGCCCTGTGGCGCGCTGACGCGGCCTTTCCGGCGCTGTCGGCTTTCCGGGCGCGCTCGTCGGAACCTCCCGACAGCCTCGGGCGCCAAGTGCCCGGAATCGCGCCCCCCTCCGCTGGCAGGCCACGTGCAATCCCTCCTCGCGGGTGGCGCAAGGAAAGGCCACCGAGGACTCGCAGGAAACGAAACCACGCAGTTCACGAAAGGGAGACACCATGAACCGCAAGACCCCCACCCTGATCGGCGCCGCCGTCGGACTCGCTGCCTTCCTGGCCATCGCCCTCCTGCCGGCGCTGCTGTACGGCGGCTACGCGGGCGTGCTGCTGGCCGGCGGCCTCTTCGGGACCCCGGTGCAGCCGACCTTCCTGGTCCGCGCGCTCATCGTCTTCGGGATGGTGATGGGCGTGACCGGCGTCGGCTCGCTCTTCGCGGTCGGCGGCGCGGCCATCGGCGCGGCGGTCTCGGCGCTGGCGGCCCCGACCGAGAAGCCGGTCGAGCACCAGGTGAAGGCGTAGCAGGGAACGGCACGGGATTCGAGGGAGCGGAGCAGCTCGCAGCGCACGCAGCACCAGGCAGCACGAGGAAGAAGGAGGACGTCATGACCCGCAAGACCTACACCCTCATCGGCGCCGCCATCGGACTCGCCACCTTCCTCGCCGTCGCCCTCCTGCCGGCCCTGCTGTACGGCGGCTACGCGGGCGTGCTGCTGGCCGGCGGGCTCTTCGGCACCCCGGTGCACGCGGCCTTCGCGGTCCGGGCCCTGGTCGTCTTCGGGATGGTGATGGGCGTCATCGGCGTGGGCGGCCTCTTCACGGTGGCCGGCGCCGCCGCCGGCGCCGCGGTCGCGGCCCTGACGGCGGGCCCGGTGACCGAGCCGAAGGCGGAGAAGCACGAGGCGTAGCCCGGAGGACGGGCGACGAAGATCGGGCGGTCCGGGCGGGTCCCGGGCCGCCTGATGCATTTCTGGACGCCA
>JAKAEO010000200.1 GCA_021818285.1 Myxococcales bacterium
GCCGCCCGCCGCCGCGCCGCCGCCGCCGCCGGGGTCGCCGCCGGCGCGTTGACGGCGGCGGGGACGCGGGGTAGACGGGGCCATGTCCAGCACCTCCCTCTCCTTCGCGAGCCGCGCGGAGCACCGCGCCTGGCTCGAGACCCAGAGCGCGCTGCCCGAGGGCTTCCGCGCCGGGACCGCCGGCTTCGAGTTCACGCCGGCGGAGGCCGACAAGCCGGGGAGGATGCGGCTCGCGCTCCTCGCCCTGGACCGGCCCACCGACGCCTTCGCCGCCCGCTTCACCCGCAACGCCTTCCCCGGCGCGCCGGTGATCGTCGGCCGCGAGCGGCTCGCGGCGCCGCGCCTCGGCGCGGTGATCGTCAACAACAAGATCTCCAACGTGGCCGCCCCGGGCGGCGTCGAGGCGGCGGAGCGGGTCTGCGCCGAGGTGGCGCGGCGCCTGGGGATGGAGCCGCGCGAGGTGCTGCCCTCCTCCACCGGCGTCATCGGCTGGCGGCTGCCGGTGGAGCGGATGCTGGAGGCGGTCCCCGCGGCGGTGGCGTCGCTCCAGGCCCGGTCGGTGCTGCCCGCGGCCGAGGCCATCATGACCACCGACCTCTACCCCAAGGTCCGGCGGGCCCAGGCCGGCGAGGCCGCGGTGGTGGGCATCGCCAAGGGCGCGGGGATGATCGAGCCGAACCTCGCCACCATGCTGGTCTACCTGCTCACCGACGCCGACCTGCCGCGCGAGACGCTGCGGGAGGCGCTGGCCGCGGCGGTGGACGGGAGCTTCAACCTCATCTCGGTGGACACCGACACCAGCACCTCCGACACCGTGGCGCTGCTCTCCTCGCGCCGCCGGCCGGCGGCCGAGGGGGCGTTCCGCGCCGCGCTCCTCCAGGTCTGCCGCGACCTCGCCGAGGACGTGGTCCGCAACGGCGAGGGGGTGCACCACGTCGTCCGCGTCCGCGTCGGCGGCGCCCCCGACCAGGCCGCCGCCCGGGCGGTGGGCAAGGCGGTGGTGAACTCGCCGCTGGTGAAGTGCGCCGTCGCCGGGAACGACCCCAACGTGGGCCGGCTGGTGGCGGCGGTGGGGAAGCTCTGCGGCGAGCGCGGCCTGGCGCCCGACCCGGCCCGCGTCCGGATGGCGATGGGCGGCGAGGTGCTCCTCGAGGGCGGCGCCATGCGGCTCGACCCGGCCCGGGAGCGGCGGCTCGTCGCCCACCTCGCCGGCGCCGAGCTGTACCGGAGCGCCCCCGACGCCGCCGGCAACTTCCGGCCGCCGGTGGACTTCCCGCCCCACGAGCGCCGCGTGGAGATCGAGGTGGAGCTGGGGCTCGGGGCCGCCGGCGCCGAGGTGCTGGGCGCCGACCTCACCCACGAGTACGTCACCGAGAACGCCGACTACCGGAGCTGAGCGGGCCGCGCCCGCCGTACCGGCCCGCGCGGCGCCCTGCCGCAGCGAGGGGAAACATGCCGCGCGCGTGGCGCGCTCCCGGTAGCATGGCGCCATGACCACCGGTGCGCAGGAGCCACGGGGCCTCTCGGCCCTGGAGGCGGCGGCCCGTCTCGCCGCCGACGGGCCCAACGAGCTAGCGCGGGACCGGCCCGGCGGCCTGCTCGCCACCGTGGGCCAGGTGCTGCGCGAGCCCATGCTCCTGCTCCTCCTCGCCGCCGGCGGGGTCTACCTGGTGCTGGGCGACGTGCGGGAGGCCCTGACGCTGCTCTCCTTCGTGGTGGTGGTGATCGCCATCACCCTGGCGCAGGAGCGCAAGACCGAGCGGGCGCTGGCGGCGCTGCGCGACCTCACCAGCCCGCGCGCCCTGGTGATCCGCGACGGCGAACGGCAACGGATCGCAGGGCGCGAGGTGGTCCGGGGCGACCTGCTGGTGCTCGCCGAGGGGGACCGCGTCCCGGCCGACGCCCGGCTGGTCGAGTCCTCCCACCTGGAGGCCGACGAGTCGCTGCTCACCGGCGAGTCGGCGCCGGTGCGCAAGCTCGTCGCCGCGGCCCCCGGGGGCGAGCCGCGCCCCGGCGGCGACGACCAGCCCTTCCTCTTCGCCGGCACCCTGGTGGTGCGGGGCCGCGGGCTCGCCGAGGTGATCGCCACCGGCGGCCGCAGCGCCATCGGCCGCATCGGGGCCTCGCTGGCGGAGCTGGACGCCGGCCGGACGCCGCTGCAGCAGGAGATCGGCCGGGTGGTCCGCTGGGTGGCCTCGGTGGGGCTGGCGCTCTGCGCCCTGCTGGTGGTCGGGTACGGCCTGCTGCGCGGCGACTGGCTGCACGGGCTGCTGGCCGGCATCGCCCTGGCCATGGCGGTGCTCCCCGAGGAGTTCCCGGTGGTGCTGACGGTCTTCATGGCCCTCGGCGCCTGGCGCATCTCCCGCAGCCGCGTGCTCACCCGCCGCCTCCCGGCGGTCGAGGCGCTGGGCGCCGCCACCGTGCTCTGCTCCGACAAGACCGGGACCCTCACCGAGAACCGCATGGCCGTCTCCCGGCTCTGGGCGCCCGGGACGGTGCACGTGGTCGGCGGCGGGCCGCTGCCCGAGCCGGTCCACCCGGTGGTCGAGTACGGGATCCTGGCGAGCCAGGGGGACCCCTTCGACCCCATGGAGCGCGCGCTGCACCGGCTGGGGCGTGAGGCGCTCGCCGGGACCGAGCACCTCCACGCCGGCTGGGCGCTGGTGCGGGAGTACCCGCTCTCCCCGGCGCTGCTCGCCATGTCGCACGTCTGGCGCGCGCCGGAGGGGGATCGCCTGGTGGTGGCGGCCAAGGGCGCGGCCGAGGCCATCGCCGACGTCTGCCACCTGGACGCGGCGGCGGCGGCGGAGGTGCGCGGCCACGTCGCCGAGATGGCCGCCGACGGCCTGCGGGTGCTGGCGGTGGCCCGGGCCCCGTTCCAGGCCGGCGACCTGCCGCCCGGCCAGCACGACTTCGACTTCGAGCTGGTCGGGCTGGTGGGGCTCGAGGACCCGGTGCGGCCGGCGGTGCCGGCGGCGGTGGCCGAGTGCGCCGGGGCCGGGGTGCGGGTGATGATGATCACCGGCGACGCGCCGGAGACGGCGCTGGCCATCGCCCGCCAGGTGGGGCTGCCGGCGGGCGAGGTGCTGACCGGCCCGGAGCTGGAGGCGCTGCCGGAGGCGGAGCTGCGGGGCCGGCTGCGGCGCACCGCGGTCTTCGCCCGGGTGGTGCCGGAGCAGAAGCTGCGGCTGGTGCAGGCGCTGCGGGCCGAGGGCGAGGTGGTGGCCATGACCGGCGACGGCGTCAACGACGCCCCGGCGCTCAAGGCGGCCCACATCGGCGTGGCCATGGGCGGGCGCGGCACCGACGTGGCCCGCGAGGCCGCCGCGCTGGTGGTCACCGACGACGACTTCTCCTCCATCGTCGCCGCCATCCGGCTGGGGCGGCGCATCTACGACAACCTGCGCCGCGCGCTGGCCTACGTGGTGGCGGTGCACGTCCCCATCGCCGGGCTGGCGCTGCTGCCGGTGCTGCTCGGCTGGCCGCTGGTCCTCTTCCCGGTGCACATCGTCTTCCTGGAGCTGATCATCGACCCGGCCTGCTCCATGGCCTTCGAGGCCGAGCCGGGCGACCCGGCGCTGATGCGGCGTCCCCCGCGCCGCGCCGGCGCCGGCCTCTTCGGCTGGCGGGTGGTGCTCTTCTCGCTGCTGCAGGGGGCGGGGCTCCTCGCCGCCACCCTGGTGAGCTTCCGGGTGGGCCTCGACCACACCGGCTCCGAGGCCTCGGCCCGGGCCATGGCCTTCGTCACCCTCATCGGCGGCAACGTCATGCTCATCCTGGCGAACCGCTCCTGGCGCCGCTCGGTGCTGGGGGTGCTGGCGGTGCGCAACCGCGCCGCCTGGGCGGTGGTGGGCGGCGCCACCGGCACGCTGGTCCTGGCGCTCGCCGTCCCGTTCCTGCGGGGGCTCTTCCGCTTCGGCCCGGTGGGGGGGCACGACCTGGGGCTGGCCGCGCTGGCCGGCTTCCTGAGCCTGGCCTGGGTGGAGCTGGCGAAGCGGCTGGCGCCGGGGCTCCTGCCCGCCGACTAGGGCGGCGGCCCGCAGCCCCGCGCCGCCAGCCGGGACGCGGTCCGCGCCCGCTGGGCGGCGTCCAGCCTCCGGCGCAGCGCCTCCCGCCAGGCGGCGCAGGCGTCGGCGGGGCGTCCCAGCTGCTCGTAGGCGACGCCCAGGTTCACCAGCCGGACGCCCTCGTCCGGGTCGGCGCGGACCGCCCGCTCCAGCAGCGCGGCGCCGCCGGCGTAGTCGCCGCGCTGCAGGGCGGCGATGCCCAGCAGCTGCAGGGCGTCCCCCTGGCCGGGCTGCAGGGCGATCACCTGGCGCGCCCAGGCCTCTGCGCCGGCCATGTCGCCGCGGCGCTGGGCCACCACGCCCAGGTTGACGAGCACGTCCACGCTGCGCGGGTCGATGGCGGCGGCGCGGCGCAGCACGGCGTCGGCCTCGTCCAGCCGTTGCGAGTAGATGAGGGCCGAGCCGAGGTTGCGCAGGAGCTGGACCTCCAGGTCGGCGTTCCCGCCGACGTCGGCGAGGCCGCGGTGGTACTCGGCGATGGCCTCGCCGTACCGGCCGCGCTCGCGCAGCGCGTAGCCCAGCCCCAGGTGCACCCGGGCCTTGTGCGGGCTGTTGGCGGCGGCGTCTCCCCAGAGCGCCAGCCGCGTCTCCCAGACGGCGTTGCGGTGCCAGGTGGCGCCCGCCAGCGCCAGCCAGGCCGCCCCGGCCAGCGCCGGGGCCGCGCGGCGGGCCCGGTCGCCCGGCACGCGCGCCAGGAGCCGCTCGACGCCCAGCGCCGCCGCGGCGAACAGGCCCAGCGAGGCCAGGTAGACCCGGTGCTCCATCACCAGGTCGGCGAGCGGCACCACGCTGGAGGTGGGGGAGAGCAGCAGGAAGAACCAGAGCACGCCGAAGGCGCCGGCGCGCGCGGCCGCCGCGTCCGGCCCCTCCCGCCCCCGCGCGCGGATCCCCACCCAGGCGGCGGCGCCGAGCAGGAGCAGCAGCAGGGCCGAGGCGAGCAGCACCGAGGGCTCGGCCAGGCTCCGGGCGGCGGGGAAGTCCCAGTCGACGTTCTGGCCCGAGGGCCAGAGGAGCAGGCGGAGGTAGGTGACGATCACCCGGGACTGGGAGAGGAGGTAGGTCCAGGGGGTGATGCCCGGCACCGAGAAGCCGGCGTCGGTGTGCCCCTCGATCCCGGCGAGGGTGCTGGCCGCGAAGAGGGCGTCCAGGGCCACGAAGGGCACCGCCAGGAGCAGCCGCTGCCGCCAGCGCAGCAGGCGGTCGCGGCCGGCGGCGCCGGGGACGACGGCGGCGAGGAGCAGCCAGGCCACCGGCAGGGTGACGGCGATGGTCTTGGCGCCGAGCGCGAGAAGGTAGGCCAGCCAGGCGAGGGCCGCCCAGCCCGCGCCGGCCCGGTTCCAGCCGCGCCGCTCGGCCCGGAGCAGGAGCAGCAGCGTGCCCAGGTAGCCGGCCGAGGAGAGCGTCTCGGCCAGCTGGATGAGGTAGCTCACCGCCTGGGTCTGCATGGGGTGGAGGGCGAAGAGGCCCGCCGCCGCCAGCGCCACCCCCTCGGCCCGCGCCGCCCCGGCGAGGCGCAGGAGCTCGCGGACGAGGAGGAAGGCCAGCACCGTCGCCAGCAGGTGGACGGCGATGCCGCTGGCGTGGAAGGGGAGGGGGTCGAGGCGGCCGACGGCGTAGTCCAGCGCGAAGAGGAGGTCGGCGACCGGGCGGCCGCCGTGGAGCAGGTCGGGGAGGAAGTGGGCGCCCAGGTAGCCCCCCAGGTCCTTCAGCGCCAGGTTGCGCTCGATGGCCCGGCTGTCGTCGAACATGAACTCGCCGGGGAGCACCCGGGCGTAGGCGGCGGCCGCGAGCAGGAGCGGCACGAGCAGCAGCCAGGGCGGGCGGCGCGGGGCGTCGGGGGCGGGCGGGGGGCGGCGCTTCATCGGGCGGGGCGGAGGGCCAGGCCATGATACCGGCACTTCCGGCCCGCGGGGTGGCCCCCGCGCGGTAGACTGCCGGGCATGGCTGCGGAGGAGCCTCGGGTCGAGCGGCGCGGCGAGGGGGCGTCCGCGCCGGACCGGCGCCCGGGGGCGGCGGCCGCGGCGCTGGTCGTGCTGGGCG
>JAKAEO010000201.1 GCA_021818285.1 Myxococcales bacterium
CCCAGCTCCCAGCTCCCCAGCACCACCTCGGCCCGGGCCCCCCCGCCGACCGCCCCGACCTGGTCGGTGGTGGCCGGGGCGCCGGTCGCGGCGAGCAGCGGCGAGCGGGTGACCAGCGGCTCGGCCACCGCCATGGCGTAGAGGTTCGCCCCCTGTCGCTCGAAGGGCAGCTGGGCCTTGAGCATGGTGGTCCCGGTGCGGTCGTCGAAGGTGGCGAGCGGGTTGCGCCGCGCGGCGTGGAGGAAGTCGGTCGGGCTCCAGAAGCGCCCCACGCCCCACTTCACGTGCTGCCGGCCGGCGGTGAAGAAGACGGTCCGGCCGGCGTCGAACTTGATCCAGAGCTGGTCGAGCACGCTCTTCAGCGTGGTGCCGGCGGTGGTGGTGCCCACCTGGCTCGGCCCCTGGAGGCGGCTGGCGGCGCCGGGCGAGGCCAGGGTCGGGTCGTAGAAGCTGCGCAGCAGCCCGAAGGCGCGGACCCGGTCGTTCGGGCGCGCGTCGACGAAGAGGTCCACCAGCGAGGGGACGGAGAGCGGCCAGTGGCCCGGCTGCGTCCCCTCCTGGGCCTGCACCACGCCGCGCAGGTAGAAGGTCCCGCCGATCTGCAATGGGTTGTCGGTCCGCGCGAGCTCGGCCCGCACCGCCGCCTCGGCGGCCGGCCGCCCCACCGCCGTGCCGGCGGTGGCCGGCGCGCCCTCGGCCGGGGGCGGGGCGCCGAAGAGCTCCTCCTCGCGGGCCCGCTCCTGGGCGGCGGCGGGGAGCGCGAGGAGGAGGGCCAGGGCCGCGGACCGGAGGATCATCGGCTCTTCGCCTCCAGCCAGGCCTTGGTGAACATGTTCGCGTCGAGCGGGCGCAGGTCCACCTGCTTGATGATCACCATCGTCGAGTTGGCCTTCTCGATCTCGTCGTAGAGGTAGATCTGCTCCGGGTACCAGACGTCCCCCTTCTTCGACTCCGACCACACCTTCTTCCAGCGCGGGTACAGGGCGGTGCGCATCAGCCGGCCGGACAGGGCCAGGTCCTGGCGCTTCAGGAGGTTCCCGGTGGCGGCGTCGAGCCAGAGCCGGACGGTGGGGTAGGCGACGTCCACCCCCTCCTTGGCGGTGAGCAGCAGCCGGTGGGTGGCGTAGGCGCCCAGCTTCTCGTCCGCCTCCCACTTCACGTCGAACTCCTCGGCCAGGCGCGACTCGTCGAAGTCCCCGCGCCGCGAGTCGCTGCCGCCGATGCGCTCCCGCTCGGTGCGCCGCTCCCACTTCCCGGTGGAGGGGTCGTAGAGCCAGAGGTTCTTCTCGATGCGCAGGTAGCCCTTGCCCGCCTCGGCCTTGGGCCGGGTGAAGAGCATGAGCAGGCGCTGCCCCTCGCTGCGCCGGTAGTAGACCAGCTCCCGCACCACGTCGTCCTTGTCCTTCTCCTTGGACTCCAGGTAGCAGAGCCCGGTGAAGTCGCCGTTGTTGTGGGTGCGCTCGTCGAGGACGCGGACCTTCGCCAGCGCCTCGGCGGCGCTCAGGGCGCGGGCCGGGAGGGCGGCGGCCTGGAGGAGGAGGACGGCGAGGGCGGCGGCGATCCGGGTCATGGCGGTCATCCGATGTGGTGCATGGCGGTGACCGGCTTGAGCCGGGCCGCCCAGGTGGCGGGGAGCAGCGAGGCGACGGTGGTGACCAGGGCCAGCACGGCGGCGTAGCCGAAGGCGCGGCCCGGCGCGGTCTGGAGGTGGAGGTGCTGCTGCATGAGGAACATCTCCACCGAGGCGGGCACGGCGATGTGGGCCCGGTTCAGCAGGGCGGCGATGGCCAGCGCGCCCACGGCCCCGGCGCCGGCGCCGGCCGCGCCCAGCAGCCCGGCCTCCAGCAGCAGCAGCCAGCGCACCTTGCGCCGCTGCATGCCGATGGCCCGCAGGGTGCCGATCTCCCGGGTCCGCTCCCGGATGGCGATGGCCAGGGTGTTGAGGATGCCCACCACCACGATGACCATGAGCACGAAGACCAGGATGGCCGAGAGCACCCGCACCGCCGAGAAGATCCAGGAGAGGAAGCTCATCTCGTCCTCCCAGGTGGTCATGTCCAGCTTCTGGCCGGTCCAGTCCTCGCTGGGGATCTTCTGGAAGAGCTTCATCCAGTAGGGCTGCGGGTCGGCGTCCATCACCCGCCAGCCGGCCTGGGCCAGGGCGTCGCGCAGCCGGGCCGCCACCTCGGGCGCCTTGGACGGGTCCTTCAGGTACAGGTGGATGGCGCCGGTGTTCCCCTCGCGCAGGTTGTAGAGCTTGCGCAGGGTGACGGCCGGCAGGAAGGCGCTGAAGGAGCTCATCAGCCCGACGCTCCGGGCCACCGCGACGACGCGGACGTCGGCGGTGTTGCTCTGGCCGCGGGTGGTGGGCGCCGAGAGGGTGAGGACGTCGCCGACCTTCACCTCCAGGCGCCGGGCCTGGTCCTCGAAGAGCAGCAGGGTGCCGGGCTGGGCCAGGTCGTCGAGCCGGCCGGCGGTGATCTGCAGGACGCGGTGCAGCCCCGGCTCGTGCTCCACCTCCACGCCGCCGAGCACCAGGTCCATCGACGACTTCTCCGAGACCGCCTTGGCGTAGCCCCGCACCCGGACGGTGGTGTAGTCCAGCTCCGGGACGTGCTTCCGGGTCTCGGCGAGCACCTTCCGGTAGTCGGTGACCAGCGGCGCGGCGGTGCCGCTGGTCACCTTGTAGAAACCGCCGACGTTGACGTGGCCGGTCATCAGCGTGGTGGCCGACTCCATCAGCGAGGCCTTCATCCCGTCCACCAGGCCGTTCAGCAGCACCAGCAGCGCGGTGGTGGCCGCCAGCGCCCCGGCCAGGAACAGGTTGCGCCGGGTGTGCTGCAGCAGGTTGCGGGAGGCGATCTGCAGGTCGACGAGCAGCATGTCAGTCGTCCGCGGCCATCGCCTCGACGGGCGTGACCCTCATGGCGATGATCGCCGGGTAGAAGCCGGAGAGGACGCTCACCAGGAGCACGATGCCCATCGAGACCGCCACGCTGGTGGTGCCCAGGGTGGGCAGGAGCGCCGGGCCGGAGAAGAAGAAGTAGAGCTGGTCGTTGCCGGCCGGGATGCCGCCGGCGGCGCGGATGATCCAGACCGCCAGCGCCCCCAGCCCCGCCCCCAGGGCGCCGAAGAACAGCGAGACCGCCATGGTCTCGACCAGCAGCATGCCGGTGACGAAGCGGCGCTGGGCGCCGATGGCCCGCAGGGTGCCGATCTCCCGCACCCGCTGCAGCGTGGCCATCACCATGGCGTTGTTGATGATCACCAGGGCCACCGCGAAGATGATGAGCACCGCGGTGTAGAGCACGATGCGGAAGAGCGAGACGCTCTGCCCCACCACCCCCGAGGCCTTCTGCCAGTCCACCACCTTGAGGTGGAGCCCGGCGGCGCGCTGGGCCCGGTCCACCGCCCGGGCGGTCTCGGCGAGGCGCGAGGGGTCGTCCAGGATCAGCGCCGCGTTCAGGACCACGCCCCGGTCGATCTCCAGCTGCGAGTAGACCCGCGCCGAGAGGTCCTCCGCCTTGGCGGGGCGGGCGATGCGGGCCAGGACCGCGGCCTCGTCGATGCGCGAGGCGCGCTGGCTCTCCACCGCCGCGCCGCCCCCGCCGAACAGCTCCGCCTCGGCCCGCTCCCGGGGGACGGCCTGGGCCCCGGCCACCTGCTTGAGGTGGCGGATCTCCTCGGTCTGCTCGGGGGAGAGGTAGCCGTAGAGATCGCGCCAGCTCATGAGATCGAGCAGGCTCATCACCCCGGCCAGGCGCGACTTCTCCAGGCCGCGGAAGTGCACGAAGCCGTAGACCTTGACGTTGACGGCGTTGAAGTAGCCGCTGCGCGCCGGAGCCTTGATGGTGATCGTGTCCCCGACCCGGATGGAGTAGAGCTGCAGCAGCGGCGCCAGCTGGTCGTAGAAGATGGCGTACTTGCGGTCGAAGTCCTGGTCGGTGGTGGAGAGCAGCTGGACCAGCAGCTTCGGGAGCTCCCGCTCCTCGCTGGGGAGGGCGCGCCGGAGCCGGGCCGCCGCCTCCTCCGCCTGGATGGGGTCGAGCTGGTAGAGGATCTCCTTCACCTGGGTGGTGTTCTCCTTCACCCAGCGCGCCACCTCCTCGTCGCCGGCGATGGTGCGCCGCTGGAAGTCACGGGCGTCCTTGATCTTGTCGAGGCGGCGCGCGGTCTTCAATTTCAGGTACTCCTCGGCGTACCACTTGCCGAGGAGGATGCCGCGCCGGCCCTTCGGCACCCGCTGCCCCTCCACCACGTAGGCGCGGTCGAAGGCCTCCAGGAAGGCGTCCAGGTCGGTGCCCACGTAGCGCACGATGGTCATCCCCCCCTCCATCCCCTGGGGGGCGATGCGGTTCTCGAGGAACTCCAGGTTGCCCAGCCGGTCCCGCTCGAAGCCGTCCCAGAAGGCGGGGGCGGCGGCCCGGGCCAGGTCCTCGTTGGCCTGCTTGCGGTCCTGGAGCAGCTGGTCGTCGGCCAGGACGCGGGCGGCGCGCAACTCGTCCCGGAGCAGCGTCACCATGCGGCGCACGTGGGCCTTGTGGGCCTGGTAGTGGCGCAGCAGGTCGTCGTCCCGCTCGCCCGCCTCGATCCGCCGCACGTCGGCGCGCACCTTCTCGAGGGCCACGTCGATCTGGTTCCCGGTGGCGACCATCGCCTGGTCGATGCCCATGGGGATGACGCGCTTCACGTTGGGCACCCGGGACAGGACCTCCTTCACCCGGGAGAAGTCGATGATCGGCTCGAGCTGCGGCTCGCGCCCCATGCCGCCGTAGAGCGCCAGCTCGTCCTTGGAGCGGTCGTCGTAGACCTGGAGGTGGCCGCCCAGGCTCCCCTGGATCGAGGAGCGCATGCCGCGGTCCACGCTCTCCACCAGCGAGGAGCCGGCCACCACCAGGGCGGTGCCGAGCAGCAGGATGGCGCCGATGATCAGGGTCTTGGCGCGCCCCGCGAAGAGGTTGCGGAAGGCGATCCGCAGCAGGATGCGCGCCGGGCCGAGGGAGGGAGCCACGGGCCTCTCCTAGGACGCGGCCTGCAGCGTCTCGCGGGCCTGCAGCTGCCCGTCGGCGATCCGGACCACGGCGTGGGCGTGGGCCATCACCTTCTGGTCGTGGGTGGAGAAGAGGAAGGTGGTCTGGTCGCGCTCGTTCATGTCGCGCATCAGGTCGATGATGGTGGCGCCGGTGGTCGAGTCCAGGTTGGCGGTGGGCTCGTCGGCGAGCACCAGCCGCGGGCGCCCCACCAGGGCGCGGGCCACCGCCACCCGCTGGCGCTGGCCGCCCGACAGCTCGCTGGGCCGGTGGCGGGCGTGGTCGGACAGCCCCACCGCCTGGAGCAGCTCCCCGACGCGCCGCTGCCGCTCGCCGCGGGTCAGGCCGCCCTGGAGCAGCAGCGGGAACTCGACGTTCTGGAAGACCGAGAGCACCGGCACCAGGTTGAAGCTCTGGAAGATGAAGCCGATGCGGCGCAGGCGCAGGTCGGTGAGGGCCCGCTCCGAGAGGACGCTGGTGTCCTTCCCGTCCACCCGCACCACGCCCGCGGTCGGCGTGTCCACGCAGCCGATGAGGTTCAGGAGCGTGGTCTTCCCGCTGCCGGAGGGGCCGGCCACCGCCAGGAACTCACCGGCGTGGATCTCCAGCGAGACCCCGCGCAGCGCCGGCACCTCGGTCTTGCCGAGGTGGTAGGTCTTGGAGACGTTCTCGACCGAGACGATGGCGCTCATCGGGCTCCTCCGCGCGCCGGCGCGCTCCGGCGGGCCGTCGCGACGGTGCAGGATAAGCGGACACGGTCCGTTCCGCTATCATGCCCTGGTGGCCCACAAGCCCTTCCACAACCCCTTCGGCGACCTGAAGCGGAAGCTGGCGGAGCGCGAGCGGCCGCCGACCTCGACCGCGACCCCGACCTCGACCGCGACCCCGACCCCGACCCCGACCGCGACCTCGACCCCGACCCCGACCGCGACCTCGACGGACCGGCCGGCCCGGAGCTCCGACCAGGACCTCTGGGCGCAGGCCACCGCCGGCGTCCGCCGCATCGACCCGGGGCCGGGCCGCGCCGCCCCGCGCCCTCCCCCGCCCGCGCCGCGGGAGTTCTGGCACCAGATCG
>JAKAEO010000202.1 GCA_021818285.1 Myxococcales bacterium
CTACCGCGCCGCCGCCGGGCGCCTGCCGGGCGACGCCGCGCCGCTGCTGCTGCTGGCGGGAGCGCTGGAGGAGCAGGCGCGCCCGGAGGAGGCGCTGCTCGCCTACGCCCGCGCCCTGGAGGCCGACCCGGAGCGCGCCGAGGCCCACCTCGGCGCCGCCCGCCTCCTCGAGGCGCTGGGGCGCGCCCGCGAGGCGCTGCGCCACCGGGCCGCCTGGCGCCGCCTCTCCCCCCGGGGCGGCCGGTGAGCGCGGCGACCCGCCTGCTGGAGCGGGCGGTGCGGGTGCGCCCGGAGGAGCGCGCCGCGCTGGGTTGGTCCTTCGCCTACTTCTTCGCGGTGCTCTGCGGCTACTACCTCTTGCGGCCGGTGCGCGAGGAGATGGGGATCCGCGGCGGCGTGGGGCAGCTGCCCTGGGCCTTCACCGCCACCTTCGCCGCCATGCTGGTGGCGGTGCCCCTCTACTCGGCGCTGGTGGCCCGCCTGCCCCGCGCCCGCGCCATCCCCCTCGTCTACCGCTTCTTCCTGCTCCACCTGCTGCTCTTCGCCCTGGCGCTGCACGCCGGCGCGGCGCGGCCGTGGCTGGGGCGCGCCTTCTTCGTCTGGGTCAGCGTCTACAACCTCTTCGTGGTGTCGGTCTTCTGGAGCTACATGGCCGACCTCTGGACCAGCGCGCAGGCCAGGCGGCTCTTCGGGTTCATCGCCGCCGGCGGCAGCCTGGGCGCGCTCGCCGGCCCGGCGCTGGCGGCGCTGCTGGTGCGGCCGCTGGGCGTGGCGGGGCTCCTGCTGGTCTCGGCCGGCTTCCTGGAGGCGGCGACCCGCTGCGCCTCCCGCCTGGCGCGCCAGGCGGGGCGGACGCTTCCGGCGCGCCGTCCACTACGCGCTGGAGCGGCCGGCCCGCGAGGTGCTCTTCACCGTGGTGCCGCGGGAGGAGAAGTACAAGGCCAAGAGCTTCGTCGACACCGTGGTCTACCGGGGCGGCGACGCCGCCAGCGCCTGGGCCTGGACGGCCCTGGCGGGCCTGGGGCCGGGCCTCGCCGGCGCCGCCCTGGCCGCCACCCCGCTGGCGCTGGCCTGGCTGCTCACGGTGCGCTATCTCCGGAGGCGCCATGCCGCGCTCGAGGCCGCCCGCGCCTGACGGGGACCGCCGCCGGTTCCTCCGGCTGGCCGCCGCCGCCGCGGCCTCGGCCGCCGTCCCCGGCTCCCGGGCCGCGCCGGGCGGCCCTGCCCCGGAGGGCCCCATGACGAGCCGCCCCATCCCCTCGACCGGAGAGCCGCTGCCGGTGGTGGGGCTCGGCACCTGGCAGGCCTTCGACGTCGGACCCTCCGAGGCGGAGCGGGCGCCGCGCCGCGAGGTGCTGCGCCGCCTCTTCGCCGCCGGCGGGCGGGTCATCGACAGCTCGCCGATGTACGGGCGGGCCGAGGCGGTGGTGGGCGACCTGCTGCGCGGCACCCCGGAGCAGCGGCGCGCCTTCGTCGCCACCAAGGTCTGGACCACCGGGCGCGCCGCCGGCGAGGCGCAGGTGGCCGAGTCGGAGCGGCGCATGGGCGGCCGCCTCGACCTGGTGCAGGTCCACAACCTGGTGGACTGGCGGACCCACCTCCCCACCCTGCGGGCCTGGAAGGCCGAGGGGCGCATCCGCTACCTGGGGATCACCCATCACGCGCTCTCCTCGCTCCCGGAGATGGCCCGCATCGTCCGCGCCGAGGCGGTGGACTTCGTCCAGCTCCCCTACTCGGCCGGCGTGCGCGAGGCGGAGGCGGAGTTGCTGCCGGCCTGCCGCGACCGGGGCGCCGCGGTGATCGTCATGCGCCCCTTCGAGCAGGGGGCGCTGCTGCGCGGCCTGCGCGGCCGGCCGCTGCCCGCCTGGGCCCGCGAGGCCGGCGCCGGGAGCTGGGCCCAGCTCCTGCTCCAGTTCATCCTCTCCCACCCCGCCGTGAACGCGGCCATCCCGGCCACCTCGCGCCCCGAGCACATGGAGGACAACGCCCGCGCCGGCGCCCTCCCCCTGCTCGACGAGGCGCAGCGGAAGCGGCTGCTGCGCGAGCTGGATCTCTAGAGGAGGTGCCGGCGGCCTGGAGGAAGGCCGCGGGGCGGCGCCGCCGGGGCGGCCCGTCAGGCGCTCCAGGTCGCGGCGAGCCCCAGCAGCCCGATGGCGATCATCGCCGCGAAGGCCCCGGCCACCTGGCGCCGGTAGGCCGGGCCGCCCAGCACCCAGGCCATGCCGCCCTTCACCACGGTGTTGGAGACCAGCGCCAGCACCACGGTGGTGGCCGCCACCCGGAGCCCCACCGCGCCGCCGGCCATGCCGGCCATGGAGAGGGCCACGGGGTCGACGTCGGTGGTGCCGGCGAGCAGGCCGGTGGCGTAGAGGCCGCTCGCGCCCAGCCGGTCGGAGGCGAGGCGCGAGACCACCAGCACCGCCGCGAACAGGGCGGCGAACTTGAAGGCGGTGGAGAGCTCGAAGGGGTTGGCGATCGGCAGGGCCCCGGCCGCGGGCCGGGTCGCGGTCCGCCGCCGCAGCCAGAGCCAGGCGGCGAGGCCGCCCAGCCCCATCCCGGCGAGCGGCGCCGCCAGGGCGCCGAGCAGCGCCCCGTTGACGAGCCCCACCAGCACCGCCACGCGGGCGCACATCACCGTGGAGGCCACCGCCACCGCCTGGGCGCAGGGGCCGGCCAGCGCCGGCTCCTCCCGCGAGCGCGCCGACATCGAGAGGGTGACCGCGGTGGAGGAGGCGAGGCCGCCCACCAGCCCGGCGAGCCCCAGCCCGCGCTCCGGCCCGAGCAGCCGCACCGCGGCGTAGCCCACGAAGCTGATGCCGGAGATGAGCACCACCATCCAGCCCAGGTTGCGCGGGTTCAGGGCGCCGTACGGGCCCATCGCCCGGTCGGGCAGGAGCGGCAGCGCCACCACCGCGACGATGAGGAACTTCAGCGCCGCCCGCAGGTCGTCGCCCGACACCTGGCGCACGAAGGGGTGCAGCTCGCCCTTGGCGGAGAGCAGCAGGGTCGCCACCACCGCCACCGCGCCCACCACCACCACCCGGTGGGCCAGCGGCTGGAGCACCCGCGAGGCGGCCAGCGCCCCGAGCAGGAAGGAGAGCAGGAAGGCGGCCTCGGAGGTGAGCCCCTTCTCCCCGGCGCGCCGGACGTCGTCGAGGTAGCTGATCGCCAGGAAGGCCACCAGCGCGGCGAAGGCGGCCACCGGCGCGGCCCAGCCCAGCTCGCGGGAGAGCAGCATGGAGACGCCGCCCACCAGGGCGAAGAGCGGGTGGGTGCGGGCGCCGCCGATGAAGGTGCCGGTGGCTTCCTTCCGCGGCGCCGACTGCTCCCGCTCCAGCCCGATGAGGAGCCCGGCGGCGGTCCCGGCGGCCAGCGAGAGGTAGGGCTCGAGCGCGTCCACGGCGCGGGCCTCCGGTCAGAGCAGCTTGAGCAGCTCGCCGCGGATCGCCTCCCGGGTGGCGTCGTCGGGCGCGGCGCGGACGGCGCGCTCCAGGGTCTCCGACGCCTTGCTGCGGAAGCCCTTGTCCAGGTAGGTGGCCGCCAGCGAGCGCAGCGCCGGGAACAGGCCGGGTTGCAGCTCCACCGCCCGCTCCAGCGCCGTCATCGCCCGGAAGGCGTCGCCGCGGGCCCGCAGCGCCTTGCCCAGCAGGTAGTGGCCCTCGGCCGAGAAGGGGTCGAGGCGGGCCGCCTCCTCCAGCGCCTCGGCGGCGCCGGCGGCGTCGCCGGCCGCCAGCCGCTCGCGCCCCCGGGCCAGCGCCGGCTGGGCCGCCTGCCGGCCGCTCTCGTCGCGCAGCGCGGTGGCCTCCAGCACCCGCTCCAGCCGGTGGAGCAGCTCGTCCACGCGGAAGGGCTTCTCGACGTAGTCCTCGGCGCCGTAGGTCTCGCGGGCGTCCTGGGCGAAGCGCCAGCCGCGGTAGACCGCGGTCATGATGACGATGGGCACGTGGCGGCTGGCGGGATCGGAGCGCACCTTGCGCGCCACCTCGAAGCCGTGGACCCGCGGCAGCATGGCGTCGAGCAGGAGGAGGTCCGGGGGGTGGGCCTTCACCTTGTCGATGGCCTCCTGCCCGTCGGCGGCGCTCTCCACCGCGTAGCCCCTGGCCTGAAGGGCCCGCTGCACCAGCAGGCGGATGGCCGGCTCGTCGTCCACCACCAGCACCCGGGTCGGGCCGGGCAGGACGCGCACCGAGGCCACCTCCTCCGCCTCGGCGGCGGAGTCGACGATCTCGATCTCCTCCTCGGGGGCCCCGGCGGGGAGCAGCTCCACGTCCTCCTCGCCCAGCTCGATGGGCCCGGTGTCGGGGAGCACGATCTCCAGGCGGCCCAGCCCCGGGCCGGCGGCGGCGCCGCGCCAGGTGGCCTCGCCGCGATCGCGGGCGTCGTAGGCCTGGGTGATGGCCTCCTGCAGCGAGCCCAGCACCGCCACGTAGGTGGAGACCTCGCGGCCGGTGACGAAGCGCACCTCGGCCACCACCTGGGTGGCGCGGGACGGGGAGTCCACGGCGAGGTGGATGCGGTCCCCCTCGGTGGAGAGCGGCAGGATGAGGTCGGCCTCGGCCACGCCGCGCGGGACGTGCTCCAGGGCGGCCAGCTCGACGACGCTGCGGGAGAGGTCGATGGCCGGCAGGCCGAGGTGCGCGCCCAGGGCGCCGACCAGCGCCCGCTCGTCGCAGACGCCCGAGGAGAGCAGCCGGCTGCAGAGACGCTCGCCCGCCGCCCGGGCCGCGACCGACGCCTCCTCCACCGCGGCGCGGCTGGCGACGCCGCGCTGCACGATGATCTCCCCGATGAGGCGATCCTCCGGCACCCGCTCGCACCCCCGGTGGGCGCCGCGGACCGACTCGCGCCCCGCGACCAATCTACGGCCGGCCGGCGATCGCGTCAAAGCCGAAGCGCGTCAGCCGACGCTCTCGGCGTAGGTCATGACCAGGAACATCACCGCCTCCGCCTCGCCGGCGTTGCGGTAGGCGTGGGGCGCGTCGGCCTCGAAGACGATGGCGTCGCCGGCGCGGAGCTGGTGCCGGACGCCCTCCACCTCGATCTCCACGGCGCCGGAGGCCACCACCAGGTTCTCGGTGGTCCCGGGGGCGTGCGCCTCGGCCCGCTCCTCGGAGCGCGGGTCCATCCGCAGCTCGTAGAACTCGACGCGGCGCGGCTCGTCGAAGGGGAAGAGGGCGCGGGAGCGGTAGCGCCCGTCGTGGCTGGAGAGCACCTTGGCCTGCTCGCTGCGCAGCACGGTGACGCCGCCGGCCGCCTTCGAGCCGATGAGGGCCGAGAACGGGACGCCCAGGGCGGTGGAGATCTTCCAGAGGACGTTGATGGTGGGCGCGCTCTGGCCCAGCTCCACCTGGCCCAGCATGGCGCGGGAGACGCCCGAGAGCCGGGAGAGCTTCTCCAGCGAGAGGCCGCGCTTCACCCGCAGGCGGCGGAGGTTCCCGCCCACCACCGGCGCCAGGTCGGCCGAGGGCGCCGCCTCCGCGGGTGCGGTGGGCCCCTTCGCTCCCTGCGCGCGCCTGGCCTTGCCCATCGGTCGTCCCTCCCCGGTGCGACCCTGTATCCGCCATGGCGGAGGGGGCGTCAAGCGGCGCGGCGGGGCACGGAGGCGCTACTCCCGGTCCACCTCCAGCGCGTCGGGCAGCTCGTTGCCGGGGCCGCCCGGGACGCGGGGGAAGTGCTCCGCGAGCCGCGCGCCCACCGACCCGATGGCCGCCTCGAAGCCGCCGGCCGGGTCGCCGCGGCGCATCCCCGCCACCAGCAGCTCCACCGCCTCGCGCCAGGCGTCGTCGCCCACCCGCGAGTGGATGCCGTGGTCGCCGAGCACCATCGCCTGGTGCTCGAAGAGCGAGGCGAAGACCAGCACGCCGGTGCCGCCCGAGGTGTGGTGCAGGTCGTGCTCCAGGAAGGCGCGCAGCGCCCGGTCGCGGACCGCCGCCGCCATGCGCGGACCGCCGGCCAGCGCGCGCCGCGGCGGCCCGTAGCGGCCGGCCAGGGCACCGAGCAGGCCGCCGAGCAGCTCCACCGCCGCCAGCTCGCGGAGGCCGAGCGCGACCCAGTGGTCCACCACCAGCGCCGCCGCCCCGGCCAGCGCCGCGGCCCAGAG
>JAKAEO010000203.1 GCA_021818285.1 Myxococcales bacterium
CAGCACCGGCCGCGCCACGTTGCGGGTGTTGATGGAGGCCTGCACCAGCCGCGGGTGCCCGAGGCCGGCGAAGGGGGCGATCATCCGCGCCAGCAGGCGCGTCACCGGGCGGAGCGCGAAGGCGGCGCGCGCGAAGCGGCGCAGCGCCGGCCCCGGGTCCATCCTGGTCGGGCCGGCCATCGCCACCAGCCCGGCGATCGGCCCGGGCCGCAGGCCGGCGCCGGCCAGGGCGACGAGCGCCCCCTGGCTGTGGCCGACCAGCAGCACCCGCGCGGCGCCGGTGGCGGCGCGGACCGCCTCCAGCGCGGCCGGGAGGTCGGCGCGGACGTAGTCGTCGAAGCACCAGCCGCCCCGCGGCCCGGGCCGCGACTGGCCGTGCCCCCGCAGGTCGAGCGCGAAGCAGTCGAAGCCGCCGGCGGCCAGGAAGGCGGACAGCGAGTGGCGCTCCTGCCCGAAGTCCATGAAGTACCTGTTCACCGCGAGTCCGTGCACGAGCAGCACCGGCAGCGCGCGCGCCGGGCCGCGCGGCCGGCGGCGCCCCAGCGCCAGCGTCCAGCCGTCGGCGGTCACCGCCCGCACCACCTCGTCCTCGGTGCCGGGCACCCGCAGCCGCCAGGTCCAGAAGGCCCAGTGGGCGGCGGCGGCCAGCGCGGCGGCGAGGAGGACGGCGGCCAGGGTTCCCATGCCGGCGCGAGCTTACCTTCCGGCCGGTGGCTTGGGGAGCGCGTGGCTCGGCCGTTGCAGCCGATGCCGGACGTGATCGGGAGATCGACGGCCGACGCCGCGAGGCGCGGAACCTCGAGGGCGGGCGGCCGGTCCGCGCGCCGCCCGCGGGCCGCCGCGCGCGGGGCGGTGACCGGTCCGCGGGCATCCGTTGCCCCGTTCCCGGGCAGGGTCCGGGGGGCGCCGGGCGCGGCAAACGGAAGCGCGCGCGCCGATCCGTCGTCCTTGACCGTTCCTGTCGTCGGGGCGTAGCGTCACCAAGAGACACCTTTCCCTACCGAGCCGAGGTGAGCCGTGAAGAAGGTCGAGGCCATCATCAAGCCCTTCAAGCTGGACGAGGTGAAGCAGGCCCTTTCCGAGGTCGGGATCGCCGGTCTCACCGCCACCGAGGTGAAGGGCTTCGGCCGGCAGAAGGGGCACACCGAGCTCTACCGGGGCGCGGAGTACGTCGTCGACTTCCTCCCCAAGGTGAAGGTGGAGGTGGTGGTGGCCGACGCCCTGGTCGCCAAGGTCGTCGAGGTGATCGAGCGCGCCGCGAAGACCGGCCGCATCGGCGACGGCAAGATCTTCGTGGTGCCGGTGGACGAGGTGATCCGCATCCGCACCGGCGAGCGCGGCGAGTCGGCGCTCTAGCCCTCCCGGGCTCCTCGGGCCCGACCCGGGCGAAGCGGCACGGATCCGGCACGGCTCCGGGAGATGTCCTGGACGCCCGACCCCATGAGCCGGCCCACCAAGCCCCCGCCGCTCCCCGCCGCGCTGGCGCGCGCGGCGCTCGACTCCCTCGCCGACGCGGTGATCGTCGTCGGCGCCGACGGCGGCGTGATGCACCTGAACCCGGCCGCGGAGGAGCTGCTGGCGCGCAGCCGCGAGCGGGCGGCCGGCCTGCCGGCCCGCGCCCTGCCCGGGGGCGATCGCATCGCCGCCCTCTGCGAGCGGGTCCGGGTGGCGCAGGAGGCGGCGAGCACCGACCTCCCCCACCCCCAGGATCCGGCGGCGCGGGTGAGCGCCGAGGCGGCGCCGCTCTTCGAGGGGCCGGAGTGCAGCGGCACCGTGCTGGTGCTGCGGGTCCCGCGCCAGGGCGAGCGCACGCTCGACTTCGAGGCCCTGGCGGCCGGCCTGGCCCACGAGATCAAGAACCCGCTGGCGGGGCTGCAGGGCTCCGCCGACCTGCTGGCGCGCGAGGCCGAGGGCCGGGCCCGCGACTACGCGCTGGTCATCGCCCGCGAGGCCAAGCGGGTGGACGGGCTGGTGCGCGAGCTGCTCGACCTGGCGCGCCCCGCGGCGCTGCAGGCCGCCCCCTTCAACATCCACGGCGTGGTCGGCGACGTCATGCTCCTGGCCCGCGGCCTCCCCGGCGGCGAGCGCGTGACCTTCACCGAGCGTTACGATCCGTCGCTGCCCCAGGTGGTCGGCGACCGCGAGAAGCTCACCCAGGTGGTCCTGAACCTCACCCGCAACGCCGTGGACGCCGCCGCCAGCCGGCCCGGCGGGCAGGTGCTCTTCGAGACCCAGGTCGCCTCCCTCCGGCTGCGCGCCGCCGGCGGCCGCACCCGCCCGCTGGCCCGGGTCTCGGTGGTGGACAACGGCCCCGGCATCCCCGACGCCATGCTCCCCCGCCTCTTCACCCCCTTCGCCACCTCCAAGGCGTCCGGCACCGGCCTCGGGCTCGCCATCTCCCGCCGCATCGTCGAGGCCCATGGGGGGCGCATCGAGGTCAAGAACCGGGCAGGGGGCGGGGTGGAGGCGACCATCTTCCTGCCCCTGGAGGTCGCCTAGGCCTCCGATCCAGGGGGCTGCGCGCGCGCTGGCCTCCGGCTTGCTTGGGAATGGGGCATGACCCCTGTCCGGGGCGGAGGCCGACGGTGCGAAAAGTCCTGATCGTGGATGACGAGCCCTCCGTCCGGTTCGTCCTGGCCCGCACCTGCGAGCGGGTGGGCGTGGCCTGGGAGGAGGCGGCGAGCGCCGAGGAGGCCCGCGAGAAGCTCCGCGAGGCCGGGCGCGCGGTGGGCCTGGTGCTGCTCGACGTGCGGCTGCCGGGCGACGACGGCATGACCCTGCTCGGCGAGGTGGCGGCCGGCCCCGAGGCGCCCTTCGTGGTGATGATGACGGCCGAGGACACCATGCGGTCGGCCGTCGAGGCCATGAAGCGCGGCGCCGCCGACTACCTGGGCAAGCCCTTCGACCTCCCCCGGGTGGAGCGCATCATCCGCGACCTCGCCATCGGCCCCGAGGAGGCGGCCGAGGACCGGACGGCGGCGCACGCCGAGGCCGAGCCCCGGCGCGTCCGCGACGTCGCCATCCCCGACATGCTCATCGGCCGCTCGCCGGCGATGGTGGAGGTCTACAAGGAGATCGGCCGGGTGGCGCGCACCGAGATGACGGTGCTGCTCATGGGCGAGAGCGGCACCGGCAAGGAGCTGGTGGCGCGGGCCATCCACGCCAACAGCGCGCGCGCCCGCGGCCCCTTCGTCACCGTGAACATGGCCGCGGTGCCCCGCGACCTCATGGAGAGCGAGCTGTACGGCCACGAGAAGGGCTCCTTCACCGGCGCCGTGGAACGGCGGCCCGGCAAGTTCGAGCTGGCCAACGGCGGCACGCTGTTCCTCGACGAGATCGGCGAGATGCCGGTGGAGCTGCAGGCCAAGCTGCTGCGCGTCCTGCAGGAGCGGGAGGTGGACCGCGTCGGCGGCTCCCGCCCCCTGTCGGTGGACGTGCGCATCGTCGCCGCCACCAACGCCGACCTGGCCCGGGCGGTGGAGGAGGGGCGCTTCCGGCGCGACCTCTACTACCGGCTGGCGGTGGTGCCGGTCCGGCTGCCGCCCCTGCGCGAGCGGGAGGGGGACGTGGTGCTGCTGGCCCGCTCCTTCGCCGCCAAGTACGGCGAGCAGCTGCGCGGGCGGGCGGTGACGCTGGCGCGCGACGCCGAGCCGCTGCTGCTCTCCCACCCCTGGCCCGGCAACGTGCGCGAGCTGCAGAACGTCCTGCAGCGGGCGCTGCTCAAGCTGCCGGGGACGCGCCTCACGGCCCGCGACCTCTCCGGCCTGCTGCCGGCGACCGTCTCGTCGGAGCGGGGCCTGGAGAGCGTCGTGGACCGCATCCTCGACGGCCCGCCGGGCGAGGCGGGCCGCCACGCCGCGGCGCTGGCGGCGCTGGGGATCCCGCTCTTCGCCGGGGCCCTGGCCCGCACCAAGGGCAACCAGCTGCGGGCCGCCGAGCTGCTGGGGATGAACCGCAACACCCTGCGCGAGCGGATGCGGGCGCTGGGCATGAAGGCCCGCTGACCGAACTGCCCGGAATTCGGGCAGGTCCTGCCTCCGATCCGGGCAGACACCCCGAATTCCCCTTCAAATCACGACGGGATCGGGCTCCCATGCGCGGCACGCCGCGTGCTATTGAGGCGCCCGAGTCCGCATCCGCCCCCAACACCCGAGGACAGGAAAGAACGCGATGGCGACCCGCACCCCGAAGCAGGTCCTGGAGCTGGCCAGGGAGAAGAAGGCCACCTACGTCGACCTGAAGTTCATGGACTTCATCGGCATCTGGCAGCACTTCTCCATCCCGCTCGACGAGCTGGGCGAGAACATCTTCGAGGAGGGGCTCGGCTTCGACGGCTCCTCCATCCGCGGCTGGCAGGCGATCCACGCCTCCGACATGCTGGTGGTGCCCGACCCGGCCACCGCGGTCATCGACCCGTTCATGGCCGAGCCGACGCTGTCGCTCATCTGCGACATCACCGATCCCATCACCAAGGAGGCCTACACCCGCGATCCGCGCAACATCGCGAAGAAGGCCGAGAAATATCTGAAGTCCACCGGCATCGGCGACACCGCCTACTTCGGGCCCGAGGCCGAGTTCTTCATCTTCGACGAGGTCCGGTACGACACCGGCGTGAACCACTCCTTCTACCGGGTGGACTCGGTCGAGGGGCAGTGGAACACCGGCCGCGAGGAGGCCGGCGGCAACCTCGGCTACAAGCCCCGCTACAAGGAGGGCTACTTCCCGGTCGCCCCCACCGACTCGCAGCAGGACATCCGCACCGAGATGTGCCGGGTGATGGAAGCGGTGGGCATCAAGATCGAGCGGCAGCACCACGAGGTGGCGACCGCCGGCCAGGCCGAGATCGACATCCGCTTCGCGCCGATGGTCGACATGGCCGACCAGCTCCAGTGGTTCAAGTACGTCATCAAGAACGTGGCCCGCCGGCACGGCAAGACCGTGACCTTCATGCCCAAGCCGCTCTACGGCGACAACGGCTCCGGCATGCACACCCACCAGTCGATCTGGAAGGGCGGCAAGCCGCTCTTCGCCGGCGACGGCTACGCGGGCCTGTCGGATCTCGCCATGTGGTACATCGGCGGCATCCTCAAGCACGGCCCGGCGCTGGCGGCGCTCACCAACCCGACCACCAACAGCTACAAGCGGCTGGTGCCGGGGTTCGAGGCGCCGGTGAACCTCGCCTACTCGGCGCGGAACCGCTCGGCCTCGATCCGCATCCCCATGTACTCGCCGAGCCCCAAGGCGAAGCGCATCGAGTTCCGCTCGCCGGACCCGTCCTGCAACGGCTACATCGCCTTCGCGGCGATGCTGATGGCGGGCCTCGACGGCATCGAGAACAAGATCAACCCCGGCCAGCCGCTCGACAAGGACATCTACGGCCTCTCCCCGGAGGAGCTGAAGGAGATCCCGAAGATGCCGGGCAGCCTCGACGAGGCGCTGGAGCACCTGCGCAGGGACCACCAGTTCCTGCTGAAGGGCGACGTCTTCACCGAGGACGTCATCGAGACCTGGATCCAGTACAAGTACGACAAGGAAGTGAACCCGGTCCGGATGCGGCCGAACCCGCTGGAGTACGCGCTGTACTTCGACATTTGACGGCGGGCTGCGCCGCCTGAACTCCCCGTGAAGCACCGGCGACGGCCGTCCCCCCGGGGGCGGCCGTTCGCCTTTGGTGCTAGAACCGCCCGGTGAGACTCCCCTGGTCCTCGGGCGAGCCGGCGCTCCCCGCCACCTTCTGGTGGCTCTTCGGCGGACAGCTCGTCAACGCACTGGCGAGCTTCGTCTTCCCCTTCATGGCGCTGTTCCTGCGGGACCGCGGCTTCAGCACCGCCGAGGCCGGCCTCACCGTCTCGGCCTTCGGCGCCGGGACGCTGCTGGCGGCGCCGCTGGCCGGGACCCTCACCGACCGGCTCGGCCGCCGGCCCACCATGCTCGGCGCCCTCCTGGCCTCGGGCACCGCGGCCGCGCTGCTCCCGGCCCTGCCCACGGCGGCGATCGCCCCCGGGCTGGCGGTCCTCGGCTTCGTCTCGCACGCCTACCGGCCGGCGGCGGCCGCGGCCGTCGCCGACGTC
>JAKAEO010000204.1 GCA_021818285.1 Myxococcales bacterium
GGCCCGCGCGGCCCGCAAGCCGGCGCGCCCGGCGGCCCGCGCCCCGCGCCCACCGGGGCCGGCGCCGGCCGACGAGGCCGACGACGGGCCGCTCGACGAGGCGCTGAACAAGGCGCTGGCGGCCGGGGAGGAGGACGCCGCCCGCCCCAGCCCGCGCCCCTTCGAGCCCAAGCCGGAGGCGGCGTCGGAGGAGCCGCTGCGCGTCGCCGAGATCCACTCCTGGTCCAGCCCCGACTCGACCCGGGTGGCCGTCGCCCTCTCCCGGCCGGCCGGCTTCACCCGGCAGGAGCTCCCCGCCGACGCCACCCACCCGCGGCGCGTGGCCATCGACATCCCCGGCGCGGTGCTGGAGGGGGCCGCGGCGGCCCACCCCATCGGCGACGGGCTGGTGGAGCGGGTGCGCACCGGCCAGAACGGCCCCGACACCGTGCGGGTGGTGCTCGACCTGCGCGGCGACCAGGAGGTGCGGGTCGCGGCGCTGCGGGACCCGCCGCAGCTGCTCATCGACGTGGGCGCGGCCCGCCCGCCGGCCGCGCCGAGCCCGGCGCCCCCGGAGCGGCCGGCGGCCGCCGCCGGTCCCCTGGCCCCCGAGTTCGCGGCCAACCGGCCCATCCACCGGATCATCGTCGACGCCGGCCACGGCGGCCACGACACCGGGGCCATCGGCCCCACCCGCGTGCGCGAGAAGGACGTGACCCTGGCCATCGCCCGGCGGCTCAAGGCGCGGCTCCAGGAGCGCGGCTACGAGGTCCTGCTCACCCGGAACGACGACCGCTACCTGCGGCTCGACCAGCGCACCTGGTTCGCCAACGAGCGGAAGGGCGACCTCTTCATCTCCATCCACGCCAACGCCCACCCGCGGCGCGACCGGCGCGGCACCGAGACCTTCGTGCTGAACGTCGCCGACGACCGGTACGCCCGGCGGCTGGCGGCCCGCGAGAACGGCGCGCTCTCCGACGAGGCCGGGGAGGGGCCGGAGGTGAAGCACATCCTCGCCGACCTCGACGCCCAGTCGAGCGCCGAGCCCTCGCAGCGGCTGGCCCGGCTGGTCCAGCGGGACCTGGTCGCCGGAATCCGGCAGCGGACCGGCTCCGCACGCGACCTCGGCGTGAAGAGCGCCCTGTTCTACGTCCTGCTGGGGGCCCGGATGCCGGCGGTCCTGGTGGAGACCGCCTTCATCTCCAACCGCGCCGAGGAGAAGCGGCTCAAGGACCCGCGCTTCCAGGACACCGTCGCCAGCTCGGTGGCCCGGGCCGTCGACACCTTCGCGCGAGGCCAGGCCCGGGTGGCGGCCCGCTGACGGGCCGCTATATTTCCTCTGCCGCATGCGATCCGACACCGGCCTCGCCACGCTTCCCGCGCCGCGCCCGTACGAGTACGAGGAGCGGCTGCCGGACCTGCCGCCGCTCACCGGCGACGCCAGGGCCGACCTGGCCGCGGCCCGCAGGCACCTCGAGGAGCTGCACCGCGGCGGCGCCAGCGGCCACACCGTGGTCCGGCTCCAGAGCGCCGCCACCGACCGCATCGTGGTGATGCTCTGGGAGCGGGCGCTGGCGGCCGCGCCCGCGGTCCGCAAGCCGGCGAAGGGGAAGGGGCGGGGACGCAAGGCGGCGCCGGCCTCGCCCATCGCCCTGGTGGCCCTCGGCGGCTACGGGCGGCGCGAGCTCGCCCCCTACAGCGACCTCGACCTGCTGCTGCTCCACGGGCCGGGCGAGCCGGACGCCTTCACCCGCGAGGCCAGCGAGCGCTTCCTCTACTCGCTCTGGGACCTGGGGCTGGAGGTGGGCTACGGGGTGCGGGACCTGGCGGCCTGCGAGGCGCTGGCGCAGCAGGACCAGACGGTGCGCACCGCGCTCCTCGACCTGCGCTACCTGGCGGGGGACTCCCGGCTCTTCCGGGAGCTGGAGCGGGAGCAGCTCCACGGCCTGTCGCAGTCGCGGGTGGACGGCTTCGTCACCGAGAAGATCGCCGAGATGCGCCAGCGGCGGGAGAAGTTCGGCGACTCGCTCTACCTGCTCGAGCCCAACGTGAAGCAGTCGGAGGGCGGCCTGCGCGACCTGCAGGCGGCGCTGTGGATCGCCCGGGCCCGCTGGAAGGTGGCCGGCGTCACCGAGCTGCTCTCCCGGGCCATCCTGCCGGAGCGGGAGATCAAGGACCTGCGGCGCGCCCGCGACTTCGTCTGGCGCGTCCGCAACGAGCTGCACCACCTGGCCCGGCGCAAGGCCGACCAGCTCACCTTCGACGTCCAGCCGCAGGTGGCGGCCTTCCTGGGCTACGCCGACGGCCCGGAGGGGAGCGCCGTCGAGCAGTGCATGCGCCACTACTACCTGGCGGCCAAGACCATCCTGGTGGCCTGCGACGCCATCGTGGACCGGGCGCTGGAGCCGATGCACGCCGCGGCCTGGCGCCAGGTGCCGGCACCCGCCGCCATGACCGGCGCCGAGCGCGGCGGCGCCCCGGCGCGGGGCGGGTGGCTCATCCCCGGCGGCGAGTTCAAGGTCTTCCGCGGCCGGCTCACGGTGGCGGACAAGGACGTGCTGCGCCGCTCCCCGGCGGCCCTGGTGCGGCTCTTCACCACCGCCGACCGGGAGGGGCTGGAGCTGTACTCCTACGCGCGCGACCAGGCGACCCTGGCGGCCGCCGAGCGGGGGGAGGCCGGCGGCGACCCGGAGGCGGACCAGGAGTTGCTGGCCGGGCTGATGCGCCCGGGCACGCGCGGCCGGTTCCTCTCCACCATGCAGGAGCTGGGGGTGCTGCCGCGGGTGCTGCCCGAGTTCGCGCGGGTGACGGCGCGGCGGCAGATCGACGTCTACCACGTGTACACCGTCGACGTTCACAGCCTCTTCGCGGTCCGGCGGCTGCTGGCGCTGCGCGCCGGCGACGTCCGGGAGGACGAGGTGGGGCCGCTCATGCAGCGGCTGGAGCGGCCGCTGGGGCTCTACCTCGGGACGCTGTTCCACGACATCGGCAAGGGCATGGGGGACCACGCGGCGCGGGGCGCGGAGATCGCCGCCGCCGCCTGCGTCCGCATGGCCATCGACCCGTCGGACGCGTCCGACGTCGAGTGGCTGGTGGCGAAGCACCTGCGCATGTCCTCCGTGGCCCAGCGGCGCGACCTCTCCGACCCCGACCTGATCCACGCCTTCGCCGAGGAGTGCGGGACCATCGACCGGCTGGAGAAGCTCTACCTCCTCACCTACGCCGACATCGCCACGGTCGGGCCCCGCACCTGGACCGACTGGAAGGCGCGGCTGCTGAAGGAGCTGTACACCAAGTCCCGCGCCGCCATGGCCGGCGGGGTGCGGCGCCGGCCCGAGCCGGGGACGGCGGAGGCGGCAGGGCGGGCCCGGGTGGCGGAGCTGCTGGCCGGGCGCGCCGAGCCCCGGCTGGCGGAGAAGTTCCTGGAGGCGATGCCGCCGCGCTACTTCGTCACCGAGTCGCCGCGCAAGGCGCCTCGCCACCTGCACCTGCTGCGGCGGGGCCGGCGGCTCCCCTTCGCCGCCGCCATCCGCCACCGGCCGGACCGCGGCGTCTCGGAGCTGACGCTCACCGCGCCCGACCGGCCCGGGCTGCTGGCGCTGGTGGCCGGCGTGCTGGCGGCCGACGGCATCGACATCCAGCGGGCCGAGGTGTTCTCGACCCGCGACGACGAGCCGCGCTTCGGCTGGCTGGCCGGCCGGGCGCTCGACGTCTTCGAGGTGCGCGGCCCCGAGGGCGGGGCCCTGGAGCCGGCCCGGTGGCGGGCGGCCCGCGCCGACCTGCGGCGGGTGCTCACCGGCGAGGAGGCGCTCGAGTCGCTGGTGGCCCGCAAGCTGCGCGAGTCGCCCATCGCCAAGCCGCTGCCGCGGGTGGCCACCAAGGTGGTCATCGACAACGACAGCTCCCGCGACGCCTCGGTGGTGGACGTCTTCACGGTGGACCGGATGGGGCTGCTGCACACCCTGGCCCGGACCTTCTTCGAGCTGGGGCTGACGGTGGACCTGGCGCGCATCTCCACCGAGGGGCACCGGGCCGCCGACGCCTTCTACGTCCGCACCGCCGAGGGGAAGCGGCTGGAGGGCGAGCGGGCGGAGCAGGTGGTGGCGGCGCTCACCGGGGCGCTGCAGCGGAGCTGAGCCGTCCCGGCGCAAGGGGCTCCCGGGCGCACGCGTCGCGCTGTTCCCGAATCCCAAACGGTCGTGTAGAAGTAGCGCATGGCCGCGGCGCCCATCGTCGAGATCGACCCGGTCCACCCCCAGCCGCGGCTGGTGGAGCGGGCCGTGGCGCAGCTCGCCGCCGGCGGGCTGGTGGCCTTCCCGACCGACACCTACTACGGGATCGGCTGCGACCTCTTCGACAAGCGGGCCATCGAGCGCATCTACCAGCTGAAGCAGCTCCCCCGGGACCACGAGCTGTCCTTCATCTGCGCCGACCTCGCCGAGGTGTCGCGCTACGCCATCGTCGAGAACGCCGCCTACCGCGTGCTGCGCCGCAAGACCCCCGGCCCGTTCACCTTCGTCCTGCCGGCGACGCGGCTGGTCCCCGACCTCCTGCTGCGCCGCCAGAAGACGGTGGGCATCCGGCTGCCGGAGAGCCCCATCGCCCTGGAGCTGGTGCGGCGGCTGGAGCACCCGGTGATCTCCACCTCGGCGGCGACGCCCGAGGGCGAGGTGCTCATCGACGCCCACGACATCAAGGAGCGGCTGGGCCACGGGCTCGACCTCATCCTGGACGGCGGCTACCGGCCCAACGAGCCCTCCACCGTCATCGACCTCACCGGCCCCGAGCCGCGGGTGGTGCGCCAGGGCAAGGGCGACGCCGCGGACATCCTGGCGTAGGGGCGGAGCCGAGGAGCGGGGCCGGCGCAAGAGCCAGTCGGTGAACGGCCCACCGAGCGGAGCCGTTCTGGAATCGGGGCTCCGCGCCGGGGACGGTGCTCGGCGCCCGGGTCCTCGCGCCGGCGATTTCGTCGAGGCCGCGCCGCGCAACGCGGGAGGCGGGCTCGAGCCTGCGGAACTCGCCGCGGGCTTCGCTGTGCGGCCCGCGGCTCGGACAGTCCTCGGCTCGGCACGAGGGGCGCGAGGCGCGTCGCGGTAGTTTCAAGGCATGCCTTCTAGTGAATCTTGGTGATGCGCCGTGATTGCATCGATGCACGCGCCATTCGTGATGGGAGCGGGTCCCCCCGTCTCGCAGGACGAGCACCGCCGACGGCATGCACTCCTCTCTGCGGAGGCAATGGGTCCGAACCTCTACCGCCCCACGATGAAGCGCTGGTAAGACGCTGCCAACCGGTCAAGCGCGCACGAAGGTGTAAGTCGCGAACTTCGACCAGGAGCCGCTCGCTTCTTGCGATTCGAGGAGCAGCGTCCAGGTGCCGGACTTCGGATCGAACGTGAAGGTGTCTCGGAAGGCACCTTCTGCGTATGGAAACGTGAGTATGAGACGCTCGCCATCGCGTTGGCCCGTGGCCACGACGCGCGCACCGGCGGCACCGAACCGATCGAGCCAATGGGCCACGAAATCATGGGCCTTGGCATCGAACCCGATGTAGACGTCCGCCTCGTACTGCGGCCGTGCCGCCGCGTCGATCATGTGGAGGCGCAGGAAGCCGCCCTGCAGGGCGCGCTCCCCATGAGCGCGATAGCGCACCGGCTTGCCGCCGAGCGTACCCTCCATCCACCACTCACCCTGGAGATGGTCGAGGTAGGCCTCGTCGGCGGAGACCGGACTTCCGACACGCGGAGACTCTGCCTGCCCTTCCCCCGCCGGCCAGAAGACAGCAAACCCGAGAAGGCACATGATCCGAGTAGCGCTCTTCAGGGCCAAGGGTGTCGTGCTCATCGAGCTTCTCCTTGAAAGTGCGAGAGCGGAAGACTTGTCGCGCATGTTGTCGAACTCATCGACATCGGTACTGCGGCGACGCTGGTCTCGCCCCTGCAGGTGGTTCCACAGTAGCTTCACGGATCTCGGAGTACGTCGCCAAGATGAATGTCGCCTGCCGCGCTATGGTCGAAGTGTCGGCCAACAGGAATGCTGGTCATCTGGCGAGTGCCCTGGTCG
>JAKAEO010000205.1 GCA_021818285.1 Myxococcales bacterium
ACACCCCGGGCCGGCCCGGGGCGCCGCCGGGCCGGGCTCACGCCTGCCCCAGCGCCCGGCGGATGGCGAGGAGGTCCGCGAGCACGCGGTCGGCCTGGTCGAAGTCCAGCGAGTTGGGGCCGTCGCTCTTCGCCGTGGCCGGGTCCTCGTGGATCTCGGCGAAGAGGGCGTCGATGCCCACCGCCGCCGCGGCCCGGGCCAGCGGCGCCACGTACTCCCGGTTCCCGGCGGTGGTGTCGCCGCCGGCGCCGGGGAGCTGCACCGAGTGGGTGGCGTCGAGGCACACCGGCACGCCCAGGTCGCGCATCATCACCAGCGAGCGCATGTCCACCACCAGGTTCCCGTAGCCGAAGGTGGCGCCGCGCTCGGTGAGCAGCACCTCCCCGTTGCCGGCGTCGCGGCACTTCTGCACCACGTGGCGCATGTCCCCGGGGGCCACCATCTGCCCCTTCTTCACGTTCACGCCGCCGCGGGCGTGGCGGGCGCAGGCCGTGACCAGGTCGGTCTGGCGGCAGAGGAAGGCCGGGACCTGGAGGACGTCCACCACCTTCCCGACGGGTTCCGCCTGCCACGCCTCGTGGACGTCGGTGAGGCAGGGGAGCCCGGTCTCCCGCTTCACCCGCTCGAAGATGGCGAGCCCGGCCTCCAGCCCCACGCCCCGGAAGCTCTTCCCGCTGGTGCGGTTGGCCTTGTCGAAGCTGGCCTTGAAGATGGTCGGCAGCCCGTGCCGGGCGCCGAGCAGCTTCACGCGCCGCGCGTGGGAGAGGGCCTGGGCCTCCGACTCGAGGACGCAGGGGCCGGCGATGAGGAGCAGCCGCTCGCCGTCTCCCACCGGGTAGCCGCCGATGCGCGCGTGGATCATCGCGCGATTCTAGCCCGGGATCGCGCCGGGCGCCGAGCGATCGGCGGCGCCCGGCCGGCGGCGCCGGGACGCGCCTCCGGGGGGCCGGGGCGCGCTAGGCGTTCTTCCCCACCGGCAGCTTGGTCACCTCGGCGATGTCCTTCTGGCGGGCGTCGCGGAAGCGGAGCGCCGCGGCCACGAAGCCGGCGAAGAGCGGGTGGGGCGTGGCCGGCCGCGACTTGAACTCGGGGTGGAACTGGCAGCCCACGAAGTGCGGGTGGTTGTTCAGCTCGATCATCTCCACCAGCCCCAGGTCCGGGTTCACGCCGCTGAAGATCATGCCGGCCGCCTCGAACTGCGCCCGGTAGCCGTTGTTGAACTCGAAGCGGTGGCGGTGGCGCTCGTGTATCAGGTCGGCGCCGTAGAGCTCGCGGGCCTTGGTCCCCTCCTTGAGCTTGCAGGGGTAGCTGCCGAGCCGCATGGTCCCGCCCTTCTCGGTGACCCCCTTCTGCTGGTCCATCAGGGTGACCACCGGGTGCGGGGTCTTCTCGTCGAACTCCAGCGAGTTGGCGCCGGCCAGCCCGAGCACGTCGCGGGCGAACTCGATCACCGCCATCTGCAGCCCCAGGCAGATGCCGAAGAAGGGCACCTTGCGCTCCCGGGCGTGGCGCACCGCCAGGATCTTCCCCTCGGTGCCGCGGATGCCGAAGCCGCCCGGCACCAGGATGGCGTCCACCGCCGAGAGGGCGCTGAGGTCCCCCTCCTCCAGCTTGGTGGAGTCGATGAACTCGTGGACCACCTTCACGTCGTTGGCGATGCCGCCGTGGGTCAGCGCCTCGTTCAGGCTCTTGTAGCTCTCGTGCAGCTCGACGTACTTGCCCACCACGCCGATGCGCACCTCGCCGCGCTTCGGGTGGGTGACCTTCTCGACGATCTCCTCCCAGCGGTCGAGGCGCGGGGCGCGGCTCCAGATGTTCAGGAGCTCGGCCAGCTTGTCGTCCAGCCCCTCGCGGTGCAGCGTCACCGGCAGCTCGTAGATCGACTCCACGTCGATGGCGGTGAAGACCGCGCTGGCGTCCAGGTTGCAGAACAGGGCGATCTTGTCCTTCATCTCCCGGGCGATCTCCCGGTCGGACCGGCACAGCAGGATGTCGGGCTGGATGCCGATCTCCCGCAGCTCCTTCACGCTGTGCTGGGTGGGCTTGGTCTTCAGCTCCCCGGCGGCGGCGATGAAGGGCACCAGCGTGAGGTGGGTGTAGACCACGTTCTCCGGCCCCACGTCGTACTTCATCTGCCGGATGGCCTCGAGGAAGGGCAGCGACTCGATGTCGCCCACCGTCCCGCCCACCTCGACGATGACGATGTCGGCCTCGCCGGCCGCCTCGCGGATCACCGCCTTGATCTCGTCGGTGATGTGGGGAATCACCTGGACGGTCTTGCCCAGGTACTCGCCGCGCCGCTCCTTCTGGATGACCGAGTTGTAGATCCGGCCGGTGGTGTAGTTGTTGCGCCGGGTCATCTTGGCGCGGGTGAAGCGCTCGTAGTGCCCGAGGTCCAGGTCGGTCTCGGCGCCGTCGTCGGTGACGTACACCTCGCCGTGCTGGAACGGGCTCATCGTGCCCGGGTCGACGTTGATGTACGGGTCGAGCTTGAGGTGGGTGACCTCCAGCCCGCGGTTCTCCATCAGCGCGCCGATGGAGGCGGCCGCCAGCCCCTTGCCGAGCGAGCTCACCACGCCGCCGGTGACGAACAGGTACTTGGTCTTCTTGGTCCGCTTCACCATGGTCCCTCGCCCCCCTCTGGTCAGGCCCCGCCCAGCAGCGCCTGCGCCCTCGCCAGGTCCTCCGGCGTGTCCACGCCGAAGCCCCGGTACCTCGTCTCCACCACCCGGATGCGGTGGCCGTGCTCCAGCGCCCGCAGCTGCTCCAGGGACTCCTCCCGCTCCAGCCGCCCCGGCGGCAGCCGGGTGAAGGCCTCCAGGAAGGCGGCCGAGAAGGCGTACACGCCGACGTGGGCCCGGGCCAGCGGGCTCTCGCCCCCCTCGCGGCGGTGCGGGATGGCGGCGCGGGAGAAGTAGAGGGCGTCGCCGTTCGCCGCCGTCACCACCTTGACCACGTGCGGCCGCTCCCACTCGCCGGGCTCCAGCGGCCGCGACAGCGTCGCCATCTCCGCCCGCCCGTCCTCCATGGCGGCGAGCAGCGCCTCGACCGCCTCCGGCTCGATGAGCGGCTCGTCTCCCTGCAGGTTCACCACCACCTCGGCCGCCCCGCGCCTCGCCATGGTCCGCGCCGCCTCGGCCACCCGGTCGGTCCCGGAGGCCGCCGGCCCGGTCATCACCGCCTCGGCGCCGCAGCCCCGGGCCGCGGCCGCGATGCGCTCGTCGTCCGTGGCGACGGCGACGCGGGCCACGCCCCGGGCCCGCGCGGCGCGCTCGGCGACGTGGCAGATGAGGGGCTTTCCGGAGAGGAGCGCCAGCGGCTTCCCGGGGAACCGCGAAGCTCCGTACCGCGCCGGAATGATGACGAAGGCGGTCTTCAACCCGGGGCCACCGAATACGACTTCGGGATCGATCCGTCAACCCGGACCGGAGAAGCGCCGCGATTTCCCCGGGCTACCGTGAGCGGGTGGGCGCGCCGGGCGCCGGGCGCGCGGCCAGCAGCCCCGGCGCCGCCTCGGCCACCGCCGCGGCGAGCCGGCGGGAGGCCACCGGCACCTCGCCGTCCCAGGAGGCCAGCGCCGCGCCGGTGCGGACGTCGGCCTGCACCAGCGCCACCCGGTAGCTGGCGCCGGCGCGCGAGAGCGAGCCGCCCACCACCCGGTCCACCCCGAGCCGGCGGGAGAGGCCCGCCAGGCACGGGGCCGAGGCGCCGCAGCCGGCGAGCCGGCCGGCGACGTCGCGGCCGAGCCGCGCCTCCACCTGCTCCGGCCCCAGCACGGTGAGCGCCGGGTCCTTCGCCGCGGCGCGCGCCACCGCCGCGGCCAGCGCCTTCCCGGTGAAGCGCAGCTCGGCCGGCGCGTCCAGCGCCACCACCGCCACCCGGTCGGCGGCGGCGGCCGTCACCGGCGCGAGCGGCAGCAGGGCGGCGAGCGCGGCGGGCAGGAGGCGGCGGGGCACGGGCGGCCGATGCTAGGGGCATCGGGCGGGGGCGGCAAGTGCTACTGTCCGCCGGTGCTGGTCCGGGTGCCCTTCACCGTCGAGGAGAACTACGCCGGGTGGCGCCTCGACCGCTACCTCCAGGAGAAGATCCGGCGCCTCTCCCGCGCCCGCATCCAGCGCCTCATCGAGACCCGGCTCGAGGCCGAGGGCCGGCACCGCCTGAAGCCCTCCACCCGCGTGGCCCCCGGGCTGCGCTTCGCGCTCCTCAAGGAGGCCGAGCCGGAGCCGGAGACGCCGCTCGACTTCGCGGTGGTCCACGACGACGGCGACCTGGTGGTGGTGGACAAGCCGGCCGGCCTGCCGGTCCACCCCACCGCCCGGTACCTCCTGCACACCTTCACGGCCCTGGCCCGGGAGCGCTTCGCCGGGCGCAAGGTGGACCCGGCCCACCGCATCGACCGGGAGACCTCCGGCCTGCTCGCCTGCGGCGGCTCGCCGGCCTGCACCAGGGCGCTCAAGTCGGCCTTCGCCCACGGCCGGGTGGCCAAGACCTACCTGGCCCTCGTCGAGGGCGCGCCGCGGGAGGACCGCTTCGAGGTGGACGCGCCGCTGCGGCTCACCGGGACGTCGAAGGTCCGGGTGCGGATGCACGTCGAGGCGGGGGGGCTGCCCTCGCGCACCGGCTTCGAGGTGCTGGAGCGGCGCCGGGCGCCCGACGGCGCGCCGGTGGCCCTGCTCGCCTGCCACCCGCGCACCGGGCGGCAGCACCAGATCCGCGCCCACCTCCACCACGCCGGCCTCCCCATGGTGGGCGACAAGATCTACGGGCCCGACGAGGAGATCTTCGACCGGTTCACCCGGCACGCCCTGACCGACGCCGACCGGGAACGGCTGCGGCTCGACCGCCACGCGCTCCACGCCTGGCGGCTCGAGCTCCCCCACCCGGCGCGGCGCGAGCGGATCGCCTTCGAGTCGCCGCTGCCGCCCGACCTGCGGGCCTTCTGGGACGCCTGCCGCTGAGGCTCGGCGGCCCTCAGGGCCAGGAGCTGGGCAGCAGCAGCGCCGCCACCGTCTCGGCCGCCGCCGCGTCCTCGCCCCCCTCGGCCGTCACCTCCGGCGCCTCCGGCGGCTCGTAGGGCACGCCCGGGCCCGGGAGCAGCGGCGCCTTCCCCTCGCGGAAGAGCTGGTAGAGGCCGCGGGCGTCGCGCCGCTCGCACTCCTCCGGCGGCGTGCGCACCCAGACCTCGACGAAGCGCGGCGCCAGCTCCCGCCCCCGGGCCCGGTGGTCCCGGCGGTGGGAGGTGGCGGCGACCACGGCCACCAGCCCCTGGCGCGCCGCCAGCGCCGCGAGCCGCGCCAGCGTCTCGTAGAAGGCGTCGCGCTCCGCCGGCAGGTGGCCCGGCGACGGGACCAGCGCCTGGCGCACCTCGTCGCCGTCGAGGAGCAGCGCCCCCGCGCCGCGCCCCTGGAGCGCCGCGATCACCCGGTGCGCCAGGGTGGACTTGCCCGCCGAGGGCAGGCCGGTGATCCAGACGACCGCGCCCGTCATCGGAAGGCCTCCCCGGCCCAGGCCGGATCGAACCGCGGCGCCGCCAGGGCCCGCTCGGCGACCCCCAGGATCCGGCCGCGCTCGGGCGCCCCCAGCCGCGGGTAGAAGCGGGGGCAGCAGACCACCAGGGCCCGCCAGGCGAGGAAGGGGGCGAGGGCGTCGAGCACGCCCGGGTCGCCGCCTCCCCCCAGGTAGGCGGCGAAGAAATCCTCCCAGAGCGGCCCCAGCCCGCGCGGCCAGGCCTCGGGCCGCCCGGCCGCGAAGAAGAGGTAGTTCACCGCCATGGCGGCGACGTCGTCGGCCGGGTCGCCCCGCCCGCCGCGGCTGGCGTCGAGCAGCGTGAAGGAGGTGCCCTCGCCGAACAGCACGTTGAAGGGGTGGAAGTCGCCGTGGGTGCGGGAGAGCCGCTCCTCCCGGGGCCGCAGCCGGAAGCGCCACTCCAGGCAGGCCCGCTCCAGCGCCTCCACGCGGGCGCGCGGCGCGCCCGGGACACCCTCGGGGTAGGCGTCGGCGACGCCGG
>JAKAEO010000206.1 GCA_021818285.1 Myxococcales bacterium
GGGTACTTGGCGACGTCGAAGAACTCGGGCGACTTGAGGTCGTTGTCCCGATTGGGGATGCGGGTGCTGATGGTGGTCGCGTCGATGGTGGCCTCGACGCTCGACTTCGTCACGTCCTTGTCGTCCAGCTTCAGGACGCCGGTGGTCTTCGCGAACTCGCCCCGCACCGTGCTGATGACCAGGTGCTTCACCGAGAAGCCGGTCATGGTGTGGGCCGGGTCGATGTTCCAGGTGCTGACGTCGGCCCGGGCCAGCGCGGGGGCGAAGGCCAGTGCGGCGACGGCGGCGGCGATCCTCTTCATGGTGCTCTCCTCGATCTCTGGTGTGGTTGGCAAGCCTCGGCGTGTCCCGGTTCCCGGGATGCCCGGAGGGATCGGCGGTGGCGCGCCCGCCCCTCGAGTGACGAGGGCCCCTCCCCTGGCGCCCGGCATACCTAACGGGCCGCCGGAGCGGCGCAAGCGAGGGCCCCGACGGGGGCCGGCGGCATGGGGCGGGCGCGCCGGCGGCGCCGCGCGGGCGTGGACCGCCCGCCGCGCCGCGATCAGCGGGCGCGGAGGAAGGACTCGAGCTTCCGGTAGCAGGTCTCGAGGGCGGCCAGCTCCAGCCACTCCCCGGCCTGGTGGGCCTGCGCGGTGGAGCCGGGCCCGAAGTTCACCGCCGGCACGCCGGCCTGCGCCAGCCGGGCCACGTCGGTCCAGGCCTGCTTGGGCTCGGGCGCGCCGCCGGTGCGCTCCGCGAGCCGGCGCACCAGCGGCCGGTCGGCGAAGGCCGGGCAGGCGGGAGAGAGGTCGGTGAGCTTCGCCTCGGCGCCGTGCCGCGTGGCCAGGGCCAGGAGCTCCTCGGCCGCCGCCTCCAGCGTCTTGTCCGGGGCGAAGCGGAAGTTCACGTTGAGCGTGCAGCGCTCCGGCACCACGTTCCGCGCCTGGCCGCCGTCGATGCGGGTGACGCTCGTCACCTCGCGGAAGGACAGGCCGCCGGAGAGCGCCTCGCGCGGCGGCCGGGCGGCCAGCTCGGCGAGCAGCGCCCCGGCCCGGTGGACCGCGTTCTCGCCGTGCCAGGGGCGGGCCGAGTGGGCGGCCTTCCCGCGGAAGGTGAAGGTGGCGTGGATCGACCCGACGCAGCCGAGCTGCAGCCGGTTGTCGGTGGGCTCGAGGCAGATCGCCAGGTCGGCCCGCGAGAGCAGCGGCACCTCCCGCAGCAGGTCGCCGAGCTCGTTCTCCAGGTAGGGCCCCTCCTCGCGGGCGTAGAGGACGAGCAGCAGGTCGCAGGAGCGCTCCCGGCGGGGCAGGCGCGAGGCCAGCTCCCAGGCCACCGCCACCCCGCCCTTCATGTCGGAGGCGCCGGTGGCGTACAGGCGTCCCCGCTCGCGGCGCGGGGCCCGGCCCCGGTCGGCCTCCGGCACCGGGATGGTGTCGAGGTGGCCGCAAAGCGCGACCAGCGGGCGCCCGGCCTCCGGCGGCTCCCCCCGACCCGGGGACGCGGCGCCCCCGGCCGGACCGTCCACCTCGATCACCAGCGAGTCCTTCACCCGGCGCAGCGCCGGGAAGCGGCCCTGGGCCTCGCCCTCCAGCAGGTCGCAGAGCGCCCGCTCGCTCCCGATGGGCGAGGGGACGGCGCAGAGCGCCTCGGCGCGGGCGGCGAGCGCCTCCGGCAGGCCGGCGGCGGCGGGGGGCGCGGTCACACCTGGACCTCGAACTCGCGCAGCGCCTGGTTCAGCGAGACCTTCTTGTCGGTCGAGGCGCCGCGGCGCCCGACGATCAGGGCGCAGGGGATCTGCCAGGTGCCGGCCGGGTAGGCCTTGGCCCGGGTCCCGGGGATGACCACCGAGCGCGCCGGCACGCGCCCCCTGTGCACCACCTCGCGCGGGCCGGTGACGTCGACGATGGGCGTGGTGGCGGTGATGACCACGTTGGCCCCCAGCACCGCCTCCTCCTCGACCAGCACGCCCTCGACGATCACGCAGCGGCTGCCGATGAAGCAGCCGTCCTCGATGATGTTGGGCCGGGCCCCGGGCGGCTCCAGCACCCCGCCGATGCCCACGCCGCCGGCCAGGTGGACGTTCTCGCCCACCTGGGCGCAGGAGCCGACGGTGGCCCAGGTGTCCACCATCGACCCCTTGCCCACCCGGGCGCCGATGTTCACGAAGCCGGGCATCACCACCGCCCCCGGCGCCACGTGGGCGCCGTAGCGGACCACGCCGCCGGGCACCACCCGCACCCCGGCCGCCTCCAGGCCGTGCTTCAGCGGCACCTTGTCCCGCACCTGGAAGGGCCCGTAGTCCTGGACCTCCATGCCGGCGACCGCGAAGTAGAGGTTCACCGCCTGCATCAGCCAGGCGTGGACCTTCCACTCGCCGTCCACCTTCTCGGCGACGCGCAGCGCCCCCTGGTCGAGCCCCCGCACCGCCTCCAGCACCGCCTCGCGGTGCGCCGGATCCTCGAGGAGCTTCCGGTCGGCGAACGCCGCCGCGATCCGCTGCTCCAGCCCGCTCGCGCTCATGCCTTCACCCTCCCCCAGGCCCCCAGGGCCGCGTCGCACTCCGCCAGCGTGGGCACCAGCGCCACGCGCACGTACCCCTCGCCGGCGCCGAAGGCCGTCCCCGGCGCCACCACCACGCCCTCCTCCAGCAGCGCCAGGGCGTAGGAGGCGGAGTCGTGGCCCGCCGGCACCTTCACCCAGAGGTAGAGCGTCGCCTCCGAGCCGTGCACCTCGAGGCCGCGGGCGGCGAAGAAGGCCAGGAAGCGCTCCCGCTTGGCGGCGAAGATCCGGCGCCGCTCCTCGGCGTGGGCGTCGTCGCCCCAGGCGGCGGCCGCCGCCGCCGAGACGAAGTCGGGCGAGGCCACCCCGGGGTGGGAGCGCATCCGCTGCACCAGCGCCACCAGGTCGGCGTCGCCGGCCACGAAGCCGCTGCGGTAGCCGGTCATGCCGCTGCGCTTGGAGCAGGAGTGGACGGCGAGGACGTTCTCCACCTGCACCTCGAGCATCGAGGCCGGCCGCTCGCCGAACCAGACGTCCGCGTAGCACTCGTCGGAGACCACGATGAAGCCGTGGCGCCGCGCCGCCCGCCCCAGCCGCTCCAGGTAGTCGCGGGGCGCCACCGCGCCGGTGGGGTTGTGGGGCGAGCAGAGCCAGAAGAGCAGCGTCCCGGAGAGCACCGCCTCGCCCAGCGCCTCCGGCTCGACCAGGAAGCGGTTGGCCGCGGTGAGCGGCACCTTCACCGGCTCCAGGCCGGCGAAGCGCGCCCCCACCTCGTAGGTCGGGTAGGCGGGGTCGGGCATCACCACCTTGCGCCGCGGCCCGCCGGCGAAGGCGAGCGGCAGGTGGAAGATGGCCTCCTTGGCGCCGGTGGCCGGGACCACCTGCCGATCCGGATCCAGGGAGACGCCGAAGCGGCGGGCCAGGTAGCCCGCGGCGGCGCGCCGCAGGGCGGGCGTGCCGCGCGGGCTCGGGTACTGCGACACCTCGGGCACCGCGGCGCGCAGCGCCTCGCGCAGGAAGGGGGGCGTCGGCTCCTTCGGGTCGCCCAGGCCGAAGTCGTAGAGGGTCTTGCCGGCGGCGCGCAGGGCCGCCTTGCGCTCGTCCAGCGCGGCCATGAGGTTCTTCTGGACGGCGTCGAGGACCGGGTTCTTCGGAGGGTCGCGCACGGGGCGGTGAGATTATCGTCGGCGGGGGAAAAGCGCATTATAAGCGGGCCATGCTCCGGTACGACGTGGTGGTCATCGGCAGCGGCCCGGCGGGCGAGAACGGCGCGGTGCAGGCGGCCTCGCTCGGCAAGAAGGTGGCGCTGGTGGAGAAGGAGGCGGTCCCCGGCGGCGCCTGCGCCAACACCGGCACCATCCCCTCCAAGGCGCTGCGGGAGACGGCGCTGGCCCTGCTCCAGGCCCGCAGCCGCGACGCCCACGGCCTGGAGGTGAAGGTCTCGCGCACCGTCACCATCCCCGAGCTCATGGGGCGCCGCGGCCTGGTGACGGCCCGGGAGCACGCCCGCATCCGCAACGCCCTCACCCGGGCCGGCGTCGAGTCCTTCCGCGGCCTGGCCGGGTTCGTCGACCCCCACACCATCCGGGTCACCATCCCCGACGGCAGCACCCAGGAGCTGCGCGCCGAGGCGGTGCTGCTGGCCACCGGCACCCGCCCCTTCCACCCGCCGCAGTACACCTTCGACCACGCCCGGGTCTACGACTCCGACTCGATCCTGATGCTGGACCACGTGCCCCGCACCCTGGCGGTGGTGGGCGGCGGCGTGGCGGCCTGCGAGTACGCCTCCATCTTCCAGGCGCTCGGCGTCCACGTGACCGTCGTGGACTCCAAGCCGCGGCTGCTCCCCTGGCTCGACGCCGAGCTGTCGCGGTCGGTCCAGGAGCTGTTCGCCGAGGGCGGCATGGACATCTACCAGGAGGTCCGCGCCACCCAGGTGGAGCCGGGGGAGGAGGACGTCCTCATCACCCTCTCCAGCGGCAAGCGGCTGGTGGCCGAGAAGGTGCTCATCGCCAGCGGCCGGGTCGGCAACGTCGAGGCCCTGGACCTGCCGGCCGCCGGGCTCTCGCCCACCGACCGGGGTTTCCTGGAGGTGAATGAGCACTTCCAGACCAAGGTGCCGCACGTCTACGCCGCCGGCGACCTGGTGGGCTTCCCCGGGCTGGCCTCCACCTCCAAGGACCAGGGCGTGGTGGCCATGACCCACGCCTGCGGCCGGGTCTCCAAGCGCCGGGTGAACGAGATGCTGCCGGTGGGCATCTACACCATCCCCGAGGTGTCGAGCGCCGGCGAGACCGAGGAGACGCTCCAGAAGAAGGGCGTCCCCTACGTGGTGGGCCGGGCCATGCTGGAGGAGAACGTCCGCGCCAACCTGGTGGGCGAGGCGGTGGGCTTCCTCAAGCTCCTCGCCGGTCCCGACGGTCAGCTCCTCGGCGTGCACTGCGTCGGGCCGCACGCCTCGGAGCTGGTGCACCTCGGCAACGCGGTGATGGCCCACGGCGGCAGCATCCGCTACTTCATCGAGGCGGTCTTCAACTACCCGACGCTGGGCGAGGCCTACAAGGTTGCCGCCCACGAGGCGCTCGAGGAGGCGCGGCGGCTGCGGCCCGCCGCCACCCCGGCGCCCTCGCGCACGGTGGGCACCGCCAAGGCGACCTGATCGCCGGAGGCCCCTTCCCGGCTTCCGGCCGGGAGGGCGCGCCGATCGGTGCGGCGCGCGCTCAGCCGATCCGCGACCGCGCGGTGGCGAGCGCCTGGTGCACCTGCTCCAGCGCCCGCCGCGCCTCGGAGAGCTCGTCGCGCTCGCGCCGGGTGCGCTCCGCCTCGCGGGCCAGCTCGTCCCGCTCGCGCGTCACCTCGGCCAGCGCGGCGCGCAGCCGCGCCCCCTCGGCGACCCGCAGGTCCAGGTCCTCGCCGAGCCGCGCCGCCTCGCCCCGGGCCTCGTCGCGCGCCCTCTCGGCCGCCTCGGCGCGCGCCGCCAGGGCGTCGAGCAGCTGCTGCCGCTCCTCGTCGAGGGCGGCGAGCGCCTGGGCCCGCTCCAGGGCCCGGTCGCGCTCCTCCTCCAGGGCCGACAGCTCGCCGAGCAGCTCGGCGAGGACGGCGCGCTTCTCCTCGGCGAGCCGCTCCGCCGCCGCCACCCGCTCGGCCTGGGCGCGGGCCTCGGCGGCGGCGCGGGCCTGCTCGCCGCGGGCCGCCTCCAGGTCGCCGCGCAGCGCCTCCTCGACGTCCCGGGCGCGGGAGAGGCGCGCCTCCAGGTCCTGGGCCAGCCCGAGCACGCTCTCCGCGGCGCGGGCGGTGCTCTCCGGCGGCGGCTCCAGCGCCGGGCGCACCCGGGCCGCCTCCGCCACCTTGCGCTTGATCTTCTCCAGCCGCTCGCGCCGGAGCTGCAGGTCGCCGAGGATCTCGGCCGGCTCGGCGGCGACCTTGGCGGCCATGGCCTCGACGATGCGCGCCGCCGGGGTGGACGCCGGGGCCGGCCGCTCGGCGGCCGGTGGCGGCGCCGCCGGG
>JAKAEO010000207.1 GCA_021818285.1 Myxococcales bacterium
TAGCACAGGGCGGCCGCGGCGCCCCGGAGAGAGAACCTGCCCGGCGGTGGTAGATTCCGCCGGTGCACCAGAACCTCGCGGTCCTCCTCATCAAGTGTCCCGATCGGCCCGGCATCGTGGCGGCCATCTCCAGCTTCCTGTTCGCGCACGGCGCCAACATCACCGACCTGGACCAGCACTCCAGCGAGGAGGCGCCGGGCACCTACTTCATGCGGCTCGAGCTGCAGACCGGCGGGCTGGACCTGGCCCTGCAGGAGCTGCGCGGCGCCTTCGACGCCGCGGTGGCGCGGCCCTTCGCCATGGAGTGGACGCTCACCCGCGCCGCCGACCGGAAGCGGGTGGCCATCCTGGTCTCCCGCCACGACCACGCCCTGCTGGAGCTGCTCTGGGAGTGGCGGCGCGGGGACCTCCCCTGCGAGGTGACGCAGGTGATCTCCAACCACCCGGACCTGGCCGGCGCGGCGGAGGGCATGGGCGTCCCCTTCCACCACGTCGAGAACGGGCGCGGGACCCGGGAAGCGGCCGAGGCCCGGATGCTGGAGCTGCTCGGCGCCTCCACCGACCTGGTGGTGCTGGCGCGCTACATGCAGATCGTCAGCCCGGGCTTCGTGGCCCGCTTCCCCCACCGCATCATCAACGTCCACCACTCCTTCCTGCCGGCCTTCGCCGGCGCCGACCCGTACCGGCAGGCCTGGGCGCGCGGCGTGAAGATCGTGGGGGCGACCGCCCACTACGTCACCGCCGAGCTCGACGCCGGGCCCATCATCGAGCAGGACGTGGGCCGCGTCTCGCACCGCCACGCGGTGGAGGACCTGCGCCGGATCGGGCGCGACCTGGAGCGCCGGGTCATCGCCCGCGCGGTGCGCTGGCACTGCGAGGACCGGGTCATCGTCCACGGCAACAAGACGGTGGTGTTCGCCTAGGTCGCGGCGCGTGCGCCGGGCCCGGAGGCAGACTAGGATCGCGTCATGCCCCGCATCCGCATCTACACCAAGACGAACTGCCCCTACTGCGTGCGCGCCAAGGCGCTGCTCGACCGCAAGGGCGTGGCCTACGAGGAGATCGACGCCGAGGGGGACGACGCCCTCCGCGCCTGGCTCGCCGAGGCCAGCGGCCAGAAGACCGTCCCGCAGATCTTCGCCGACGATCGGCCGCTGGGCGGCTTCAGCGACATCGACGCGCTCGATCGCCAGGGGAAGCTCGACTCCATCCTGCGCGGCGAGGGCTGACCGGCGCCCATGGCCGGGCCCGACGACGCCTGCCTCGCCTGCCGCATCGTCCGGGGCGACCACCGGCCCCCGGGCGGCGTGCTCCGGCTGGAGGGCGGCCTGCTCCTGCACGCGCTCGCCGACCCCACCCCGCTGGCCGGCTGGCTGGTGATCACCAGCGAGCGGCACGCCCGCGCCTGGTACGACCTGGATCCCCCCGGGCTGGCGGCGCTGGGCCCGGCCGCGGCGCGGGTGATGCGCGCCCAGCGCGAGGCGCTGGGCGCCGAGCACGTCTACGCCTTCGCCATCGGCGACCAGCTGCGCCACTTCCACCTGCACCTGGTGCCGCGCTACGCCGACACCCCGCAGCGGCTGCGGGGGCGCGGCGCCTTCGAGGCCAGGGCCGAGGACGCCCTCCCCGCCTGGCGGGTGGTGGCGGCGATCGAGTCGGTGCGCCGGGCGCTGCCCGGCGGGTAGCGCCGGCGGGAGGACCGCGCCGCCCGGCGCGCCAGCCCCGGCGACGCCGCTCGCCCCGCCCTCGGGGCGGCCCTCCCGGCCCGCGGCGGCCGTGCCCGGTCACCACCCGCAGCGCCGGCCGCGATTCTGCTCGTCGAGCCAGCGGCGCAGCGGGGCGAAGTACTCGAGCAGCGCCGAGGCGTCGGCCTGCCGGCTCCCGGTCAGCGCCTCCATGGCCTCGGGCCAGGGCCGCGACCGGCCCATCGCCAGCATCGCCTCGAGCCGCCGCCCCGCCTCCTTGCTCCCGTAGACCGAGCACAGGTGGAGCGGCCCCTGGAAGCCGGCCGCCCGGCACATCGCCCGGTGGAACTGGAACTGGTAGATGGCGGCGAGGAAGTAGCGGGTGTACGGGACGCTCGCCGCCACGTGGTACTTGGCGCCGGGGTCGAAGTCCTCCTCGGTGCGCGCCACCGGCGCCTCCACTCCCTGCAGCTCGCGGCGCAGCTTCCACCAGGCGCCCTCGTAGGCGGACGGCGGCGTCCTCCCGGAGAAGACGTCCCAGCGCCACCGGTCCACGAGCAGGCCGAAGGGCAGGAAGGCCACCTTGTCGAGGGCCATCTTCATCTGGAAGTTCACCGTGGCCCGCTCGTCGGCCGGCGCCGCCTCGAGCAGGCCGATGCGCGCCAGGTAGCCGGGGGTGACGGAGAGGGCCACGGCGTCGCCGATGGCCTCGTGGAAGCCCTCGTTGGCGCCGTCCTGGTAGAGGGTGGGGAGCCCCTGGTAGGCCCGCTGGTAGTAGTTGTGGCCGAGCTCGTGGTGGATGGTGGCCAGGTCCTCCTCGGTGGGGCGGATGCACATCTTCACCCGGAGGTCGTCGCGGAAGTCGAGGCTCCAGGCGCTGGCGTGGCAGACCACCTCGCGGTCGCGCGGCCGGGTGAGCATCGACCGGCGCCAGAAGGTGGCGGGCAGGGGCGGCAGGCCGAGCGAGGTGTAGAAGCCCTCGCCGATCTTCACCATCCGGACCGCGTCGACCTTCTGCCGCTCCAGCGCGGCGGAGACGTCCAGGCTGGCGGTGCCCGGGAAGGGCTCGACCAGCGGGTAGAGGTCGCCCCACTGCTGCGCCCACATGTTGCCGAGCAGGTGGGCGGGGATGGGCTTGCCGTCGGGGACGCGGTCGGCGCCGTAGACCTGCTGCAGGCGGGCGCGGACGTAGCAGTGCAGCGCCGCGTAGAGCGGCCGGACCTGGGCCCAGAGCCGGTCGGTCTCGGCGACGAAGGCGTCGGGTGGCATGTCGAAGCCGGAGCGCCAGAGCTCGCCGAGGTCGTGGAAGCCGATGGTGCGGGCGCCCTCGTTGGCGAGCGTCACCAGCCGCTGGTAGTCGCCGCGCATCGGCCGCGCCACGGAGTGCCAGCCGGCCCAGGCGTCGAGCAGCTCGTCCCAGCTCCGGCTCCGCGACATGACCTCGGAGAGCTGGTCCAGGTCGCGGCACGGCCCCTTCCCGTCCGCGCCGCACCACTTCCCCTCGCCGTAGGCGCCCTCCAGCCGGGCCGAGATGGCGGCGAGCTCGGCGCGCCTGCGCGGATCGGCCGGCGCCGGCAGCGTCGGGCCCACCCGGAGCAGGGTCAGCATGCGGGCCGTGTCCGGGTCGAGCTTCAGCCCGCGGTAGCGCAGCGACTCGCGGATGGCCGACGTCTGGAAGGCCATCAGCTCCTCGTTGGCCCAGGCGGCCAGCGCCTCGGTATCCCGGGTGATGTAGGTGGACTTCACCCACTCGGCGGTCTGCTGCCGGCTCTCGAGGCGCAGCAGCTCGGCATTCACCCGGGCGACGAAGGCGCGGGCCTCGGCGGCGGTGGGGCGGGCCGCCGGCTTCACGGCGGGGCTCGCGGGACCGGCGGCGCTCGAGACGGCGGGCTTCGCGGCGGGGCCGGCCGGGGGGGTGGCGGTGGGGGCGGCGCTGGCGGGAGCGGCGACGGCGGCGAGCGCCGCGCCGGCCAGGGCGGCGAGGACGGACGTGGATCGGGCCATGGCGGCGCACGGTATCCGGCCGGTCCTGCGCGGGCAATGTAAGATGGCACGCCTTCTTCCGACGCTGGACATCCCATGGCCCAGGCCACGCGCGACCGACTTCGCAGGGACGCTCGAGCCATCTTCCAGGCGGCAATCGACGCCGTGGAGCCCTTCCGCGTGGTGAAGCGGAGCCTGGCGGCTGGCGGCGCGGCGGTCGTGGTGGGCGGTCACCGCTTCCCGGTGGCCCGGCGCGGACGGGTCCTGGCGATCGCCATCGGCAAGGCCGCCGCACCCATGCTGGCAGCGGCCGAGGAGATCCTCGGGGACCGGCTCGACGCGGGCCTGTGCGTCACCAAGCGGGGCCACGCCCTGCCGCTGGCCCGGTCTCCCGTGATCGAGGCGGGTCACCCGGTGCCCGACGAGGCCGGGCTGGCCGCGTCCGAGGAGGTGGAACGGCTCCTCCGCGGCACCGCGAGGGACGACCTGGTGCTGGTGCTGCTGTCGGGCGGGGGTTCGGCCCTCCTTCCCGCGCCGGTGCCGGGCATCACCCTCGCGGAGAAGCAGGCGGTGACCTCGCTCCTGCTCGCGTCCGGTGCCGACATCGGGGAAATCAACTGCGTCCGCAAGCACTTGTCGCGCCTCAAGGGCGGCGGTCTGGCCCGTGCCGCTGCCCCCGCCCGGGTAGCGACCATCGTCCTCTCCGACGTGGTGGGCGACCCGCTCGACGTCATCGCGTCCGGCCCGACTGTCCCCGACCCCACGACGTTCGACGGCGCCCTGGCCGTCCTTCGCCGCAGAGGTCTTGAGGACCGGGTGCCGGGCACGGTGCTCCAGCGGCTACTCGCAGGGAACCGGGGCGAAATTCCGGACACGCCGAAACCCACGGACCCCCTCTTCCGCCGGAACTGGGTACACATGGGCGGCACGAACCGATTGGCACTCGATGCCGCCGCCCGCCGCGCCCGCGTCCTCGGCTACCGGCCGCTCCTGCTCACCACGACCCTGACCGGCGAGGCCCGCGAGATCGGCGGGATGCTTGCCTCACTTGCACGTGAGGTCCGGTCCTCCGGACGACCTGTCGAGCCGCCGTGCTGCCTCCTGTCGGGCGGCGAGCCGACGGTGACGCTCCGCGGAAGAGGAGTCGGAGGGCGGAATCAGGAACTGGCCTTGGCGGCGGCTTTCGGGCTGGAGAATCTCCGTGACGTCGTGCTGCTTGCCGCGGGAACAGACGGCACGGATGGCCCTACCGATGCTGCAGGAGCCATCTGCGACGGCTCCACGTTGGCTCGGGCTCGAGCGGTTGGGATGGAGCCCGCCCGGCACCTGGCGAACAACGACGCCTATCCGCTGTTCGCGGCGCTCGACGACCTGCTGATGACGTGTCCGACACGCACGAACGTGATGGACCTGCACGCGCTGCTCGTGGCCGCCTCGTCAGACCGCGCGCCCGGCGCAGTCCGCAGTCGACGCGCCTCTCGCCCCCGACGCCGGACCGCACGGGTGCCTGGCCGGCGCCAGGCGCACGGGATGTTCCGCTAGACGGGAAGCGGGTCGGAGGTCGGTGGTGGCGAGAGCCCGCAGAACTGGCGCATGATCCCCACCCAGGCCTCGTCACCGATGAACGGGTGGTCGACCAGGTCCGGACGGCGCGTCATCGCGCGCTCCGCCACCGACCGGGCAAACAGGTGCAAGTAGGCCTTGCGGCGCTGCGACGCCGTCGCTCCCAGACCCAGGTACTCCGGCGCGTCGGTGATGAGCTCGTCCCGCTCGCCGTACGCGTAGTGCCTGTGGCTCGACCACTTCCACCGGCCGGCCGACGACGTCAGTCCCGCTCGAACCGGGTTCAGGTCTCCGTACCTCATGACCGCCAGTTGATGCCGCCCGTCCTGCACCCGGGGCGACCTCATCCGGTCCACCACGACCTGGCCACGGCCCCCGGTCCGCCGATTGACCCAGCGCGCGAAGCTCCAGTTCACCGCCTTCCAAAAGGCGCTGAACCCTGCCTGGCCCTGGCGCGACCGGCACATGACGTGCGGATGGGTGCCCATCAGGCAGTACGAATGAATCTCGATGCCGTACTTCTCCTTGTTCTTCCGCAGCAATTCCAGGAACAGACCCCGCGCCTGGTCCGAGTCGAACACCAACGCGTGCCCGTGGCTGCGCCACGTGCAGTGATTGGTCGAGCCCGCTCCGACCAGCAGCGTCCGGGGAACCCTTCCCACGATGCACCTTCCCCCAGCAATCCACGCGCCAAGACACGG
>JAKAEO010000208.1 GCA_021818285.1 Myxococcales bacterium
CATCCAGACCCGGTGGTGGAGCACCCGCGGCCGCGAGGCCAGCGCGGCGCGGGCCTCGGCGGGCGCGAGGTAGTGGGCCCCGGGCGGCAGCGCCAGCTCCTCGCGCCGCAGCGCGCCGGCGTGCTCGCGCTCCAGCTCCGCCTGGAGCGCGTCGAGCGCCTGCTCCACCGCGGCGGCGTCCTCCACCAGGACCGGGCTCCCCGCCGGCAGGTAGTCGAGGAGCGGCACCAGGCCGCCGCGGTGGAAGGCGGGGAGCAGCGCCTCCATCCCGAAGAAGGCGGCCCCCTGGTCGATCTGCTCGAGCAGCTCCCGCACCTGGGCGGTGGGGCGGGCCACCCGCTCGGCGAGGTCGCGCACCGCCTCGCGGGCGGCCTCCTTCCCCTCCGGCGTGAAGAGCGCCTCGCGCGCCGGGCAGAGGACCACCTCCCCGACGTCGCCCACCTTCCGCTGCCCTTCCGGATCGAAGGTCCGGGCGCTCTCGATCCGGTCGCCGAAGTACTCGAGCCGCGCCGGCCGCTCGTCGAGCGGGCTCCAGAGGTCCACGATCCCGCCGCGGACCGCGAAGGTGCCGGCGTCCTCGACCAGCGGCACCCGGGCGTACCCCAGGTCCAGGAGCCGCCCGGCCAGCGCCTCGCGCGGCAGGTCGAGCCCCGGCCCGATGAGCTCGGCGTGCCGCTCGAAGACCGCCCGCGGCACCATGCGGCGGGCGAAGGCCCGGGCCGACACCACCACCGCCCGCACCGACGCTCCCTGGAGGTGGAGCCGGCACAGCGCCGCCAGCCGGTCCATCTCCAGGCCGCGGTCCGGGGAGAGGTCGTCGTAGGGCAGCACCGGATCGGCCGGGAGGCGCAGCACCGGCGGGACGCCGGGGGCGGCGCGGGCGGCGAGGAAGAAGGAGAGGTCGGCGGCGAGCGCGTCGGCCTCCTCCTCGCCGGGCGCCACCGCGAGCAGCGTCCCGCCGCGGGGGAGGACGGCGCGCGCCAGCAGCCCCCGGGCGGCGCCGCGCAGGCCGGTGACCTCGGCGAGGCCGGTCGCGGCGAGCGCCTCGGCGGCACGCCCTGCGCTGCTCTTCTCGCCGGTCGCCACGGGCGGCGGAGTGTAAGCGCTGCCCGGCCTTCCGGCGGGGAAATCGGCACCCCGGCCGGGGCTGGTGCGGTGCCATACCCCGATCCCCTTCCTTGATCGCCCGGTGGGCGGTGGGTATTGTCTTCGCGGGGCCCGGCGGCGAGGGTCCCGGCCCCATGCGCAACTCCGCGAAGATTCCGGCACTTTTCCTGCTCGCCCTGGCGGCCTGCGGCGGCGCGGCGGAGCCCTCCGCGCGCCGTCCCGAGGCGGCGCCGGTGGTGGCCGCGCTCGCCTCGCCCTCCGGGCCGGGGAGCGAGGAGCTGCGCGCCGGCCGCCTGGAGCAGGCACGCTCCCGCTACGAGTCGGTGCTGGCGCAGGACCCGGAGCGGCTCTCGGCGCTGAACGACCTGGCGGTGAGCTACGCCCTCGAGGACCGGCGCGACGCCGCGCGGTCGCTGCTCGACGAGGTGGTGGCCCACGGGACCTCGCGCGACCAGGTGCTGGCGCTGGTGAACCTGGGGGAGCTCTACGCCCTCGACGGCTACCTCACCGCGGCGCAGGCCCACCTCGAGACCGCGCGGAGCATCGACCCGCTGCGGGCCGAGCCGGTCTACGCCCTGGCGCTGCTCGCCGACGCCCGCGGGGACGGCGCCGGCGCCGCGGCGCTGGCCCGCGAGGCCCTGCGGCTCGACGAGTCGGGCGGCGCCCGGGCGCGCCTCGCCTACCTGCGCGGCGAGGAGCGGACCCACCTCGAGGCGCTGCTCGCCGAGGCCCGGGGCGATCGCGAGGCGGCGCTGGCGCGGTGGCGCGAGCTGCGGGCCGGGGGCTACCCGGTGCTGGCGGCCGCGGCGCAGCGGCATCTCGACCAGCCCTAGCGTACAATCTCATCCGTGGCCGGCCCGATCCCGGAGATGGGGAAGCGGGAGCGCGACATCCTCCGCGCGCTGGTGCAGGACTACATCCAGACCGGCGAGCCGGTCGCCAGCCAGCCGCTGCTCGCCCGCCACGACCTCACCTGGTCGCCCGCCACCATCCGCAACGTGATGTCCGACCTGGAGGCGCTCGGCTTCCTGGCGAAGCCCCACGCCTCCAGCGGCCGCGTCCCCACCGAGCGCGGCTACCGGCTCTTCGTGGACACCCTGCTGCACGTCCGGCCGCCGCCGCCCGCGGAGCGGGAGCGCATCGAGAAGCTGGCCCACGAGGCCTCCCAGGACCTCGACGCCACCCTGGGCGGCACCGTGCAGCTGCTCCACTCCCTCTCCCACCACGCCGGGGTGGTGACCACGCCGCGGCCGGTGACCGACCCCATCCGGCAGCTGGAGTTCGTCCAGCTCCGGGAGAACCGGGTGCTGGTGGTCTTCGTCTCCGACGCCGGGCTGGTCACCAACCGGGTCCTGGTGCTGGAGCAGCCCATGACCGCGGGCGAGCTGGAGCGGGCCCAGAACTACCTGAACGAGCGGCTCCGGCGCGGCCCGGTGGAGGAGCTGCGCCGGCGCATCCTCGCCGAGATGCGCGAGGACCAGTCGGCGCTGCAGGCCCTGGTGGAGCAGGCGCTGCGGCTCGCCGAGCAGGCCTTCGGGCCGGGGGAGGCGGCCGGCGTCCGGGTGGAGGGGGAGGAGAGCTTCCTCGAGGCGCCGGAGTTCTCCGACGTGCAGAAGGCCCGCGCCCTGCTGCGGGCCTTCGCCGAGAAGGACCGCATCCTCCGGGTCCTGGACCGGGTGGTGCAGGCCCGCGAGGTGCGCATCTTCATCGGCGCCGAGAGCGAGTTCGCCCAGGTCCCCGACGTCTCGGTGGTGGCCGCCCCCTACGGCCGCGGCGACAAGGTGCTGGGGACGCTGGCGGTGATCGGCCCCACGCGGATGAACTACGCCCGGGTCATCCCGCTGGTGGACCTGACGGCGCGCGAGATCTCCCGGGCCCTGACGGCCGACGATTGACCCGGTTGGAAGCTTGTTGCGCTTCGGGACCGTGTGAGAATATCTGACGTTCCCGCGTCGCACCGGGCCAGGCTCCGGAGGCGACGGGCACGAGGCCATGTCCCACGACGACGTCAAGGGCTCCTTCTCCGCCGACATCCCCCAGAGCCTCCTCGACGAGGCGGTCGAGGCCGTGGACAAGCGCGCCGCGGGGGTGCCGGCCGGCGGCGAGGGGCCGGAGGGCGGCGCGGCGGCCGGCGGCGACGCGGAGCGGGAGCGGCTCCGGGCCGAGCTGGAGCTGTCGCAGGCCCTGGGGCGCGAGCTCACCGAGAAGCTGCGCGAGGAGCACGAGCGCCTGCTGCGGGCCGCCGCCGACCTGGAGAACTACCGCAAGCGGGCGCAGCGCGAGCGCGAGGAGGTCCAGCGCTTCGGCGCCGAGCGGCTCCTCAAGGACCTGTTCCCGGTGGTGGACAACCTGGACCGGGCCCTGGCCGCCGCGCCGCCCGACGACCCGCTGTCGGGCGGGGTGAAGCTGGTCCTCAAGGTGATGGAGGAGGCGCTGGCCCGCAACGGGGTGAAGAGCTTCCACGCCCTGGGCGAGCCCTTCGACCCCCGCAACCACGAGGCCATCCTCACCGTGCCGGCGGGGGAGCGCGCGCCCGGGACGGTGGTGGTCGAGCACGGCCGGGGCTTCACCCTGAACGACAGGCTGGTGCGCCCGGCCCTGGTCGGCGTGGCCGCCGCGCCCTCCGGGGACGCGCCGGGCGGCGGGGGCGGGGCCGCGTAGGCCCCGGGGGAGCGATGGGCAAGGTCATCGGCATCGATCTCGGGACCACCAACAGCTGCGTCGCCGTGATGGAGGGCGGCGAGGCGGTGGTGATCCCCAACAGCGAGGGGTCGCGCACCACCCCGTCGATGGTCGCCTTCACCGAGGGCGGGGAGCGCCTGGTCGGCCAGATCGCCAAGCGCCAGGCCATCACCAACCCCGAGTCCACCGTCTACGTGGTGAAGCGGCTCATCGGCCGCAAGTTCGAGGACCAGGAGGTGAAGCGCACCACCGCGCTGGTCCCCTACCACATCGTGGCCGCGGACAACGGCGACGCCTGGGTGGAGGTGGGCGGCAAGCGGCTCTCCCCGGCCGAGATCAGCGGCCTGATCCTCGCCAAGATGAAGCAGACCGCCGAGGACTACCTCGGCGAGCCGGTGAGCGAGGCCATCGTCACCTGCCCGGCCTACTTCAACGACGCCCAGCGCCAGGCCACCAAGGACGGCGGGCGCATCGCCGGCCTCAACGTCCTGCGCATCATCAACGAGCCGACCGCCGCGGCCCTGGCCTACGGCATCGACAAGCAGAAGTCGGGCAAGAGCGAGAAGGTGGCGGTCTACGACCTGGGCGGCGGCACCTTCGACATCACCATCCTGGAGCTGAACCAGGGGGTCTTCGAGGTGAAGGCCACCAACGGCGACACCTTCCTGGGCGGCGAGGACTTCGACCAGCGGGTCATCGACTGGCTGGCGAAGCGCTTCCAGGAGGCCAGCCGCATCGACCTGAAGAGGGACCGGATGGCGCTGCAGCGCCTGAAGGAGGCGGCGGAGCGGGCCAAGCACGAGCTCTCCAGCGCCACCGAGACCGAGATCAACCTGCCCTTCATCACCGCCGACGCCTCCGGCCCGAAGCACCTGGCCGAGAGCATCGACCGCACCACCCTGGAGCAGCTGGTCGGCGACCTCGTCGAGAAGACCATCGAGCCCTGCAAGGTCGCCCTGCGCGACGCCGGCCTCACCGCCGCCCAGCTCGACACCGTCATCCTGGTCGGCGGCATGACCCGGATGCCGCGGGTGCAGGAGGTGGTGAAGCGCTTCTTCGGCAGGGAGCCGCACAAGGGCGTGAACCCCGACGAGGTGGTGGCGGTGGGGGCGGCCATCCAGGGCGGGGTGATGAAGGGGGAGGTGAAGGACGTCCTGCTGCTCGACGTCACCCCGCTCTCCCTGGGCGTCGAGACCGCCGGCGGCGTCTTCACCAAGATCATCGACAAGAACACCACCGTCCCCTGCAAGAAGTCGCAGGTCTTCTCCACCGCCGTGGACAACCAGCCGCTGGTGAGCGTGCACGTGCTCCAGGGCGAGCGGGAGATGGCGGAGAACAACAAGACCCTGGCCCGCTTCGAGCTGGTGGGCATCCCCCCGGCGCCGCGCGGCGTGCCGCAGATCGAGGTCACCTTCGACATCGACGCCAACGGCATCGTCCACGTCAGCGCCAAGGACCTGGGCACCGGCAAGCAGCAGCAGATCCGCATCACCGCCTCCTCCGGCCTCTCCGAGGAGGAGATCAAGCGGATGGTGAAGGACGCCGAGTCCAACCGGGCGGGCGACAAGGACAAGAAGGAGCTGGCCGACCTGCGCAACAACGCCGAGGGGCTCATCTACACCACCGAGAAGAGCCTGGAGGAGTACGCCAGCGCCCTGAAGCCGGAGGACCTCGAGGAGATCAAGGCCGACCTCGAGGCGCTGCGGGCGGTGCTGGCCGGCGGCGCCCGGGCGCAGATCCAGGAGGCCTTCCAGCGGCTCGAGGGCAGCGCCTACCGCATCGCCGACGCCATCTACGCGGCCTCCGGCGGCGGCGGAAGCACCTAGGCGGCTTGCCGGCTCCCGGACCGGCGTTACATTCCCCGCGGGAGCGGCTCCCCCGATCGGGCACCACCACCCGGACTTCCATTGGAAAAGCGCGACTACTACGAGGTCCTGGGCGTCGGCCGGGAGGCGGGCGAGCCGGAGCTGAAGAGCGCCTACCGCAAGCTCGCCCACCAGTACCACCCCGACAAGAACCAGGGCGACGCC
>JAKAEO010000209.1 GCA_021818285.1 Myxococcales bacterium
GTGATGGGGCCGTTCCGGATGTCGGACCTGGCCGGCAACGACGTCGGCTGGTACATCCGCAAGCGCCACTACGCCGAGCACCCGGAGCTGCGGAAGCAGATCATCGCCGACAAGATCTGCGAGGCCGGCCGCTTCGGCCAGAAGACCGGCGCCGGGTGGTACCGGTACGAGACCGGGCGGCGCGACGCCATCCCCGACCCCAAGGTGGAGGAGATCATCCTCGCCGGCTCGAAGGAGCTGGGCATCGCCCGCCGCAAGATCTCCGCCGAGGAGATCGTCGAGCGCTGCGTCTACGCCCTGGTGAACGAGGGGGCGCGCATCGTCGAGGAGGGGATCGCCCTGCGGGCCTCCGACGTGGACATGGTCTACCTCACCGGCTACGGCTTCCCGGTCTTCCGCGGCGGCCCCATGCACTACGCCGACCAGGTCGGGCTCTACAACGTGACGCGGGCCATGGCGCGCTTCGCCGCCGACCCGCACGGCAACGCCGCCTTCTGGAAGCCGGCCCCGCTGCTCGCCCGGCTCGCCGCCGAAGGCAAGTCGTTCACCTAGGACCAGGATCCGGAGATCGCCATGTCCGACGCAGTCATCGTCTCGACGGCCCGCACCGGCCTCGCCAAGTCCTGGCGGGGCGCGCTGAACATGACCCACGGCGCCACCCTGGGCGCCCACGTGGTGAAGGCGGCGGTGGAGCGCGCCAAGGTCGACCCGGCCGAGGTGGAGGACGTCGTCATGGGGTGCGCCCTCCCCGAGGGCACCACCGGCGGCAACGTGGCGCGCCAGATCGCGCTGCGCGCCGGCCTGCCGGTCTCGACCGGCGGCACCACCGTGAACCGCTTCTGCTCCTCCGGCATGCAGGCCATCGCCATCGCCGCCCAGCGGGTGATGGTGGACAAGGTCCCGGTGATGGTGGCCGGCGGGCTGGAGCAGATCTCCTGCGTCCAGCAGGAGCTGAACCAGCACATGTTCCGCGACCCCTGGCTCCAGGAGAACAAGCCCGCGGTCTACATGAGCATGCTGGAGACCGCCGAGAACGTCGCCAAGCGCTACGGGGTCTCCCGCGAGGACCAGGACCGGTACGGCGTCCGCAGCCAGCAGCGCGCGGCGGCGGCCCAGGCGGCCGGGAAGTTCGACGCCGAGATCGTCCCCTTCACCACGCTCATGGGCGTGGCCGACAAGGAGACCGGCCGGCTCGCCACCAAGGAGGTGACGCTGGCCGCCGACGAGGGCATCCGCGCCGACACCACCTACGAGGCGATCGCCAAGATCCGCCCGGCCCTCCCGGGCGGCGTGGTCGCGGCGGGCAACGCCAGCCAGTTCTCCGACGGCGCCTCGGCCTGCGTGGTGATGGACTCGAAGCTGGCCGAGAAGCGCGGCCTCCAGCCGCTCGGCATCTTCCGCGGCTTCGCCGTGGCCGGCTGCGAGCCGGACGAGATGGGCATCGGCCCGGTCTTCGCGGTGCCGCGGCTGCTGGAGCGGACCGGCGTGAAGATGCAGGACGTCGGCCTCTGGGAGCTGAACGAGGCCTTCGCGGTGCAGGTGATCTACTGCCGCGACCGGCTGGGCATCCCCGACGACCGGCTCAACGTGAACGGCGGCGCCATCGCCGTCGGCCACCCCTACGGCATGAGCGGCGCGCGCCTGGTGGGCCACGCCCTCATCGAGGGCAAGCGGCGCGGCGTGAAGCTGGTGGTGGTCACCATGTGCATCGGCGGGGGCATGGGCGCCGCGGGCCTCTTCGAGGTGGCGTGATGGCCGGCGCGCCGCCGGTGGTCGGCCTGGTCGGCTGCGGCGCCATGGGGCGCGGCATCGCCCAGATCGCCGCCCAGGCCGGGATGCAGGTCCGCCTGCTCGACACCCGGCCGGGCGCGGCCGCCGAGGCGCGCGCCGCCATCGGCTCCACCCTGGAGAAGCTGGCCGCCAGGGGGAAGTTCCCCGCGGCCGAGGTCGCGGCGGTCACCGGGCGCCTGGCGGTGCTCGACGGCCTGGAGGGGATGAAGGGCTGCGGAGTGGTGGTCGAGGCCATCGTCGAGGAGCTGGAGGCGAAGCGGGCGCTGTTCCGGGCCCTCGAGCCCGTCGTCGGCGACGACTGCATCCTCGCCACGAACACCTCGTCGCTCTCGGTCACCGCCATGGCGGCCGGCCTCTCCCGCCCGGAGCGGGTGGCCGGCTTCCACTTCTTCAACCCGGTGCCGGTGATGAAGGTGGTGGAGGTGGTGGCCGGCCTGCTCACCCGGCCCGAGGTGGTGGACCGGCTCGCGGCCATGGCCACGGCCTGGGGCCACACCGCGGTGCGGGCCAAGGACACGCCCGGCTTCATCGTGAACCACGCCGGCCGCGGCTTCGGCACCGAGGGGCTGCGGATCCTCTCCGAGGGCGTGGCCGGCATCCCGGCCATCGACGCCATCCTGCGCGACACCGCCGCCTTCAAGATCGGCCCCTTCGCCCTCATGGACCTCACCGGGCTCGACGTCTCCCACCCGGTGATGGAGTCGATCTACCGGCAGTACTACGACGAGCCGCGCTTCCGTCCGCAGCCGCTGACCCGGCAGATGCTGGCCGCCGGCACCCTGGGGCGCAAGACCGGGCGGGGCTTCTACGCCTACCCGGGCGGCACCCAGGAGGTGCCGCCCGAGGCCCCGGCCCCGGCCGACCGGCCCCAGGCGGTGTGGGTGAGCGCGGCCCGGCCGGCGCTCCGCGAGCCCGTGGCCGAGCTGCTGGCCCGACTCGGGGCGCGGCTCGACGAGGGGGCCCGGCCGGCCGCGGCGAGCCTGTGCGTGGTGACGCCGCTCGGCGAGGACGCCACCGGCTGCGCCGTGGCCCAGGGGCTCGACCCGGCCCGCACCGTGGCCCTGGACGCGGTCTTCGACCTCTCCCGGCGCCGGACGCTCATGACCACGCCGGTCACCTCCCGGGCCACGCGCGACGCGGCCCACGGCCTGCTCGGCTCGGACGGCGTGCCGGTGACGCCCATCCACGACAGCACCGGCCTGGTGGCCCAGCGGGTGGTGGCCACCATCGTCAACATCGCCTCGGAGATCGCCCAGCAGCGCATCGCCACGCCGCAGGACGTCGACCGGGCGGTGGTGCTGGGGCTCGGCTACCCCCACGGGCCGCTCGCCTGGGGCGACCGGCTCGGCCCGCGGCTGGTGCTGGAGATCCTGGAGAACCTGCTCGCGGCGACCGGGGATCCGCGGTATCGCCCCAGCCCCTGGCTGCGGCGCCGGGCCCTGCTCGGCGCCTCGCTGCTCACCCTGGAGGATGCGTAGCCCATGCTCGACGCTTACATCTACGACGGCCTGCGCTCGCCCTTCGGGCGGCACGCCGGCGCCCTGGCCCCGGTGCGGCCCGACGACCTGGTCGCCGAGGTGATGCGGGCGCTGCTGGCCCGCTCCCCCTGGAAGCCGGACCAGGTGGAGGACGTGCTGCTCGGCTGCACCAACCAGGCGGGCGAGGACTCGCGCAACGTGGCCCGCCACGCCACGCTGCTGGCCGGCTTCCCGGTCACCACGCCGGCGCAGACGGTGAACCGGCTCTGCGCCAGCGGCCTGGCGGCGGTGGTGGACGCGGCGCGGGCCATCACCTGCGGCGAGGGGGAGCTGTACCTCGCCGGCGGGGTCGAGAGCATGAGCCGCGCCCCCTTCGCGGTGGCCAAGGCCGAGTCGCCCTACGCCCGCGACTTCAAGGTGTACGACACCACCATCGGCGCCCGCTTCGCGAACCCGAGGATCGCCAAGGCCTTCGGCACCGACTCGATGCCGGAGACCGGCGACAACGTGGCGAAGCAGTTCGGCGTCTCCCGCGAGGAGTCCGACCGCTTCGCCGCCGCCTCGCAGGCCCGCTACCAGAAGGCCAAGGCCGACGGCTTCTACGCCGGCGAGATCCACCCCATCGAGGTGCCGACCGGCAAGAAGACGCCGCCGGTGGTGGTGAAGGAGGACGAGCACCCGCGGCCCGAGAGCACCTTCGACGGGCTCTCCCGGCTGCGCCCGCTCTTCGAGGGGGGGGTGGTGACCGCCGGCAACGCCTCGGGCATCAACGACGGCGCCGCCGCGCTGCTGGTCGGCTCCCGGGCGGCGGGCGAGAAGGCGGGCCTGAAGCCGCTGGCCCGGATCCTCTCCGCCGGCGCCGCCGGCGTCGAGCCGCGCATCATGGGCGTCGGGCCGGTCTACGCCATCCCCAAGGCCCTGGAGCGCGCCGGGCTCACCCTGGCGCAGCTGGACCTCGTGGAGATCAACGAGGCCTTCGCCAGCCAGGTGCTCTCCTGCCTCAAGCTCCTGAAGATCGGCTACGACGACCCGCGGGTGAACCCCAACGGCGGCGCCATCGCCGTCGGCCACCCGCTCGGCGCCTCGGGCGCGCGGCTGGCGCTCACCGCGGTGCGCGAGCTGCAGCGGCGGCAGGCCCGCTACGGCGTGGTCAGCCTCTGCATCGGCGTCGGCCAGGGGCTGGCGATGGTGATCGAGCGGGTCTGAGCCGTCCCGTCAGTCCCGCCGGAACCAGAGCAGCGAGGCGCCCACCATGGCCGTCCCGAAGGCGGCGATCACCCCCAGGTCGGCGGCGACGTGGAAGACCGTGGGCTGCCCGAGCGCGTGCCGGAGCAGGTCCACGCCGTAGGCGGCCGGGTTCAGGTGGATGAGGAGCCCCATCCAGCGGGGCACCCGGTCCACCGGGAAGACGCCCCCGGAGAGGAAGTAGAGGGGCAGGACCACGAAGTTGGAGATGATCCCGAAGCCCTCGAAGCTCTCCATCCGCGCGGCGATGACCACGCCCAGCGCGGTGAAGGCCAGGGAGAGCAGGGCGGTGGCGCCGAGCAGCGCCGCCGCCTGCACGGGGCCGATGCGGAGCCCGACCAGCGGCGCGAAGGCGACGGTCACCGCGCCCTGGAGGAAGGTGACCGCCGCGCCCGAGAGGATCTTGCCGAGGACGATGGTGACCCGCGAGACCGGGGCCACCAGGATCTCCTTGAGGAAGCCGAACTCCCGGTCCCAGATGATCGACACGCTCTGGAACATGCCGGAGAAGAGCACCGACATGACGATGGCGCCGCCGAAGACGAAGTGCTGGTAGTCCAGGCCGACGGCGCCTCCGACGGTGGCGCGCATCCCCTGGCCCATGAGCACCAGCCAGAGGATGGGGCGCGCCAGGCTGCCCAGCACCTGGCTGCGATCGCGGGCGAAGCGCAGCAGGTCGCGCCACACCAGCCCCCAGGCCGCCTCCACCTCGTGCCCGATCACCGCATCCTCCCGAGGCGGCGGACGGTGCCGCGCAGCACGTCCCGCGCGCTGGCCTCCTCCGGCCGGATGCCGTGGCCGGTGAGGGCGACGAAGGCGTCCTCCAGGGTCGGCTTGCTCACGGTGAAGGAGCGGATCTCCACCGGGAAGGCGGCCAGGGCCGCCAGCGCCTGCTCCCCGCTGCCGGCCGCGAACTCCAGGCCCCGGTCGGTCCGCTGCGGCGGCGCCCCGAGCCGGCGGGCCAGCTCGGCCTCGGCCGCCGCGTCGTCGGCGGTGGAGAGCGCCACGCGGTGCTCCCCGGCCCCCTCCCGCAAGGCGTCCGGCGTCCCCTCGGCGACGATGCGGCCGTGGTCGATGACCGCCAGCCGGTCGCAGTTCTCGGCCTCCTCCAGGTAGTGGGTGGTCATGAAGATGGTGGTGCCCTCCGCGCGCCGCAGCTCGAGCAGCCGCTCCCAGAGCGACCGGCGGGTCTGCGGGTCGAGCCCGACGGTGGGCTCGTCGAGGAAGAGGATGCGCGGCCGGTGGAGCAGGGCGCGCGCCAGCTCCAGGCGCCGGCGCATGCCCCCGG
>JAKAEO010000018.1 GCA_021818285.1 Myxococcales bacterium
CATCCAGGGGCTGGCGACGCTGGCCACCGACTTCGGCGGCTGGGGGAAGCGCTCCTTCACCTTCCTCCACCCCAAGGGGCCGCCCCGCGACAGCTCGCGCCGGTTCCTGGTCGCCGAGCTGCGGGCGCTGGCCACGGCGCTGGAGCCGCTCGCCGGGCGCGCCCTCGAGCCCGGGCGGCTCTCCGCGGCGCTGGCGCTGCACCGCGAGATCGACGAGCGGCGCGCCGCGCTGCTCGACGCCCGGCCGCGCCTGGCCGTGGGCGACGCCGAGCTCTACGCGCTGCTGCGCCGCGGGGAGTGGCTCTGGCCGGAGGAGCACCTCGCCGAGCTGCGCGAGGCCCAGGCCCGCCACCGGCCCGGCCCGCTCCGCCCCGGCGTGCCCCTGCTGGTCTCCGGCTACGTGCCCGAGCCACCCGGCCTCTTCCGGGTGCTGGAGCAGGCCGGCGCCTACGTGGCCGCCGACGACTACGCCGCGGTGGGGCGGCGGGTGGTGCGCGGCGGCGGCGCCGACGGCGACCCCTGGCTGGCGCTGGCCGAGCGGACCTGGGGGGCGCCGCCCTGCTCCACCCGCGCCGCCGATCAGTCGGTCCGGATGCGCCACCTCGAGGCGCTGGCGGAGCGCGCCGGCGCGAGGGGCGTCCTCGTCCACGTACTGAAGTTCTGCGAGCCGGAGCTGTTCGACGTCCCGGCCATCCGGCGCACCTTCGAGGCGAAGGGGATCCCGGTGCTCTTCCTCGAGGGGGAGCTGGAGGCCGAGCTCTCGGGCCAGGCGGTCACGCGCGTCGAGGCCTTCGTGGAGATGCTCTCCTCCGGGAGGGCGGCGTGATCTGGCGGCGCGCACGGTACGAGGCGGCGGGCCGGGTGGTGGGGCCGGTGATCGCCTCGCTCGACGCCTGGCAGCGCCGCCGCGGGCGCCGCGGCCGCGGGCCGCGCGGCGGCCCCTTCGGCCCGCCGCTGGAGTCGGTGGCGAAGCTCAAGGAGCTGATGACCGTCCACTACTACCAGGGGCGGTACGCCGACGGCGCGGTGCCGGTGGCCTGGGTGACGAGCGGCTTCCCGGTGGAGGTGCTGCGGCCGCTCGGCTTCCACACCGTCTACCCGGAGAACCACGCCGCCATGTGCGGGGTGCAGCGGCTGGTCCCGGGCCTCTCCGACGCCGTCGAGGCCCAGGGCTACTCGCGCGACCTGTGCAGCTACGTGCGCACCGACCTGGGCAGCGTGGTCACGGGCCGCACGCCGGTGGGGCGGCTGCCCCGGCCCGACCTGCTCGCCTGCTGCACCAACATCTGCCAGACGGTGCTCTACTGGTACCGGGCGCTGGCGGCCCACTTCGGCGTGCCGCTGGTGCTGGTGGACACGCCCTACGTCTACGGCCCGGAGGCGAAGCCCCACCAGCTCGCCTACGTCCGCGACCAGCTGGAGGAGCTGGTGCGCGTCGCCGAGAAGGTGTCGGGGCGCCGCGCCGAGCCCGAGGCCCTGGCCGAGGTGGCGCGCCTCGCCAAGGAGGGCACCGACCTCTGGGCCGAGTGCCTGGCAACGGGCCGGGAGCGCCCCGCCCCCTGGACCGGCATCGACGGCTTCTTCCACATGGCGCCCATCGTGGCGCTGCGCGGCACCGAGGAGTGCAACGCCTACTACCGGCTGCTGCGCGACGAGCTGAAGGACCGGGTGCGGCGCGGGATCGGCGGCCTGCGCGAGGAGCGCCACCGGCTGCTCTGGGACAACCTGCCCATCTGGTTCGCGGTGCGCGAGGTGGCGACGCTGCTGGCCGAGCGCGGCTTCAACTTCGTGTGCACCAGCTACACCAACGCCTGGGCCGAGGCCGGGAGCCGCATCGACCCGTCCGACCTCATCGGCTCGGCGGCCGACTCCTACACCCACATCATCCTGAACCAGGACCTGCCGAACCGCCTCGGCATCCTGCGCCGCCTGGCCCGGGACTACGGGGTGGACGGCGCGGTGCTTCACAGCGACCGGTCGTGCAAGCCCTACTCCATCGGCCAGGTGGACCTGCGCGACCGGCTGGCGGCGGAGCTGGGCATCCGGGTGCTGCTGCTCGAGGCCGACCACTCCGACCCCCGCGCCTGGGCCTCGCAGCAGGGGGAGAACCGGCTCACGGCCTTCATGGAGAGCTTCGGGTGAGCGGCGCCGCCGGCCTGGGCGTGGACGTCGGCTCCACCACCTGCAAGGCGGTGGCGGTGGACCGCGCCGGCCGGATCCTGGCCTGGCGCGTGGAGCCGACCCACCCCCGCATCGAGCCGCAGGTGACGCGGCTCCTCGGGGCGCTGCGCGAGGAGGCGGGGGACGCGCCGGTGGGGGCCACCGGCTACGGCCGCAAGCGCGTCCCCTCGGGCCGGGCGCTCACCGAGATCACCTGCCACGCCCGCGGCGCCTTCGCCCGCACCGGTGCCGCCGGCCTGCTCGTGGACATGGGCGGCCAGGACACCAAGGTCATCCGCATGGGGCCGGCCGGCGAGGTGCTGGACTTCGCCATGAACGACAAGTGCGCCGCCGGCACCGGCCGCTTCCTCGAGGTGATCCTGGGGCGGCTCCAGGTCCCCTTCGCCGAGGTGGCCGATCAGGCCGCCCGGGCGGAGCGGGCGGTGGCGGTCTCCAGCACCTGCACCGTCTTCGCCGAGAGCGAGGTCATCTCGCTGGTGGCCGACGGCGCGCCGCTGGAGGGCATCGTCAAGGGGCTGCACCAGGCGCTGGCGGCGCGGGTGGCGGCCCTGGCGCGCGGGGCCACCGGCCCGGGCGAGGTCTTCATGAGCGGCGGCGTGGCGCTGAACGCCGCCATGGTGGGGGCGCTCCGCGAGGCGCTGGGGAGGCCGGTCCGGGTGCTGCCCGAGCCGCAGCTGGTCGGGGCGCTGGGCGCGGCGCTGTCGGTCGTCCCCGGCGCGGCCTGAGGGCGCGCCCCGGAGGAGGGTCGCATGCGGGCAGGGCTCGTCGGCTTCGCGCGGTCGGGCAAGACCACCCTCTTCAACGCCCTCACCGGCCTGCACAAGGGCGGCGCCGCGGGACGGGGCCAGGTGAACCTCGGGGCCATCAAGGTCCCCGACCCCCGGGTGGACCTGCTCTCCGGGATGTTCCGGCCGAGGAAGACCACCTACGCCGAGATGCGCTTCGTGGACGTCCCCGGCCCGGCCGGCAAGGGCACCGGCCTCGACGCCGAGGCGCTGCGGGCCCTGGCCGAGGTGGAGGCCTTCTGCCTGGTGGCGCGCGGCTTCCCGGGCGCGGATGGTGCGCCGGCCGACCCGGCCCGGGAGATCGCCGACTTCGACGCCGAGCTCACGCTGAACGACCAGGCGGTGGTGGAGAAGCGGCTCGACCGGCTGCGCAAGGAGGGGCACCGGGGGACCGGCGAGTACCACGAGCTGGAGCGGATCCTCGCCCAGCTCGAGTCCGGCCAGCCGCTGCGCGCCATGGCCTGGAGCGACGCCGAGGAGCGGGAGCTGGCCCACTTCGGCTTCCTCTCGCGCCGGCCGATGCTGGTGGCGGTGAACGTCCCCGAGGAGGAGGCGGCCGCGCCGCCGGCGCCCGAGGTGGAAGCGGCGGCCCGGGCCCGCGGCGCCGAGGTGCTCTCGCTCTGCGCCGCGGTGGAGGCGGAGATCGCCGAGCTGCCCCCGGCCGACCAGCCCGGCTTCCTGGAGTCGCTGGGGCTCGTCGAGCCGGCCCGGGCCCGGTTCATCCGCGCCGCCTACCGCCTGCTGGACCTGATCTCCTTCTTCACCGTCGGCGAGGACGAGGTGCGCGCCTGGACCATCCGCCGGGGCGACACCGCCCCCCGCGCCGCCGGCCGCATCCACTCCGACCTGGAGCGCGGCTTCATCCGGGCCGAGGTGATGCACTACGACGACTTCGTCGCCCTCGGCAGCGAGTCGAAGGCCCGCCACGAGGGGAAGCTCCGGCTCGAGGGCAAGGAGTACCTGGTCCGGGACGGCGACATCCTCAACGTCCGCTTCGCGGTGTGAGGGGCTGGCCGGGGCGTCGCCACCTGTGCCAGAATTCCGCCCCCCATGACCGCTCCCGTCACGCTGTTCCAGAAGATCTGGGACGACCACGTCGTCGCCCAGGAGCCCGGCTCCCCGGCCGTGCTGTACGTCGACCGCCAGCTCGTCCACGAGGTGACCTCGCCGCAGGCCTTCACCGGCCTGCGCGCCCGCGGCCTCCCGGTGCGCCGGCCCGACCGCACCGTCGCCACCGCCGACCACAGCATCCCCACCCGCGGGCCGGTGGTGGACGAGCAGGCGGCGGCGCAGCTCCGGCAGCTCGACGAGAACTGCAGGCAGTTCGGCATCACCCTCTACGGCCGCGGCAGCCCGAAGCAGGGCATCGTCCACGTCATCGGGCCGGAGCTGGGCCTGACGCTGCCGGGCATGACCATCGTCTGCGGCGACAGCCACACCGCCACCCACGGCGCCTTCGGGGCGCTGGCCTTCGGCATCGGCACCAGCGAGGTGGAGCACGTCCTCGCCACCCAGTGCCTGCTGCAGAACCGGCCCCGGACCTTCGAGGTCCGGGTGGAGGGGGCGCTGCGCCCCGGGGTGTCGGCCAAGGACGTGATCCTCGGCCTGATCGCCAGGATCGGGGTGGGCGGCGGCACCGGCCACGTCTTCGAGTACACCGGCCCCGCCATCCGCGCCCTCGACATGGAGCAGCGGATGACCGTCTGCAACATGTCCATCGAGGGCGGCGCCCGCGCCGGGATGATCGCCCCCGACGACACCACCTACCAGTACCTGGCCGGCCGCGAGTTCGCGCCCCGCGGCGCCGCCTGGGACGCCGCCCTGGCCGCCTGGCGCAGGCTCCCCACCGACCCGGGCGCGGCCTTCGACCGGACGGTGACGCTCGACGCCGGCGCGCTGGAGCCGATGATCACCTGGGGCACCAACCCCGGGATGGGCGCGCCGGTCACCGGGCGGGTCCCGGATCCGGCGGCGGTCGCCGACGCCGCGCAGCGGGCGGCGCTGGAGAAGGCGCTCGCCTACATGGGCCTCCGGCCCGGCCAGGCGCTGCTGGGCCAGCCGGTGGACGTGGTCTTCATCGGCAGCTGCACCAACGGCCGCATCTCCGACCTGCGCGACGCCGCCCGGGTGATGAAGGGGCGGAAGGTGGCTTCGCGGGTCAGGGTGCTGGTGGTCCCCGGCTCGCAGGCGGTCAAGGAGCAGGCCGAGGCCGAGGGGCTGCACCGGACCTTCGAGGAGGCGGGCGCCGAGTGGCGCAACCCCGGCTGCTCGATGTGCATCGCCATGAACGGCGACCAGATCGGGCCGGGCCAGTACGCCGTCTCCACCAGCAACCGCAACTTCGAGGGGCGCCAGGGGAAGGGCGGCCGCACGCTGCTCGCCTCGCCGCTCACCGCCGCCGCCGCCGCCGTCACCGGGAAGGTGACGGACGTGCGCACGCTCCTCGGCGCCTGACCCGAGAGGACCCCATGGCCCAGTTCACGACCCTCACCTCCCGCGTCGTCGTCCTGCCGGTGAACGACGTCGACACCGACCAGATCATCCCGGCCCGCTTCCTCAAGGTGACCGACAAGGCCGGCCTCGGCGCCAGCCTCTTCGCCGACTGGCGCTACGCCGCCGACGGCACGCCCCGGCCCGACTTCGTCCTCAACCAGCCATCGGCCCGGGGCGCGGCGGTGCTGCTGGCCGGCGACAACTTCGGCTGCGGCAGCTCGCGCGAGCACGCCCCCTGGGCCCTCACCGGCTTCGGCTTCCGGGCGGTGATCTCCACCTCCTTCGCCGACATCTTCCGGAACAACGCCCTGAAGAACGGGCTGCTCCCGGTGGCGGTGGACGCCGCCACCCACGCCGCGCTGCGGGCCCGGCTGGAGCGGGAGCCGTCGGCGGAGGTGCGCGTCGACCTCGCCGCCCAGACCCTCACCCTGCCGGACGGCGTCGCCGCCTCCTTCCCCATCGACGCCTTCTCCAGGAACTGCCTGCTGAACGGCGTGGACGAGCTGGGGTACCTCCAGGGCTTCGCCGCCAAGGTCGAGGCCTGGGAGCGCGCCCACGGGCTGGCACGGCCATGACCCGCGCCCCGGCGATCCAGATCTACGACACCACCCTCCGCGACGGGACGCAGCGCGAGGGCATCTCGCTCTCCTGCGAGGACAAGCTGCGCGTCGCCCGCCGGCTCGACGAGCTGGGCGTGGCCTTCATCGAGGGGGGCTGGCCCGGCTCCAACCCCAAGGACGCCGAGTTCTTCGCCCGCGCCCGCGACCTCCCCTGGAAGCGGGCGCAGGTGGCCGCCTTCGGCTCGACCTGCCGGGTGGGCGGCGGTCCGGAGGACGACGCCAACATCCGGGCGCTGCTCGACTCGGGGGCGCCGGTCTGCACGGTGGTGGGAAAGACCTGGACCCTGCACGTCACCGACGTGCTGCGCACCAACCTCGACGACAACCTGCGCATCATCGAGCGGAGCCTGGCCTACCTGAAGGCCCAGGGCCGGCGGGTCGTCTACGACGCCGAGCACTTCTTCGACGGCTGGCGGGCCGACCCGGCCTACGCCCTGGAGACCCTCCGGGCCGCGAAGCGCGGCGGCGCCGAGACCATCGTGCTCTGCGACACCAACGGCGGCTCGCTCCCCTGGCGCGTCGCCGAGGTGGTCCGGACGGTGCGGGAGGCGCTGGACCACCCGCTCGGCGTCCACACCCACAACGACGGGGAGTGCGCCGTCGCCAACACCCTGGCGGCGGTCAGCGAGGGGGCGATCCAGGTCCAGGGGACCATCAACGGCTACGGCGAGCGCTGCGGCAACGCCAACCTCTGCTCCATCATCCCGGCGCTGGAGCTGAAGCTCGGCAAGCCCTGCCTGCCCGAGGGCAACCTGCGCACCCTCTACGAGGTGGCCCACTTCGTCGCCGAGGTGGCGAACCTGCCGCCCGACGAGCACCTCGCCTACGTCGGGAAGTCGGCCTTCGCCCACAAGGGGGGCATCCACGTCGCCGCCATGCGGCGCAACGAGGAGTCCTACCAGCACGTCGACCCGAAGCTCGTCGGCAACGAGATGCGGGTGGTGGTGAGCGAGCTGTCGGGGCGCGGCAACCTGCTCTCCAAGGCGGAGGAGTTCGGCCTGGCCTCGGGGCCGGGCGCCGCGGTGGGCGACCTGCTCACCACCATCAAGGAGCTGGAGGCCCGCGGCTTCTCCTTCGAGGCGGCGGAGGCCTCGGTGGCGATGATGATGAAGCGCCAGGCCCCCGGCTACCGGCCGCCCTTCGAGCTGGTGGACTTCCTGGTGAACGTCGAGCACCGGTCCGGCCGCGGCATCTTCTCCGAGGCGATGGTCAAGGTGCGGGTGGACGGCGAGGTGCTGCACACCGCCGCCGAGGGGGACGGGCCGGTGAACGCGCTCGACGCCGCCCTGCGCAAGGCGCTGCTGCCGCGCTTCCCGCGCATCGCCCAGCTCCAGCTCGCCGACTACAAGGTCCGCATCCTGGACGGCACCGAGGGCACCGCCGCGGTGACCCGCGTGCTGGTGGACATGCAGGACGGGCCGCGCCGGTGGAGCACCGTCGGCGCCAGCACCAACATCATCGAGGCCAGCTGGTGCGCCCTGGTGGACGCGCTGGAGTACGGCCTGACCACCGCCGCCTGAGCGGCGCCAGGAGGGAGCGACGTGGACGCGCAGATCGTCGTGCTGCCGGGTGACGGCATCGGGCCCGAGGTCACCGCCGAGGCCCTGCGGGTCCTGGAGGCGGTGGCCAGGAAGGGCGGCCACGCCTTCCGCTTCTCGGAGCAGCTCATGGGCGGCTGCTCCATCGACCGCCACGGGACCGCCCTCACCCCCGGGGCGCTGGCCGCCTGCAAGGCCTCGCGCGCCGTGCTGCTGGGCGCGGTGGGCGGCCCGAAGTGGGACGACCCCGCCGCCAAGGTGCGCCCGGAGCAGGGGCTGCTGGCCCTGCGCAAGGGGCTGGGCGTCTTCGCCAACCTGCGCCCGGTGAAGGTCCACCCGGCGCTGCTGGACTCCTCGCCGCTCAAGCCCGACCGGCTCCAGGGCGTGGACATCCTGGTGATCCGCGAGCTGACCGGCGGCCTCTACTTCGGCCAGCCCAAGGGGCGCGACGTCCGCGACGGCCACGAGCGCGCCGTGGACACGCTCGAGTACCAGGACTACGAGGTGCGCCGGGTGGTGGAGCTGGCCTTCCGGCTCGCCCGGGGGCGCCGCCGGAAGGTCACCAGCGTGGACAAGGCCAACGTGCTCGAGTCCTCGCGCCTCTGGCGCCAGGTGGCCACCGCGATCGGCAAGGCCGACCCCGAGGTGGCGCTCGACCACATGCTGGTGGACACCGCCTCGATGCGGCTGGTGATGGCCCCGGCGAGCTTCGACGTGGTGGTCACCGAGAACATGTTCGGCGACATCCTCACCGACGAGGCCTCGGTGCTGGCCGGCTCGATGGGCATGCTCCCCTCGGCCTCGCTCGGCGACGGCGGCCCGGGGCTGTACGAGCCCATCCACGGCTCGGCGCCCGACATCGCCGGCCAGGGCATCGCCAACCCGGTGGGCACCATCCTCTCGGCGGCGATGATGCTGCGCCACTCGCTGGGGCTCCCCGCCGAGGCCGACGCCGTCGAGGCGGCGGTGCACCGCGCCATCGCGGACGGCTGCCGCACCAGGGACCTGGGCGGCGCGCTGCAGACCTCGCGGATGACCGACGAGATCCTCCGCCGGCTGTAGGTGGATTCGCGGCAGCTGCGCCGCTTGGCCGCACTCCCCGTCCCCGTCCAGGTGCGACAATGGCGCGCGGGCGGGTCGGGGAGGTGCTCCATGGCGGCCGTCGCGGAACGTCCGAGGCCGGTGCTCCACCAGGAGTACTGCAAGGGGTGCGGCCGCTGCATCGAGGCCTGCACGCCCGGCTGCATCGAGGCCGGCACCGCCATCCACCCCCTCACCGGGCTGCTCCCGGTGACGCTCCACCTCGAGTCCTGCAACGGCTGCGGCCTCTGCGTCGAGGCCTGCCCCGAGCCCTACGGGATGGTGGCCGGGGACGCGCCCCGGCTGTCTCCGGGCGCCTCGCCCCGCCCCTTCGGCCGGCCGCCGCGCGAACCGGCCGCCGCCGACGAGCCCGCGGAGCGGGTGGCGCTCCCGGAGACGCGCCCGCTGATGCTGAAGGGGGCCCACGCCGCCGCCGTCGGCGCGCTCCTCGCCGGCTGCCGCCACGTCTACGGCTACCCCATCACCCCCTCCACCGACGGCGCCGAGCTGATGGCCAGGCTGCTGCCCGGGCTGGGCGGCACCTTCGTCCAGGCGGTGAGCGAGGTGGCCACCGTCAACATGATGTACGGCTGCGGCGGCGCCGGCCGCCCGGCGATGACCTTCACCTCCTCGCCCGGCTTCAGCCTGATGCTGGAGGGGATCTCCTTCATGATCGGCGCCGAGGTGCCGGGCGTCTTCGTGAACGTGATGCGGGGCGGCCCCGGGCTCGGGAACATCGGCCCGGAGCAGTCGGACGTCAAGCTGGCCTGCCACGGGCTCGGCCACGGCCACACCCAGGCGGTGGTGCTGGCCCCCTCGACGCCCCAGGAGATGCTGGACCTCACCTTCCTGGCCTTCGAGCTCTCCTTCCGCTACCGCAACCCGGTGGTGGTGCTGGCCGACGGCTACCTGGGCCAGATGACCGGCCGGGTGCGGCTGCCGCCGGCGCTGGTGCGGCCCGGCCTGCCGGCCTGGGCGGTGCCCGGGGACGCCGCCCACCGCCAGAACCTCATCTGCTCCTTCCACCTGGCCGAGCCCGACCTCGAGGCCCACAACCACCGGCTCACCGAGAAGTACCGGCGCATCGCCGCCGCCGAGCAGCGGGCCGACCTCTACCGCTGCGAGGACGCCGAGGTGCTGCTGGTCGCCTGCCACATGCCGGCGCGGATGGCCAAGGGGGCGGTGCGGGTGCTGCGCGGCGAGGGCGTGGCCGCCGGCCTGTTCCGGCCGCAGACCCTCTGGCCCTTCCCGGTGGACGCGCTGCGGCCGCTGCTGGGGCGGGCGCGGCGGGTGGTGGTGGTCGAGGCCAGCGAGGGGCAGCTCGAGGACGAGCTGCGGCTGGCGCTGGCGCGGGAGGGGACCGCCCTCCCCGCCCTCGCCCACGTCCGGCGCTGCGGCGGCATGCTGCCGTCGCAGCGGGAGATCGTCGAGGGGGTGCGCGCGGCGCTTCGCGCCGGGGAGGCCCGGGCATGAGCACCTTCTACGAGCGCTTCGAGCGGCACGACCACGCCGCCGGCCTGAAGGCGAAGAGCACCCACTACTGCGCCGGCTGCGGCCACGGGCTGGTGCACCGCTACCTCTCCGAGGCCATCGAGGAGCTGGGGCTCCAGGACCGGACCGTGGCCGTCTCGCCGGTCGGCTGCGCGGTGTTCCTCTACTACTACTTCGACGTCGGCAACACCCAGGCGGCCCACGGGCGGGCGCCGGCGGTGGCCATCGGCCACAAGACCGCCAACCCCGAGGCGGTGGTGGTGAGCTACCAGGGGGACGGCGACCTGGCCTCCATCGGCCTCGCGGAGATCGTCCAGGCCGCCCAGCTCGGCATGCCCCTGAGCGTGATCTTCGTGAACAACGCCGTCTACGGCATGACCGGCGGCCAGATGGCGCCGACCACGCTCATGGGGCAGCGCACCACCACCAGCCCGGCCGGCCGCGACCGGCACATGGGCCAGCCGCTCAAGATGGCGGAGATGATGGCCGGGATGGAGGGGCCGATCTACGTGGAGCGGGTGGCCCTCTACGACGCCAAGCAGCGGGTCCGGGCCCGCAAGGCCGTCCGCAAGGCGCTCCAGCTCCAGGCCGAGGGCAAGGGCTTCGCGTTCGTCGAGGTGCTGGCCGAGTGCCCCACCCACCTCAAGATGACCCCGGCCGAGGCCGAGCGCTGGGTGCGGGACGAGCTGGCGGCGGCCTTCCCCCTGGGCGTGAAGAAGGAGGTCGCCGGGACGGCCTGGGGCGCGTGGCCGGTCCCGGTCTTCGAGCCGGAGGCGGTGCTGCGCGCCGCCGGGGCGCTGGCCGAGCCGGCGCCGCGCTTCTGCGCCGGCTTCCCCCACACCGCCTTCGGCCCCGACGTGGCGGTGAAGCTGGCCGGGGCGGGCGGCGACGGCGCCCAGACCGCCGCCCTGGTGCTGGCGCGCGCCGCCATCGCCGAGGGCTTCGACGCCACCAGCATCCCCAGCTACGGGCCCGAGTCGCGCGGCGGCACCTCCTCGGCCGACGTCCGCATCGCCGAGGAGGAGGTGCTCTCCCCGGCGGCCCCTGCGCCCCACGTGCTGGTGGCCTTCAACGCCCCGAGCCTCTCCCGCTTCGGGCCGGCGGTGGTGCCGGGCGGCCTGGTGCTCTACGACTCCTCGGTGATCGCCGACCCGCCGGCGCTCGACCCCTCGGTGCGGCTGCTGGGGGTGCCCTTCGCCGAGATCGCGCTGGAGCTCGGCCAGGGGATGGCCAAGAACGTCGTGGCGCTGGGGGCGCTGCAAGGGGCGAGCGGGCTGTTCCCGGAGGAGACCCTGCTCGCCGCCGTCCGCCAGGGGCTCGGCGACCGGGGCGCCGGCGCGGCGCTCCACGAGGAGGCCTTCCGGCGCGGCGTGCGGGCCGCCGAGGCGCAGGCCGGCGGGGCCGGCGCCTTCGGGTGGTGGCACTGAGCGCGCCGGGCGGCCGGCCGGCGTCCGGCCGCCGGAGCGGGCGGTCCCGCCCTACCCGGCGTCGCTGCCGGGCTCGTCGGCCTCGCTCTCCTCGACGTCCGGCCCTTCCGGCAGCTTCTTGAGGCGCGCCCTGATGAGCTTCTTGTGCGCCAGCTCCTCGCCCTTCAGCTCGGTGAAGAGCTTCTTCACCTTGGCGTCCTTCACCTGCTTCAGCGCCTGGGCGAAGAAGTCGTGGGCCTTCTCCTCCGACTCCAGGGCCACCTCCATCGCCTGGCGCGCCGACATGAAGACCCGCGGCTTGCCGCGGTCGGGGGCCTCCACGTCGTCGAGCTGGTCGCGGGTGACCCGCACCTTCTGCCGGCCGAAGAGCTTCTTCCGCTTCGCCAGGAGCTGGGCGTGGTGCTTGGCCTCGTACCCGGCCATCAGCTTGAAGACGTCGCTGGCGTCGCCCGGGTAGCGCCCCCCGACGATCCGGGTGAACTCCTCGTAGCGCTCCTTCGCCTCCTCCTCGATGAGGATGGCGAGGTCGAGGGCGTCGCGCAGGTCGAGCTTCTGGAAGTCGATCGGCATGGGATCGCGGACCTTCGTGGGATGGCCGGCGTGGGGACGTCGAGCGGGCAGGCGCCGCACCTACCCCCAGAGCTTCTCGTCGCGCGTCTGGACGATGCGGCCGCAGTGGACGCAGATCTTGGTGCGGTTGCCGGCGACGGCCACCGTCCCGTTCGCGTAGGTGTGCTCGCAGTCGGCCAGGAGCTTGGCCAGCTCCTCCTGGAGATCGCGGATCTCGGCCTCGCGCTTGGCCACCTCGACGCGCAGCTCGTCCTTGCGCGCCAGCCTCTCTGCTTGCGTGATGCGGTTTTCCATTCGGACCTCTCCGCCGGACAGGATACCCACACCGGGGGCCCTTGTCAGGTGATTCGGTGATGTGCCTCGCGCGGGCCGCGGCGGCGCGGCAGCGCCGGCCTTCCCGCCCTGGAACGGCCGGGGCCCGCCCGGCTCCGGACCCCGCGAGATGCTAGAGTGCTGCCTGCTACGACGCATCGCGGCACGCGCACCCGGCCTCCCGGGCGCGGCCGGATCGGCCGGCCCATGGAAGGATGGAATCCCATGACCGACCCGACCCGGCCCGATGGAGGCCACCCAGCCGAGCCCATGCCGGAGGGCGAGGAGGCGGCGCCGCCTGGCGTCCGGACCATGGCGCTCCTCCGCTGGGGGCTTGTGGCACTGATGGCTTTGGCGGCCGCCGGCGCCTGGGTCTACTACGCCGGCCCGGTGCACCGGGGCGCCCAGGTGGCGACCGTCTACCAGTGCCCCATGCACCCGTCGGTGATCCAGGACCGGCCCGGCGAGTGCCCGATCTGCGGCATGGATCTCGTGAAGGTCGAGCCGGGGGCCCATGAGCCCGCGGCCCAGGCGGCGGCGCCGGCCGCGGCGGCGGCGGCGAAGGGCAAGTACTGGTGCCCCATGCACCCGGAGGTCACCTCCGACGACCCCGAGGCGCGCTGCGAGAAGTGCGGGGGCATGAAGCTGGTCCCGCGCGACCCCGCCGCGGCAGCCGCGGCCCCCGCCCCGGCCGCCACCCTGGCCGTGCCCGGCCTGGTCCCGGTGGACATCAGCCCGGAGCGCGTCCAGCTCATGGGGATGCGCACCGCCCCGGTGACGCGCGAGCGGCTCTCCCCGAAGCTGCGCACCATCGGCTTCGTGTCGGCCAACGAGGCGACCCTGGCCATCATCACCGCCCGCTTCACCGGCTGGGTCGAGGAGCTGAAGGTGGGACAGAGCGGGCAGCCGGTGCAGAAGGGCCAGGTGCTGGTCAACGTCTACTCGCCCGAGCTGACCACCGCCCAGCAGGTCTACGTGAACGCCTTGCGCTGGGTCCGCGACCCGGCAGGCGGGACGGCCGGCGGGGCCGCCACCGGCAACCTGGACCAGGACGCCCGGAAGCGGCTGGAGCTGCTGGGCATGGCGCCGCAGGACATCTCCGACCTGGCCAAGGCCGGCCGCCCCTTCACCTCCACGCCCATCCGCACGCCGGTCTCCGGCTACGTGGCCCGGCGCGGCGCCCTGCCCGGGCTCTACTTCACGCCCGGCACCGAGCTGTTCCAGATCGCCGACCTCTCCAGCGTCTGGGTCATCGCCGACATCTACGAGTACGACATGAGCCGGGTGAAGGTGGGCCAGAAGGCCAGCCTCACCCTGGGCGCTTACCCCGGCGAGCGCTTCGCCGGCCGGGTGCAGTTCATCTACCCGGCGGTGAACCCGGAGAGCCGCACCCTTCAGGCCCGCATGGAGTTCAGGAACCCCGGGCTCAAGCTGCGCCCCGGGATGTACGGGGACGTGGTCATCGACCTGGATGCGGCCCACGGGCTGGTGGTCCCCACCGAGGCGATCGTCGACACCGGCGAGCTGCAGTACGTCTTCCTCGCCAAGCCCGGCGGCCGCTTCGAGCCGCGCCGCGTGCAGCTCGGGGCCCGCACCGAGGAGAGGACCCAGGTGCTGGAGGGGCTGGCCGAGGGGGAGACGGTGGTGACCTCGGCCAACTTCCTGGTGGACTCCGAGAGCCGGCTGCGGGCGGCGGTGGAGGGCTTCCGCCCGCGCGGCGAGGAGGAGGAGACCCACCAGGACCGGGAGGCCCACGAGGCGAAGGAAGCGCACGGCGGGACGGCCCCCGCCCACGCCCGCTAGGACCCGGCATGGTCGCCAAGATCATCGAGACCTGCTCCCGGAACCGCTTCCTGGTCCTGCTCGGGGTGGCCATCGCCGCCGCCGCGTCGATCTGGTCGATCCGGCACGTCGACCTTGACGCCATCCCCGACCTGGGCGACCCGCAGGTGATCGTCTTCACCGAGTGGATGGGGCGCAGCCCGACGCTGGTGGAGGACCAGGTCACCTACCCCATCGTCGCCTCGCTCATCTCCGCGCCGCGGGTGGTGGACGTCCGCGGCTACTCGATGTTCGGGATGAGCTTCGTCTACGTGATCTTCCAGGAGGGCACCGACCCCTACTGGGCACGGAGCCGGGTGCTGGAGCTCACCTCGTCGATGCGCCAGAAGCTGCCGGAGGGTGCGACGCCGGTGCTGGGGCCCGACGCCTCGGGGATCGGCTGGGCCTTCCAGTACACGCTGGTGGACGGGAGCGGCCGGCACTCGCTCGACGAGCTGCGCACCTTCCAGGACTTCACCCTGCGCTACGCCCTGGGGGCGGTGCCGGGGGTCGCCGAGGTGGCCAGCGTCGGCGGCTACCAGAAGCAGTACCAGGTGACGGTGGACCCCAACAAGCTGCGGGCCTACGACGTCACCCTGGACGAGGTGGTGACCGCCATCCGCGACTCCAACAGCGACGTGGGCGGCCGCATCATCGAGCTGGCGAGCCGCGAGTACTACGTCCGCGGCCGCGGCTACGTCCGCAACCTCGGCGACGTGGAGCGCACCGCCATCAAGGCGCGCGGCCCCAACGGCGTGCCGGTGCTGGTGAAGGACGTGGGCTCGGTGCACTTCGGCCCCGACATCCGCCGCGGCCTGCTGGAGTGGAACGGCGAGGGCGAGGCGGTGGGCGGCATCGTGGTGGTGCGCTACGGCGAGAACGTCCTCGACGTCATCGACCGGGTGAAGCAGAAGGTGCACGACCTCGGCCCCTCCCTGCCCAAGGGGGTCCGGCTCGAGGTCTCCTACGACCGCTCCTCGCTCATCCACCGGGCCATCGCCACGCTGCGCACGGCGCTGGTGGAGGAGGCGGTGGTGGTCTCGCTGATCATCGTCCTCTTCCTGCTGCACCTGCGCTCGGCGCTGCTCCCCATCCTCTCGCTGCCGCTGGCGGTGTCGCTGGCCTTCGTGCCCATGTGGCTGCTCGACATCCCGGCCACCATCATGAGCCTGGGCGGCATCGCCATCGCCGTCGGCGCCACCGTGGACGCCGAGATCGTGATGATCGAGGCCTCCCACAAGAAGCTGGAGCACGCCCCGCCCGGCGCCGACCGCCGCCGGCTGCTCGCCGAGGCGGCCCGGGAGGTCACCCCGGCCATCTTCTTCTCGCTGCTCATCATCGCCGTCGCCTTCCTGCCGGTCTTCACCCTCACCGGCCAGGCCGGCCGGCTCTTCCGCCCGCTGGCCTACACCAAGACCTTCGTCATGCTGGCGGCGGCGCTGCTCTCCATCACCTTCGCCCCGGCGATGCGCGACCTGCTCATCCGCGGGAAGATCCACGCCGAGGCCCGGCACCCCGTCTCGCGCTTCATCATCCGGCTCTACAAGCCCTTCGTCTTCGTGGCGCTGCGGCGCCCCAAGTCCACCATCGCCATCGGGCTGCTGGCGGTGCTCTCCGCGGTCCCCCTGGGGCTGAAGCTGGGCCACGAGTTCATGCCGCCGCTGAACGAGGGCGACGTGCTCTACATGCCCACCACCTTCCCCAACCTCTCCATCGAGGAGGCCAAGCGGCAGCTACAACTCCAGGATCGCGTGCTGCGCGCCTTCCCCGAGGTGGAGACGGTGTTCGGCAAGGCGGGGCGGGCCGAGACCGCGACCGATCCGGCGCCGCTCACCATGGTGGAGACCACCGTCCAGCTCAGGCCGGTGGAGCGCTGGCGGATGCTGCCCGACCGGCGCTGGTACTCGGGCTGGGCCCCGGAGTGGCTGAAGAAGCCGCTGCGCCTCCTCTGGCCCGACGCCCACCGCATCACCTGGGAGGAACTCACCACCCAGATGAACAAGGCGATGCAGTTCCCGGGCTGGACCAACGCCTACACCATGCCCATCAAGGCCCGCATCGACATGCTCTCCACCGGCGTGCGCACCCCGGTGGGCGTGAAGATCCTGGGCACCGACCTCGACGAGATCGAGAAGGTGGGCGTCGCCCTGGAGGGCATCCTCGCGCCGGTGCGCGGCACCCGCTCGGTCTTCTACGAGCGCAACACCGGCGGGCTCTACCTGGACGTGGTCCCGAACCGCGACGCCCTGGCCCGGTACGGGCTGACGGTCGGGTCGGTGCAGCGCACCGTCGAGGCGGCCATCGGCGGGTCGCCCATCGCCGTCACCGTCGAGGGGCGCAACCGGTTCAGCATCAACGTGCGGTACCCCCAGGACCTGCGCAACGACGTGGAGCGGCTGAAGCGCATCCTGGTGCCGGTGACGAGCGGCGCCGCCGGCGGCGGCGGCATGGGCAGGTCCGGGGCGCTCGAGGCCCCGCGCCTCTCCGGGGCGGTGCTGGCGCAGATGGACGCCATGGGCGGCGGCGGCCAGCCCCAGGGACCGGTGAAGACCGGCCGGCCGCGGGGCGGCGTCCCCGGCACCCTCTCCGACGTCCCGCTCCAGCAGTTCGAGAGCGGGATCCCCACCGGCGACCAGGGCTCCCTGTCCGGAGTGGGCGTGGGCGGGAGCGGGCGGAGCGGCCGCAACACCTTCGTGCCCCTGGGCCAGGTGGCCGAGATCCACATCGTGGGGGGCCCGCCCATGGTGCGGGACGAGGGCGGGCTGCTGGTGGGCTACGTCTACGTGGACATCGACCAGGGGCAGCGCGACCTCGGCGGCTACGTGAGCGACGCCAAGCACGCCGTGGACGAGGCCCTGGAGCACGGGCAACTGGCACTGCCGGCGGGCACCTACCTCAAGTGGACCGGGCAGTACGAGCAACTGGAGAAGATGGCCGAGCGGATGCGGCTGGTGATCCCGGCGACGCTGCTCATCGTCGTGATCCTGCTCTACCTGCACTTCCGGAACCTGGTCGAGGTGCTCATCGTCCTGCTCTCCATCCCCTTCGCGCTGGTGGGCTCGGTGTGGCTGCTCTGGGCCCTCGACTACCGGCTCTCCACCGCGGTCTGGGTGGGGATCATCGCGCTGGTGGGACTGGCGGCCCAGACCGGCATCGTGATGATCGTCTACATCGACAACGCCTACGAGCGGCGGCGCGCCGCCGGGAAGATCCGCGACCTCTCCGACATCATCTGGGCCCACATGGAGGGGACGGTGCAGCGGGTGCGGCCCAAGCTGATGACGGTCGCCACCATGCTGTTCGGGCTCATCCCGCTGCTCTGGGCCACCGGCTCGGGCGCCGACGTGATGAAGCGCATCGCCGCGCCGATGGTGGGCGGGTTGCTGACCTCCGCCTTCCTGACCCTGGAGATCATCCCGGTGGTCTACACGTACTGGCGGCAGGAGCAGGTGCTCTGGGAACGGCTCGAGCCGCTCGACCCGGCCCGGCTGGCCCTGCTGCGCCGCTGGACGCGGGTCCAGGCCGCCGGCTGGGCGGCGCTGCTGGCGGTGCTGGTGAGCCGCTTCTACTGGGAGTCGATGCCGCGGGCGCTGCTCGCCGCCGCGCTGGTGGCGGGCGCCGCCGCGGTGGCCTGGGGCACCACCGCCTACCTCTCGGCCCGCCCGGCCGCCCGGCGGCAGGTCTGGCCGGACCGGCCTGCACGCGCCGCCGCCTAAGAAACGCCATGGATCCGCCGCGGACCGGCATCAGGCTATGGACACCGGCCCGGCGGTTCGCTAGCTTCCGCCGCCGACCCTATCGTCTAGAGGCCCAGGACGCCGCCTTTCTCGAGGCGGAAACCGGGGTTCGAATCCCTGTGGGGTCACCAGCTGCCGTCGCCGCCGCGCGCCACGCCCGACTGCGACCCCATCGTCTAGAGGCCTAGGACCCGGCCCTTTCAAGGCCGCGACCGGGGTTCGAATCCCCGTGGGGTCATTTTCGGGTGACGGCCGCGGGCGCCTTCAGTAGGGCGCCTGCCCCTTCTTCTTCCCGGTCATCGACTCGATGCCGATGCGGAAGATGCGCACGGCCTCGGCCATCGCGGATCGGCCCTGGTCGATGATCCCTCGGACGTCGGCGGCGTGCCCGGCCCCGGCGGCGTACTCCGGGAAGCGCTCCGCGAGCCGATCGAGGACGTGCGCCTTCTCGCGGATGTCTCGCGACTCCTCGATGGTCCCGTCCGCCACCACGCTCCGGTAGCAGAGCTGGTCGCGGGTGGACCAGTCCGCCTCGAAGCAGACGCGCCGGTTGGCGGCGATGTTCCGGACCTTTCGCCCCTCGTCGGCGAACCAGTGGTAGTAGATCGCGCCGCCCTCGTAGAGGAACGAGAGCGGCACGACGTAGGGCCGGCCGTCGGCGGAGCAGGACCCGAGCCGGCCGGTCCGCTCCCAGGACAGGAATTCCTCGATCTCCGCGCGGCTCATGGGTGCGCCCACCGCGAACATCGGCTCGTCGACGTCGGGGGTGGCGGCCTGGCTCGCCCCGCCGCCCAGGGCCTTCCGGAGCAGCGGCAGCATGGGCCTCGGTGTCCGGAGCTCGAACGCGCGCCGGACCGTTGCCTCGCCGACGCACTCCTCCCCCGCCTCGGCGGTGAGCCGCTCGCTCTCCTGGGAGATCACGCGACGCACCATCCCGCGCACGAATGCGGGGATGTCGGCGGCGACGCGGTCCATGAGGACGCGGGCCCCGGGCTCCCAGACGACGCTCATCTTCCGCGGGGCGTGGATTCTCACCGATCGAGGATACGCAGATTCGGCTGCACGACACCGTGCGACAAACTGACGCGCCGGCGCCGCGACGGCCGGGGACGCGGTCGAGCCATCGAAGACACGTGGCTTCGGAGATGGACCACCGGGTTCCTCGGGCACGCACCTCCGCGCGCTCGGGCCCATCCCCGGCTCACGGGCTCGGATCCCCGCGGAGGCAATCCTTCCCGGGACGCCGCCGCGGGCCCCGCCTCACCCCGCGAAGACCGCGTCCGCCGTCCGCCGCCAGGCGGGCCGGGCGTACATCCGGTCCAGCCAGGCGCGCACCGCCGGCCAGCGCCCGAGGTCGAAGCCTCCGTCCCGCAGCAGCCAGAGGTGCGGCGCGTAGGCGACGTCGGCGAGCGAGAAGGCCCCCTCCAGCCACTCCCGCCCGGCCAGCGCCCCCTCCAGCACCGGCAGCCAGCGCCCCAGGTCCTTGCGCCCCGCCTCCGCCGCCTTCTCGTCCGCCTGCATCTTCCAGAACTCCTGCATCCCGCGGTGGGTGCTCCGGAAGACCGCGCCGCAGGCGGGGGAGACGTGGGCCGCCTGGAAGAAGAGCCAGCGCTGCACCGCGGCGCGCCCCTCGATGGTCGCCGGGAGCAGGCCGGCCTGCGGGTGCTTCTCGGCCACGTACCAGTTGATGGCGTTCGACTCCCAGAGGCGGAAGTCGCCGTCCACCAGCGCGGGGATCTTCCCCATGGGATTCACCGCCAAATAGGCCTGGGCGCGGTTCTCGCCGCCGCGCGTGTCGAGCAGGCGCGGGGTGAAGGCCACGCCCGCCTCGTGGAGGCCGAACAGGGACCGCGCCGAGTTTCCCGACATCCGTCCGTAGAAGAGTTCCATGTACCCGATCCTATCGCTCCCGGAGGGGCGGCGCCCGGCCGGATCGGGCCGCCGCCGGGTCCAGGGCGCCCCGGGGTGCGCCGGCGCGCGCCCGGGGCGTTCGCCGCCGCTCAGCTCCCGTCGCGGATGACGCGGCAGGAGTCGACGTCGAAGGTCACGTCGCCGACCGCCAGCCGGCTCTGGTCCCGGAAGCGCGCCACGAAGGCGGCGAAGCGGCGCGCGTCCTCGAAGGTGCTGGCGATCCCGAAGGACACGCGGATGGCCCCGGAGCTCTTGCCCGAGCCGCGCTCCCGCAGCGCGCGCAGGAAGCCCTGCAGCGTCGCCGCCCGCCCCAGCGCCGCGCCCGCCCCCACGTCCTCCTCGGTGAGCGCCTCGGCGGCCTCCCCCGCCCCCGGGTTGCAGAAGCAGCCGGTCCGCAGCGAGATCCCCTCGGCGTTCGCCAGCTCCTCGACGCGGCGGTAGTCGAGCAGGTGCCCGGCCGGGTCGTAGAGGTTCATGGTCACCGTGCCGCCGCGGTCGCGGGTGCCGATGGGGCCGTAGATCCGCACCATGGCCCGGCCGCTGGCGTGCCGCTCGGCCACCAGCCGCTCGAGCAGCCAGCCGGTGAGCGCGCCGACCCGCGCCGCCACCGCCTCCAGCCCCACCGACGCCAGGTGCTCCAGGCCGAAGCGGACGGCGGGGATGGAGAGGTAGTCCACCGTGCCGTCCTCGAAGGCGCCCTCGTTGGGCGCGAGCACGTGGGCGCGCCCCTGCACCGAGGCGAAGTTCACGGTCCCGCCGGCGAACCAGGGGCGCCGCAGCTCGCCGAAGGCCTCGCGCCGGACCAGCAGCGCGCCGACGCCGGTGGGGTACCCGAACATCTTGTAGAAGGAGACCACCGCGAAGTCGGGGCGGACGGCGGCGAGGTCCAGCCGGCCGGTGGGCGCGTGGGCGGCGGCGTCCAGCAGGACGCGCCAGCCCCGGGACCGCGCCCGCGCCACCAGCTCCAGCGGGTGCCTCACCCCGGAGAAGTTCGACTGCGCCGGGTAGGCGAAGAGCCCGGGCCGGGCGGGACCGGGGCGGTCGAGCAGCGCCTCCAGGCGCGGCAGGTCGAGCCGCAGCTCGGGGGTGGTCAGCGGGGCGTACTCCACCTCCGCCCCCCGGGCCCGGGCGAACTCCCGGATGCCGTTCACCGAGTTGTGGTTGTCGAAGGTGGCGAGGAAGCGGCTCCCCGGCGCGAAGGGGAAGGCCTCGCCGACGAGCCGGAGCGCGCCGGTGGCGTTCGGCGTGAAGACCGCGAGGTACTCTCCGGGCGGCGCGTGGAAGTGCTCGAGGACCGCGGCGCGCGCCCGCTCCACGTGCCCGGTCATCGCCGCCGAGGCGCGGTTCGCCGAGTGCGGGTTCCCGAACACGCCGCCCGACAGGAACTGGTGGTGCCGGCGCAGCTGCGACTCGGCGTACAGCGAGCCGCCGGTGTAGTCGAGGTAGGCCTCGCCGGCCGCGTCGAGGCGGCCGTACTCCGAGGCCCGGAGCGCGGCGACCCGCTCCGGCGGGCCGTAGCCCGGGTGCCGCTCCAGGAACTCCGCGAGGTCGCCGGCCGCGCCCTTCCCCGACCCGGACATGGCCGGGATCTATACACCCGGTCACCACCCTCCCCGCCGCCATTCGCACCGGACCGGCGGGCCGGCGACGGCCCGGTCAGGGCGCGAAGAGGTGGGCGCAGTGGCCCGGCTGCGCCGGCGCGCCCGCGATGGCCCCACCGCGGGGGACGCACTGGCTGGGCGGCAGCGGATCGCCGTGCTCCACGAACCGCACCAGCAGGTCGAAGGCCTGCTGGGCGTGCGGCTCGATGAGCTCCAGCTGCGGGAACAGGTCCTGGTAGGTCTCGATGTGGTTCCCGTTCTGGATCTCGTAGAGCCGGTAGGCCGGGCGGCGGCGCCCCTCTCCCTCGCCGCGCCGGACGGCGGCGGCCGCCGCCACCTTGCGCGCGTAGGCGCGGGCGTGGTGGTCGATGGGCAGCAGCCCGTCCATCGTCCCGGCGACGGTGATCAGCGGGCGCTGGATCCGGCCGGTGGTGGCGAAGGCGGCGAGCCGCGCGTCGGCGCCGGAGACCGGCAGGCGCCCGACGTAGTTGTAGTCCCCGGTGCCCTCGCCGTAGGTGTCGTAGGCCGGGTCGAGCCGCTTCTGCCACTGGCACTGCGTCACCTCCCAGAAGGCGGCGTAGTAGGTCCCCCAGAGCGACTTCGTGCCGGAGACGATGTCGGGCGGGTAGCCGGCGGCCCGGATGTTCCGCGCCGCGGTGCTGGTCGCCGAGAAGCCGGAGGCGGCGTAGTCGGGGTAGTTCAGGATCGCCGCCGGCAGGTCGGTGAGCAGGTTCGGGGCGTGCTCGTCCACGAAGGTGCCCTCCCAGTCCACGCCGCCGTCGAAGAGCTCGGGCGCCGACTCCACGGCGCGGCGCACCTGGTAGCCGCCGTTGGAGGTGCCGACCGCGTAGGTGCGCCGGGGCTCATGGCCGTACCCGGCCTCCACCCCGCGGCGGGCGAGCTTCGCCGCCTCGACCATGGCGTCCGCCCAGCGGGTGAAGGGCTGGTCCGGGTCGTTGTCGTAGAAGTGGACCCAGACGGGCGAGCTGGGGTTCAGCCGGCACGCCAGCGGATCGGCCGGCGGCGTGGCGCTCACCCCCACCAGGAAGAGGTTGAGCACGCCCTTGTTCTGCGAGGCGTAGGCGTAGCCCTCCTGGACCACGTAGTCGCTCCAGGCGAAGTCGCCGTTGAACTCGCTGCGCGTCCCCGAGGCGCCGGCGACCACCAGCCGGCCGTTCCAGTCGTCGGGGAGGCGCAGCAGGAAGCGCGACTGGCCGGTCGGGTCGGAGGCGACCCGCGCGTCGAGCTGGACGCCGGGCACCGCCCTGGTGATGGGCGTGCGCTTCCCGGCGCTGGGGGCGATCACCGCCCGGTCGGTGGTGGGGGTGAAGGCGAAGGCGGGCCACGGCGCGCCCAGCGAGTCGTTGGCCGGCGTGGTGGCGGGGTTGGCGGTGGTGAGGTCGGCGCTGGCGACGCAGTGGACGTCGGCGAGCCGATCGCCGAAGGCGGCGACCAGCGCCTCGCAGGTCGGGGCGGCGCGGGCGGAGCCGGCGGCGAGGAGGCTCAGGGCGGCGGCGATCAGGGCGCGGCGGATCATGGGTTCCCCCTTGGGGTGGGCCGGCTCCGGCGGACGGCGAGGATGGGGCCGATTCATTCATCGGGAGTGAACCCTGGGCAATCCCCTCCGATGGGGCGCGCGACCCGGCGCCCCAAGAGGGCCGCGGTCCCTACCCGACCACCTGCCCGGGTTCCCCCTCGCGCACGATCGCCCCGCCCTCGAGGACCAGCACCCACTCCGCGGCGCTCCGGGCGAACTCCCAGTCGTGCGTGGAGACGAGCTGCGTCACCCCGCTCTCCTTCACGGTGAGCAAGGTCCGCCGCACCTCGTCCCGCAGCGAGGGGTCGAGCGAGCTGGTGGGCTCGTCGTAGAGCAGCACCCGCGGCTCCATCGTCAGGGCCCGGGCGATGGCCACGCGCTGCCGCTGGCCGCCGGAGAGGTGCTCCGGGTAGGCCCCCTGCTCCGCCGCCAGGCCCAGCCGCCCGAGCAGGCCGGCGGCCCTGGCCTCGGCCTCCGCCCGGCGCTCCCCCTTCACGACCCGCGGCGCCAGCGTGCAGTTGTCGAGGGCCGAGAGGTGCGGGAAGAGGTCGAGCGACTGGGGCACCAGCCCGACGCGGCCGTGCAGCGTCCGCAGGCCGCGCGGCCCGTCCCCGGCGCGCACCGTCACCCCGTCCACCTCGATGGTGCCCTCGTCGAAGCGCTCCAGCCCCACCAGGCAGCGGAGCAGCGTCGACTTCCCGGCGCCGCTCCTCCCCAGGACGGCGACGAGCCGCCCCGACGCCACCTCGAAGGAGACGCCGCGCAGCGCCGGCTCGGCCGCCGCCGCGTACCGCTTCACCAGGGCGCCGACCCGGATCACGCCGCCGCCCGCCGGAGGTGCCGGCCCAGGCGGCGCTCGGCCAGGCGGCCGAGGCGCGCCAGCGGCAGCCCGAGGAGGAGGTACCAGGCGGCGACCACCAGCCCCAGGCCGAGGTGGTCGCGCATCGAGGCGGCCAGGTTCGAGTAGGTCTTGGTCAGCTCGGTGAGGGTCACCAGCGAGACCAGCGAGCTGTCCTTGAGCAGGGCGATGACGTCGTTGGTCATCGGCGGCACGGAGATGCGGATGGCCTGCGGCGCGATCACGTGCCGGAGCGCCTGCAACCGCGAGAGCCCGAGCGTCGTCGCCACCTCGCCCTGCCCCACCGGGACGCTCTCCAGGCCGGCGCGGTAGTTCTCGGCCTCGGCGGCGGCGTAGTTGAGCCCCAGCCCCAGCCAGCCGGCCACGAAGGGGTCGAGCTTCACCCCCAGCTCGGGGAGCCCGAAGTAGATCATGATGAGCTGCACCAGCAGCGGGGTGCCGCGGATGAGCTCGATGGCGCCGACCGCCAGCCAGCGGACCGGCGCCGCGCCGTAGCGCCTCGCCGCCGCCAGCAGCGCCCCCACCGCCATCGCCAGGGCCATCGACGAGAGCGTGAGGAGGAGCGTGAGCCCGGCGGCCCGCGCGAAGAGGCCGAAGGTCCGGGGATACCGGACCAGCAGCCGCTCCCGGAGGGAGGGCGGCCGCCCCACCGCCGCCCGCCAGGCCTCCCAGGCCTCGGACAGCGCGGGCCGCGCCGCGTAGGGCTCGCCGAGCAGCGCCGCGGTCCCGGCGTTCCAGATGCCCCAGCGCCGGTAGAGGGCGCGGAGCTGCCCGGTCCGGGCCAGCTCGGCCAGCGCCTCGTCGATCGCGTCCCGCAGCGGCTCGTCCCCGAGCCGGACGGCGACGGCGTAGCGGACCTCGCCGAAGGAGCCCGGCACCGTCTCCAGCTCGGGCTGGACGTCGGCGTAGTAGTGGGCGATCGGGTCGTCGAGCAGCACCGCGTCGGTGCGCCCCAGCCGCAGGTCGTCGTAGATCTGGTCCTGGCCGCCGTCGTAGGTCACCACCACGGCGCCGGCCCGCTCGAGGATGCGCTGCGCCAGGGAGCCCGGGAGCGTCCCCACCCTGCGGCCCCTCACCGCCTCCAGGGTCCGCGGCGCGCTCGGGTCGCCGCGCCGGACGCTGAGCCGCTCGCCGGCGGCGTAGTAGGGCCGCGACAGCAGGCAGACCCGGCGCTTCTCCTCGGCCACCTCGATGCCGTTCAGGGCGACGTCGAAGTCGCCGCGCGCCAGCAGGTCGAGGAGCTTGTCCCAGGCGCCCGCGACCGGCCGCGCCCTCGCGCCCAGCCGCCGCGCCAGGGCGTCGGCGAGCTCCACCTCGAAGCCGACGAGGTGGTTCGGGTCCATGGGGTCCTGGAAGACGTAGGGGGCGCCGCCGAAGACGTCGGCTCCCCAGCGCAGCTCGCGCCGCTGCTCCACCGCCCGGAGGGTGCCGCCGGGGGCGGGCGCGGCCCCCGCCGGCGGGGCGGCCCAGACGGCGATCCCGGCGAGGAGCGCGCGGAGCGCCTGCCGGGCGGTCACGTCGGGACTCGGGCTGGAGCGGTGATGGACGTCCCCCTCGGCTGGGTTCGCGCCCGCCGATGCTAGCCGCCGCGGCCGGGCCCGGGCAACCGCGCCGCCGGCTGGCGCCGGACCACCGGCCCGCCGCGGACCGGCTCCCGGCCGGCGGGAGGCGGTGCTACGATGGCCGCATCCCACTCACGGCCGGGCGGACCGCGTCCTCGACGGGCGCGGCGGCGCCATGGCGAGGGTCCACGACCATGCCCATCGACCCCGACGTCCAGGACCGGCTGCGGCGCGTCCTCGGCTCGCTGGAGATGCTCCTCCCCCCCGCCGTCCCGCCGGTCGACTGGGCCACCTGCCACGCCGCCAACTGGCGGAGGAGCTCGCTGTCCGGCCGGCTCGAGCCGGTCCCGGGCATCGAGGGCATCCACCTCTCCGACCTGCTCGGCATCGAGGACCAGAAGCGGGTGGTCGAGGCCAACACCCGCCAGTTCCTGGCCGGCTATCCCGCCAACAACGTGCTGCTCTGGGGGACGCGGGGCACCGGCAAGTCGTCGCTGGTGCGCGCGCTGCTCGCCACCTACGCCCCGCGGGGGCTGCGGGTCATCCAGGTGGACAAGGACGACCTGGTGAACCTCCCGTCCATCGTCGACGCCGTCCGCGACCAGCCCTACCGCTTCCTGATCTTCTCGGACGACGTCTCCTTCGAGATCGGGGAGTCGAGCTACAAGATGCTGAAGAGCGCGCTCGACGGGGCGGTCTACGCCCCGCCCGAGAACGTGGTCATCTACGTGACCTCCAACCGGCGGCACATGCTGCCGGAGTACGAGACCGACAACCTCGGCGCGATGATCGTGAACAACGAGATCCACCACGGCGAGGCGGTGGAGGAGAAGATCTCGCTGTCGGGCCGCTTCGGCATCTGGGTCGCCTTCCACGCCTTCACGCAGGAGCAGTACCTGGCGGTGGCGCGCCAGTGGGCGGAGAAGCTCTCGGCCCGCGCCGGCTTCCCCCTGGCGTGGGGCCCGGAGGCCGACCAGGCCGCCGTCGCCTGGTCGCTGCAGAAGGGGGACCGCAGCGGGCGCATCGCCCACCAGTTCGCGACCGACTGGGTGGGCGGGGGCCTGCTGCGCGCCCGCGGCTGATCGGCCCGCCGCCCCCGTCACCGCCGGCCCCGTCTCACCACTGGAGCAGGGCGCCGAGCGAAGCGCTGCGCACCGTGGTGACCGTCCCGGCGAAGTCCACGTCCCGCTGGCCTCCCGCCGTGACCCACATCCGGAAGGCCCGGGTGAAGCGGAGCTGCACCTTCGCGGCGAGCGCGTCCAGCCTCCCCTCGCTCGACGCGTAGACGCCGTGCTGCAGCTCGAGCCGCAGGGTCCAGGCGCCGAGCCGCCGGGTCGCCGACGGGCGCACCGACCAGAGCAGCGGGGCGATGGGGATGGCGCCGCCGGTCCCGGTCCGGCCGGCCGCGGCCAGGCCGAAGTAGCCCGCCTCGGTCGGGTCGCGATCGTAGAGGTACCAGCTCCCCGACAGGCCCAGGTCGGTGTCGCGCCACAGCGTCTCGACGGCCCCGGCCCGCAGGGCGACCTGGTTCAGGAGGACCGGCGCGGCGCGCCGCGACAGGAGGAGCGCGCCCACCAGCGCCCGGGGGCACCGGCCCGGGAACAGGCGGCAGGAGTTCACCAGCTCGTCGAGCGTGACGGTCGCGCCGGTCTGCCGGTCGCGCGGCGCCTCCAGCCGCTGCTCGCTGGAGAAGTGCTCCAGCCCCACCCCGAGGTCGACGGCGGTCTCCGCGTCCGAGTCGCCGGCGGTGTCCCAGGTCGCGGCGAGGAGGGCGCCGGCCGAGGAGGAGCGCGAGACCAGGGCCGCCTCCACCTGGTCGGTCCTCACCGTTCCGCCCGCCAGGTACCGGTAGTCGGCGGTGAAGTCGGTCGTCAGGTCGGCGGCCGGGGAGGCGTGCACCGACGCGTCCAGGGTGAGGTGCTCGCCGAACTCCCCGATCAGCCCGGCGGTGAAGGTCCAGATGGTCGCCCCCCGGGTCGGCGGCGCGCCCGGGGCCGCCCCGGTGGGCGTCAGGCGCACCGCGTCCACGCCCAGGTCGAGGTTCAGGCCCCGCCCCAGGTCGAGGAGGGCGTCGAGGGAGTTGGCCACCTGGGTGGCCCGCTGCGAGCCCGGCGTGGGCGGGCTCGAGGCCACCCCGAGCTCGTCCGAGAGCTCGTTCCCCCCGGGGAACGAGCCCCCGTCGGCGCGGGCGACGCCCGGCCCGGCGAGCAGGGCGGCGGCCGCGGCGATGCCGGTCAGGCGGCGCATCGTCAGCCTCCCCAACACCCGCGGCGCCCGGCGGTTGCGCCGCCCCGGG
>JAKAEO010000210.1 GCA_021818285.1 Myxococcales bacterium
CCGGGCGAGGCCCCGGCGCGGGTCAGCGCCCGGCCGCGGGGCACGGCGCCGAGCAGCGTCACCGTGAGCGACAGCTCGGCGGCGCGGGTGACGTTGCCGCCCACCAGCGCGACGCCGTGTTCCCGGGCGCAGGCGGCGAGGCCGCGCCCCACCCGCTCCAGCCGCGGCGCGCTCTCGCCCTCCGGCACCGCCAGGGCGCAGAGCGCCCAGAGGGGCCCGGCCCCCATGGCGGCGAGGTCGGAGAGGTTCACCGCCAGCGCCTTCCAGCCGATCTCCTCGGGGGCGTAGGCCGGGCCGAAGTGCACCCCCTCGACCACGGCGTCCACCGTGGCCACCAGATCGGTGCCGGGCGGCGGGACCAGCACCGCGGCGTCGTCGCCGATGCCCAGGCGGACGCCGGCGCCGCCCCGGGGGGCGGCGCGGGTGAAGCGCTCGATGAGCTCGAACTCGGTCACCGGGGCGCCGAGGCGGCGGAGGGCGCCGCCGGCCGGCCCGGGGCCGGCGCCGGCGCCGCCTGGCGCACCGGCAGGAGGACGGTGAAGGTGGCCCCCTCCGCCGGCCGGGAGGCGACCTTCACCTCGCCGTGGTGGGCCTCGACGAAGCTCTTCACGATGGCCAGGCCCAGGCCGGCGCCGCCGTACTCCCGGGTCGAGGAGCCGTCCACCTGGTAGAAGGTCTCGAAGATCTTCTTCTGGTTCTCCTCGCTGATGCCGATGCCGGTGTCCTGGACGTAGAGGGCCATCCGGTCGCCGCGCGGGTCGGCGCCCACGGTGATGGTGCCGTCCTGGGGCGTGAACTTCACCGCGTTGTTCACCAGGTTGATGAGGCACTGGCGCATCTTCTCGCGGTCGCACTGCACCCGCGGCAGGTCGCCCGGGTCGCACACCAGCGAGATGCCCTTCTTGCGGGCGTGGGGCATGACGGTGGCCACCGCGTCCTTCATGAGCTGGCCCACGTCCACCTCGCTCATCACCAGGCGGATGCGCCCCGCCTCGATCTTGGTGATGTCGAGGATGGAGGTGATGAGCTGCAGCAGGCTCTCCCCCTTCTCCATGATGATCCCCAGGTACTCGCGCTGCTCCGGGGTGAGCGGCCCGCCCAGCCCCTCCAGCATCATCTCGCTGTAGCCGATGACGCTGGTGAGCGGCGTGCGCAGCTCGTGGCTCATGGTGGCGAGGAAGTTGGACTTCAGCCGGTCCAGCTCCTTGAGCTTGCCGAAGCTCTCCTCCAGCGCCCGGTTCTTCTCCTGCAGCTCCCGGTAGCTCTCCTGCACCGCCTCGATGTGCAGGCGGGCGGTGACCAGGTTCTTGTGGCCGCTGAAGACCAGGACGTCGAGGATCTCGGCGAAGTGCTTGACGATCTTGTCGGCGGTGGGCTGCGGGACGCGCCGGATCTTCTGCATGTAGCCCTGCGCCAGGCGGGCGTCGAAGTCGGCGGAGATCGAGGTCAGGCTGGCCGGGAGCTGGGTGAGGTCGTCGGGGACGAAGGGGCCGAAGACCACCCGGCCCAGCGCGTCGCCCTCGTAGAGCACCGACTGGACCACGTAGCGGCAGCCGGAGAAGCACTCGAAGCGGGCCGGCTTGCCCTCGTCGGGGACGGCGTCGTTCTTCACCCGGCCCACGGTGGCGATGCACTGGGAGCGTCCGTCCGGCTTCTGCCAGATGTAGCCGCAGAAGTCGGCGTTGCCGACCTTCACGTCCACCAGCTTGTTGCCGGCGGCGTCGAAGACCTTGAGCCCCACCCGGTAGAGCTCGGCGAAGGACTGGCAGACCTCGGTGAAGGAGCGGACGTCGAGCAGGTCCCCGAGGGACAGGATCTGCTGCAGGACCGAGGGGCGCACGGTCATCGCGGCGCCTCGGGGACCGCCAGCGGCGGCGGCAGGCGGGTCCCGCGCAGGTCCATGTGGCTGAAGATCTGCTGCAGGAACTCCCGCTCGGAGAGGTTCCAGCTGCGCTCCAGCCCCACCGCCCGGTCGAGGTTCCGGTAGACGAGGGTGAGCAGGTAGTGGAGCGTCTCCACCACCCCCTCGCCGCGGATGGCCACCGCCGGCACCACCACCGGCTTCACGGTGGCGGTGCGCAGGTCGGCCATGTCGTCGTCGCGCGAGTCGGGCAGGTCCTTCTTGTTGGCCTGGACCACCATGGGCAGGACCTTGGGGTCGAGCCCGTTGGCCTCCAGGTTCTTCAGCATGTTGTTCCAGTAGGCCAGGGTCGGCGCCTGCTCCGACCGGCGCCCGTCGGCGACGAAGGCCACGCCGTCCGAGCCCTGCAGGACGATGCGCCGGGTCGACTCGTGCATCACCTGCCCGGGGACGGTGTAGAGCTTGAGCTTCACCTTCACGCCGCCGGCCGACCGGAAGAACACCGGCATCATGTCGAAGAACAGCGTGCGGTCGTCCTTGGTGTCGAGCGTCATCAGCCGCCCGCGCACCTTCGGGTCGATCTTCTGGAAGAGCGCCTGGAGGTTGGTGGTCTTCCCGGACAGCGCCGGGCCGTAGTAGACGACCTTCAGCGCGATCTCGCGGTGTTCCTGGCTGAACTGGACCATGGGCGGACGCCGGCGAGTCTAGCCCCGGACCTCGGCCGGGATCCAGAAAGGGGGGCGGATTCCCACCCACCCCTTGGGGCTCATGCCCCGATCGCCGGGAGCGCCCGGTGGCGGACGCGCTGCAAGTCCCCGAGACGCCGCCGGTCCCCGCGATTGGTCCGTTTGGGGCATGCGGCAATAAGCCATACCTTCCATGCGCTTACGGAAGGCACCCGGCGGGGGCGGTCGCGCCGGAGAAACGCATCGGCTCACACTCCTGGACTGTGCGGAAGTCATGGTACTTCCAGCAAAAAAGTCCACCCATGGCACCCAGGATGCAGTAGGTTCCGCGCCTGCGGGGGCAGGTAGACACAGGGATGAGCATCGAAGCACCTTTCGCCCCGATGACGGTCGAGGTCTCCGACGCGGCGCTCGCCGAGCGCCTGCGCTGGCTCCTGCGGCTGCGCTGGCTCATCGTCCCGACCTTCGTCGCGGTGGTGCTGGCGAGCGACCTGCTCGTCGGGGGTCGCAAGCCCTGGGGCACGCTGCTCGTCGGCGCCGTGCTGCTCGCGGCGAACGGGCTGTACGCGGTGCTCCTCTCCCGGCCCCTCTCGCGGCGGGCGCTGCTCGCCTGGGCGCGCTTCGAGGCGGCGGTGGTGGTCGCGCTCCCCAGCGTCATCATGGTGCTGCAGCACGACCCCTCCAGCGCGCTGCGCTACGGCGCCGTGGTCGGCGTGGTGGGCGCCGCGGTGGTGCTGCCGCGCGCCGGCGAGGTGGCGGTGGTGGCCGCCTGGGCCATCGTCACCCTGGTGGCCGCCGACGCCGTCACCCTGGCCCGGACCGGCGTCGGCGTGGCCCAGCTCCAGGTGGCCCGCTGGGCCGTCGAGTCGGGCGTCATCGCCATCGTCGCGCTCATCGCCGCCTACCTGCACCAGGAGCGGGACGGCGCGGCCGGGCGGCTGGAGGAGCTCTCCCGCGGCGCCGAGAAGGCGCGGCGCGAGTGGGACGCGGCCTTCGACAACCTCGCCGAGATGGTGGTGATCTCCGACCTCGCCGGGGTGGTGACCCGCGTCAACCGGGCCTTCGCCAAGGCGCTGGGGGCGCCGGCCCACGAGCTGGCGGGGCAGCGGCTGGCCTCGCTGCTCGCCGGCCACCCCGACCGCTGGTGGACGGCCTCCGCCGACGGCATCGTCGAGGTGGAGGACCCCGCCTTCGACTCGCTCTTCGAGGTGACGGTGACCCGGACCCCGGACCGGATCATCCGGGTGGCGCGCGACGTCGGGGAGCAGCGGCGGCTCTACGCCCGGCTGCTCCAGGCCGACAAGCTGGCGGCGGTGGGGCTGCTCGCCACCAGCGTGGCCCACGAGATCAACAACCCGACCGCCTTCATCACCTCCAACCTGGCCGAGCTGCGCCGCTACCTCCAGTCCTACGAGAGCGCCTTCTCCGAGCTGGCGGCCATCGGCCTGGAGGCCGGCAGCGCCGAGCGGGTGAGCGGGCTGCTGCAGCGCGGCGACGTGGCCTTCGCCCGGCGCGAGGCCGGGGCGGCCATCTCCGAGAGCCTCCAGGGGATGGAGCGCATCCGCCAGGTGGTGTCCTCGCTGCGCTCGGTGGCGCGGCGCGACCAGCCGGGCGAGCCCATGCAGCCGGTGTTCCTCGCCGAGGTGGTGGACGCGGTGGTGCGCACCGCCGCCAGCGACCTGAAGGCCGCCAGCGCGCAGGTGGACGTCCGCGACGCCGTCCAGGTGCTCGGCCACCGCGCCCAGCTGGTGGACGTGGTGCTGAACCTGGTGGTGAACGCGGTCCAGGCCCGCGAGGCCGGCCGGCCCAACCAGGTGTCGGTGGAGCTGCGGCGCGAGGGCTCCGCCGCCATCGTCCGCGTCTCCGACACCGGGCGCGGCATCTCCGCCGCCCACATGAAGCGGCTCTTCGAGCCCTTCTTCACCACCAAGGCCCCGGGCGAGGGCACCGGGCTGGGGCTGTCGCTGGCCCGCAACGTGGTGCTGGCCCACGGCGGCTCGATCGACGTCCAGAGCAGCACCGGGGTGGGGACCACCTTCACGGTGCGGCTCCCGCTCCACGACGCCGGCGGCGCGCAGGGCCAGGCGACCCGGGCCGCCGGCCGCGCCGGCTAGGTGCCGCGCCCGGGCCCGTCGGCGCCGTTCTCCTCCCACCAGCGCCGCGCCTCCTCCACCGTCCGCAGCAGCGGCATCGGCGGCAGGGTGGCGAGGAAGGCGCGCCCGTAGCCGCGGGTGGTGAGGCGCGGGTCCAGCACCGCCACCAGGCCGCGGTCGGTGCGGGCGCGGATGAGCCGGCCCACCCCCTGGCGCAGCGCCAGCGCCGCGGCCGGCACCGACAGCTCGGCGAAGCCGTCGCCCCCGCCGGCCTCGACGGCGCGCAGCCGCGCCGCCTGCACCGGGTCGCCGGGCGGCGCGAAGGGCAGCTTGTCCACGATCACCAGGGAGAGGGCCGGCCCGGGCACGTCCACCCCCTCCCAGAAGCTGGCGGTGGCGAAGAGCACCGAGGGCTCGGCGCGGAAGGCCTGGAGCAGCCGGTGCTTGGGCTTCTCCCCCTGCAGCAGCAGCTGCCAGGGCAGGCCGCTGCAGAGGTCGCGCAGCGCCCGCATCATCCGGGTGCTGGTGCAGAGCACGAAGGCCCGCCCCCCGGTGACGGCGCAGAGCGCCTCCACCTGGGCGGCCGCCGCCGCCGGGAAGCCGGGCGCGGCCGGCTCCGGCATCCCCTGGGGGACGACCAGCGCCGCCTGGCGGGCGTGGTCGAAGGGGCCGGCGACCCGCAGCTCCGCGGCCTCGAAGTCGGCCAGCCCCACCTGCCGGCGGAAGTAGTCGAAGCGCCCCTGGGCGGCCAGCGTGGCGCTGGTGAAGACGGCGGTGTCGAGCCGCCGGTAGAGCCGCTCCACCAGCTCCTCGGAGACGTCCACCGGCACGGCGCGCAGGAAGAGGCCGCGGCCCCGGGCCTCGGCGAAGAAGACCCGCGAGGGCTCGGCCATGGCGGTGACCGCCTTCAGCTCCACCCGCAGCTCGGCGGCGCGGCGGGCGATGCCGGCCAGGGCGGCGGTCTCGGCGTCGGCCAGCATGGCGCGGACCTCCTCCAGCGCCGCGTCGAGGCGCGCCTGCTCGGCGGCGAGCGGCTCGAGCACCGCGGCGTCGAGCGGGGCGCGGACGTCGGGCTCGGCGGC
>JAKAEO010000211.1 GCA_021818285.1 Myxococcales bacterium
CGTCCGGGTCGAAGAGCGCCTTCTCCGGCAGCGCCCGCAGGTCCTCCTGCGCCGCCTCCACCGGGTCGGCGAGCTGCAACTCGCCCTCGGCAGGCCGGACCAGCGCTCCGGCCGCCGCCTTCCGGGGCGCCGCCTTCCGGGCCGCCGCCTTGCGGGGCGCCGCCTTCCGGGGCGCGGCGCGCGCCGCGGGCCGTCCGGCCGGGCGGGACCGGCGGGCCGGCGTCCGGGCGGGCGCACGGCGCCTCGCCGGCTCGCGCGCCGCCGCGCGCGTCCTCGCCCGCTTCGCTCCCGCCCTCGTCGTCCGGCCCTTGGAGCGCTTCATGCCGCCATTCTACGCCCCGACGAGCAGGACGGTGCAGCTCCTCGCTCCGTGCGCCCCGATGACCAGGGCCTGCTCGATGTCGGCCGTCTTGGAGGGCCCCGAGAGGAACAGGGCGAAGCCCGGCGCGTGGGAGATGGCCGCGTACGCCTGATGCATGTCGTGGACCAGGGTGGAGGCCTGCACCACCACCGCGACGTGCTCGGGGATCACGAAGAGGGCCTGGTGCGGCAGCTTGCGCACGTCCAGCCAGACCGCGCCGTTCTCGGCCACGCCCAGCTCCGCGGCGAGGACGCACAGGTCCATCCCCGCCAGCTCGTGCGGGTCGGCCACCGCCACCGGATCGAAGGTCGCGGCCCCCACGCCGGGCACCATCGAGGCGATGCGCTTCGCTTCCCGGTGGACCGGCAGCTCGCGCAGCGCCCGGTCGGCGGCGGCGAGATCCGGCACCCGCAGGCAGGTGCCGCCCACCACCGCCACCATCTCGGCGAACTTGGCGGGGAGGTCGGGGAAGCGGTTCCCCAGGCCGGCCACGCCCGGGTGGGCGGTCGCCGGGGGCTGGGCGCGGCGCACCGCGCCGAGGATGTCGTCACGGCTGGCCACGGGTCCTCCGGTAGGTCTCGCGGAAGCTCTCGGGAGGGACGACCGGCAGCTCGCGCTGCCGCCCCCAGGCCCCGGACAGGGCCCGCGTCCAGGCCGGCGGCAGCACCCGCAGGGCGAGGCGCGCCGCCTTCCCGGCCAGGGCGTAGAGCCAGGTGAAGCGCAGCAGCCAGGAGGCGAGCCGCATCCCCCACCGCTTGCCCGCCGGCAGCAGCCCCCGGGCCACGATCTCCCCGCGCCAGGCCAGCAGCTGGTGGTGGAGGTCGATGCGCACCGGGCAGACGTCGGTGCAGGAGCCGCACAGCGAGGAGGCGAAGGGCAGGCTGGCGTGGGCGACGGCGTCCCGCCCCGGGGCCAGGGTCGAGCCGATGGGGCCGGGGATGAGCCAGGTGTAGCTGTAGCCGCCGCTGCGCCGGTAGACCGGGCAGGTGTTCAGGCAGGCGCCGCAGCGGATGCAGGCCAGGGCCCGCCGGAAGCCGGCCTCGCGCAGGAGCGCGCTGCGGCCGTTGTCCACCACCACGACGTGCAGCTCGCTCCCCTTGCGCGGCCCGTGGAAGTGGCTGGTGTAGGAGCTCACCGGCTGGCCGGTGGCGCTCCGGGCCAGGAGCCGCAGGAAGACGCCCAGGTCCTCGGCGCGGGGGATGACCTTCTCGATCCCCATCGAGGCGATGTGGATGGGCGGCAGCGAGGTGCCCATGTCGGCGTTGCCCTCGTTGGTCACCACCACGATGCCGCCGGTCTCGGCGATGGCGAAGTTCACGCCGGTCATGCCGGCGGTGGCGCCGAGGAACTTCTGGCGCAGGTGCTGGCGCGCCGCCTCGGTGAGGGCCTTCGGGTCGGTGAGCCCGGCCTGGGTGCCGATGGTGCCGTGGAAGAGGACGCCGATCTCCTCCCGCTTCATGTGGATGGCGGGCATGACGATGTGGGAGGGCGGCTGGTGGTTCAGCTGCACGATGCGCTCGCCCAGGTCGGTGTCCACCACCTCGATGCCCCGCGCCTCGAGGTACGGGTTCAGGCGGCACTCCTCGGTGAGCATCGACTTGGACTTCACCAGCAGCTTCGCCCCGCGGGCCTGGAGCAGCCCGTGGACGATGCGGTTGTGCTCCTCCCCGTCCTTCGCCCAGTGGACCACCGCCCCCATGCGCGTGGCGTTGCGCTCGAACTCCTCCAGGTACTCGGCCAGGCGCGACTGGGTGTGGGCCTTGATGGCCTCGGCCCGCTCGCGCAGCGCCTCCCAGTCCGGCACCGAGCGGGCCCCGGCGTCCCGCTTCTGGCGCACGAACCAGAGGGCCTGGTCGTGCCAGTGGGCGCGGGCGTCGTCGCGGACGAAGAGCGCGGCCGATTCGGCGTGGCCCATGGTCAGCCCTCCCCCGCCAGCAGCTCGGCCACGTGGCGGACGCGGATGGGCTTGCCGGCGCGCCGGATCAGGCCGTCCATGTGCATCAGGCAGCTCATGTCGATCCCGGCGATGATCTCCGCCCCCTGCTGCTCGTGGTCGGCGATCCGGTCCTTCCCCATCATGCAGGAGACCGCCTCCTCGTTCACCGCGAAGGTGCCGCCGAAGCCGCAGCACTCGTCGGCGCGGGAGGGCTCGAGCAGGGTGATGCCCTCCAGCGAGGAGAGCAGCTTCTTCACCTTGTCGAAGCCGGGCACGTTCCGCTCGCTGCCGGCGCCGAGCCGCAGCTCCCGCAGCCCGTGGCAGCTGCGGTGCAGCCCGACCCGGTGGGGGAAGCGCCCCTCCACCTTCTCGACGTGGAGGACGTCGTGGAGGAACTCGCACAGCTCGTAGGTGTGGGCCTTCAGGTGCTCGTGGCCGGTCCGCCCCCCGACCAGCCCGTCGTAGTGGTTGCGCACCATCGAGACGCAGCTCCCCGACGGGGCCACCACGTAGTCGTAGCCGCGGAAGACGCGCAGGAACTTCTCGGCCAGCGGCCGCGCCTCGTCGGCGCAGCCGGAGTTGGCCATGGGCTGGCCGCAGCAGGTCTGCTCCTCGGGGAACTCGACCCGCACCCCGTGCCGCTCCAGCACGCGCACGGTGGCCATGCCGACGTGGGGGAAGAACTGGTCGACGTAGCAGGGGATGAAGAGGCCGACGGTGATCATGGTCCTCCGGAGCCTGCGCGCCGGCCCGCCCCGGGTCAATGGCTCCGGGGCGGGCCGCCGGTCAACGGTTCGCGGCCGTCACTTCAGCGGCGGGATGGGGATCACGCCGGGGAAGACGTAGGCCTGCAGCATGGCGATGACGCCGATCACCGCGGCCCCGGCGATGGAGTGCCACCAGACGGTGCGGAAGATGGGGCCGAGCGCGTGGCTGCGCTCCTTGGGATCGTCGTAGCAGGCGGCGCAGGCCACCATGATCGACTGGGCGTCGATCATCTTGCCCATGACGCCGCCGGTGGAGTTGGTGGCGACGATCAGCACCTCGTTCAGGTGGAGCTGCTGCGCGGTGATGCGCTGCAGGCTGCCGAAGAGGGCGTTGGAGGCGGTGTCGGAGCCGGTGAGGAACACGCCCAGCCAGCCGAGGTAGGCCGCGAAGAACGGGTAGAGGACGCCGGCGCTGGTGAAGGCCAGGCCCAGCACCGCGTCGGTGCCGGCGTAGCGGGTGAGGAAGCCGAGGCCGAGCACCTGGCCGATGACCAGCACCGGGGTCTTCATGCGCTTCAGCGTCTGGCCGACCGCCTGGCGCCACTGGGCCGCGGAGAGGCGCAGGGCCAGGCCGGAGAGGACGGCGGCCACGAACACGCCGGTGCCGGCGGCCGAGAGCCAGTTGATGAGGAACCGCGCCGCCTCCGGCTTGGCGTTCACCGGGGCGACCGGCGGCATGCGCTGGACCATCCCGTTCAGGGCCGGCATGTCCCACCAGGGCAGCGAGAGCGTCCCGCCGAACTTGCCGCCGAACAGGCTGGTGTCGATCTTCACGCCGGAGAAGAGCCCGTTGAGCTGGCCCTTGAAGGTGGGCACGCCCCACAGGGCGCAGGCGCCGATGAGGATGGCCCAGGGCAGCCAGGCGTAGGCGGTCTGGCCGAAGGTGTACGGGAACTTCCAGGACTGCTCGGCGGCCTTGGACTCGGCGCCGGGCAGGCCGCGCTCCGACTTCAGCAGGAAGCGGGTCTTGGGGTGCCAGACGAAGCGCAGGAACAGGGCGGTGGCGGCGACCGAGACGACGCCGGCCACCACGTCGGTCATGAGGTGGGTCGGCGCCCAGCCCGAGGCCAGGAACTGCATGATGGCGAAGGAGCCGCCGGAGACGACCGCCGCCGGCCAGACCTCGAAGACCTCGCCCCAGGTCCCGCCCTCCATCTTCACGAAGGTCGCGACCAGCCAGAAGGGCACCAGCATCGAGGCCCAGGGGAGCTGGTGGCCGGCCATCGAGGAGAGGGTGAGCTGGTCGAGGCCGCTCACCGCCGCCAGGGTGACGATGGGCGTCCCGATGGCGCCCCAGGCGACCGGGGCGGTGTTGGCGAGGAGGTTGAGGACGGCGGACTGGAAGGGCTTGAAGCCGAGCCCCACCATCACCGCGCCGGCGATGGCCACCGGCGTGCCGAAGCCGGAGGTCCCCTCGATGATGGCGCCGAAGGAGAAGGCGATGATCAGCACCTGGAGCCGCCGGTCGAAGGAGATGTGGACGATCGACTCCTTCACGATCTCGAACTTCCCGGTGATCACCGTCATCGTGTAGAGGAACATCGCCCCCAGCACGATCCAGATGATCCCCAGGAATCCGGAGAGCGAGCCGAAGACGAAGGCCGAGAAGGCCGACTTCAGCGGCATCCCGAAGGGGATGCAGGAGACGAGGAAGGCGGCGAGCACGCCGTAGAAGGCGGCGTAGGGGGCGGCGATGCCCAGGTGCTTCTTGCCCTCCTTGTCGCGGTGCGGGTGCAGCGCGATGAAGTAGAGCAGCACCGCGATGGGGACGGCGGCCACGATGGTGGAGAGGAAGGCGCTCCCCATCGGGTTGTAGTTCTGGTGGTACATGCGTTTCCTCCGGACGCTACGGGGGCGTTGCGGCTGCGGCGGAACTGCACTGGTCGACGAGGTAGACGATCGACTGGTACGGGATGCCGGAATGGAGCGAGAGGCCGACCTCGCAGGTGCGGCTGTTGGAGTACCCGGCGGGGCACCCGGCCACCGCCTCGCGGAGGCCGGAGAGGGCCGAGGCGTTGAGCTCGGGGACGGTGAAGCCCTTGTCGCCGGCGAAGCCGCAGCAGCCGGTGGGCGGCACCACCACGCGCTCGGCGCAGGCCGAGGCCACCGCCCGCAGCTTGGCGTCCAGCCCCAGCTTCTGCGAGCTGCAGGTGAGGTGCAGCGCCACCGGTCCGGGGCGGCGGGCGATGGCCAGGTCGGCGAGCAGGAAGTCGTGGATGAACTCGACCGGCTCCCAGGTCTTGAGCCGCGGGTCGAGCGTGGCCCGCATCCGCTGCAGGCAGGGGCTGGTGTCGCAGAGCACCGGCAGCGCCCCGCCCTCGCTGCGCTCCAGCAGCTCGGCCTCCAGCTCCCGGGCCTTGCGGTCGGCCAGCTCCGGGAAGCCCTTGGACTCGAAGGTGAGGCCGCAGCAGAGCGGCTCGACGTCGCGGGGGAAGATCACGTCCCAGCCGGCCTTGTCGAGCAGCGAGAGCACCGCCTGGAACAGGGCCCGGTCGTCCGGGTCGCCGCGGGCCGGCCCCATCATCCGGGCGGTGCAGGCCGGGAAGTAGACCACCCGCCGCCGGCGCCCCGCGACCCGATCGTCGAACGGCCCGGCCGGCGCCGGGCGCGGGAAGTGGGGGTGCCAGGCCGGGGTGGCGCCGCCG
>JAKAEO010000019.1 GCA_021818285.1 Myxococcales bacterium
CCCGCCTCCGGCTGGGCCGCGGCGCCGGCCACCGGGTAGCGCGCCGGCGGCACCGCGGCGGGCGAGGCGCCGTCCGCCGGGGCCGCGGGCGCGGCCGGATCGGCGGCGCGCTGCTCCTCTCCCTGCCGCTCCCGCGACCGGCGCCGCGCCCGCTCCAGATCGCGGCGGTAGGTGCCGGCCTCCTTCTCCCGGGCGCTGCGCAGCCACATCCGCTCGTAGGAGAGGAAGCGGGCCGCCAGCGTCTGGATGCGGAACTTCAGCCCGGTGTTGCGGGTGAAGGCGGTCTTGATGCGCTCCACCCGCCGCTTCAGCTCGTCCCGGTCGCGGTTCGGCTCGCGCTTCTCCACGCCCAGGAACCACATCTCGTAGCGGGCCTTGAGCTGCTCGAGCCCTTCCTCCAGCTCCTGGCACTGGTCGGCCAGCTCCCGGTCCAGGTAGCGCTCGGCGATCGGGTCGTCGGACCCGTTGCCGCTGGCGCCGGGCTTGGCGCCGGGCCGCTGGGGAGGGAGGGCCACGGAGGTGGATGCTACCACCCCCGCGGCCCGGCGCGATCGTCAGGCCAGGGCCGGCTCGGCGGCCCGCGCCGCCCGGGCCCTGCGGCTCGCCGCCACCCAGACGGCGACGCCCGCCGCGAAGATCAGGATCGAGGTCCACTGCCCTACGCCCAGCCCGTCGACGACGCCCCGCTCGATGTCGCCGCGGAAGGACTCGACGGTGGTGCGCAGCACCGCGTAGGCCATGAGCCACACCGCCAGCACCTGGCCGTGGAACCGCTTGCGCGGGCGCACCAGCAGCACCAGCACCGAGAAGAGCAGCAGCTCGCCCAGCGACTCGTAGAGCTGGGTGGGGTGGAGCGGCAGGGTGGTGAGGTGGACCGGGTCGAGGAAGCGGGCGCCGCCCTCGCGCGCCGCGAAGCTCTGGTAGGCGAGCGACTGGGGCGGGAAGCGGGTGGCCCAGGGCAGCGACGGGCTGCAGGGGGCGCCCCAGCAGCAGCCGGCCGAGAAGCAGCCCAGCCGCCCCAGGAAGTGGCCGAAGGCCACCGAGGGGATGAGGGTGTCGGCGTAGGGCAGGAAGGGCATCCGGTGGCGGCGCAGGTACCAGGCGCCGGCCGCCACCGCGGCGATGAAGCCGCCGTAGAAGACCAGGCCGCCCTCCCACACCGCCAGGAGCCGCGGGATGCGCCCCACCCTGGTGACGATCCAGGCGGCGTCGCCGAAGTAGTCGTTCCAGTTCACGAAGATGTAGTAGACACGGCTCCCCACCAGCGCGGCCACCAGGATCCAGAAGGAGAGGTCGGCCACCCGCTCGGGGTCCTGCCCCTGGCGGCGGGCCTCGCGCTGCGCCAGCCAGATGCCGGCCACGAAGGCGGTGGCGATGAGCAGGCCGTAGGTGTGCAGCGGCAGGGAGATGCGCCCGTCGAGCAGCCCGGCGCGCCAGGCCACCCCGATCAGGACCGCCAGGATCGCCGCCGTGGTCTTGTCGTCGGCGAGCGCGGCGAGGAAGGAGATGGGCTTCTCCTGCCGGGCCAGGCGCCGCTGGTAGGCGAGGGCGCGCCCCACCACGAGCAGCAGGGCGGCGAGCACGGCCGCGGGGAGCCCGTAGCCGGAGGGGATGACGATGCGCAGGAGGACGGGGAGCATGGTGGTCGGGACCGGTGGTCGGCGGAGAGAACGCCCGGCCTGGCCGGTTTCATCCCTTCGGCGCCGGCTTCCTGCGCCCTTCCGGGTAGAGGAGGAGCAGGACGATCCCGACGCTGAGCATGGAGTCGGCGACGTTGAAGGTGGGCCAGCGCAGGTCGGGCCGGTTCCACCAGTACCACTCGACGAAGTCGATGACGTAACGCCGGAGCAGCCGGTCCACCACGTTTCCGACGGCGCCGGTGAGCACCAGCGCCAGCGTGACCTGCTGGTAGCGCTGCCCCTCGCCGAGCCGCCGGTAGAACCAGAGGATCGCCCCCACCGCCACCGCCGCGAAGAGCAGGAACACCGCCTGGCGCGGCCCCGGCGGCAGGAAGCCGCCCAGGCTGAAGGCGGCGTTGGGGTTCTCGACGTAGGCCATCCGCCACCAGGAGCGGAAGACGTAGAAGGGCTCGCGGGCCTGCCCCTCCAGGTGGGTGAGCGTGTAGAAGGCGCGGAGCTTCTCCCCGAGCGTCCGGGCGCCGGCCCGGGGGAAGGCCCAGGTGAGCCGGTCCACCGCCAGGAACTTGGTGGCCTGGTCGGCGAGCAGGCCGGCGGCGAAGACCGCCGCCAGCACCCGCCACTTCCCGATCCGCCCGCTCATGCCAGGGCGGCGGCGCACTTGCCGCAGAGCTGCGGGTGGGCGGCGCTGCGCCCCACGTCCTCGGCGAAGACCCAGCAGCGCGGGCACTTCACGCCGGGCGCGGGCGCGACCTCGGCGGCCAGCGGCCCGTCCGCCAGCGCCACCTTGGAGACGATGAGGAGCGCCGGCAGCTCGGCCCGCGCCGACTCCAGCAGGGCGCGGGTCTCGCCCTCGGCCCGGACCGTCACCATCGCCTCCAGGCCGGAGCCGATCTCCTTGCGCTGGCGGGCCCCCTCCAGCGCCTTCTGCACCACCTCGCGCACCGCGAAGAGCCGGGCGTAGCGCTCCTCCAGGGCCCCGGCGTCGGCGGGCCGGGGCCGCTCCGGGAAGCCGGCGAAGAAGACCGACTCGGCGGGCGGGTTGGGCAGGTCGTCCCAGGCCTCGCTGGCGGTGAAGGAGAGCACCGGGGCCAGCATCCGCAGCAGGTCCCCGGCCACCGCGTGGAGCACGGTCTGGGCGCTGCGGCGCGGCCGGCCGTCCCGGCGCGACGTGTAGAGCCGGTCCTTGACGATGTCGAAGTACAGCGCCGACAGCTCCACCGCGCAGAGCTGGATGGTGGCGTGGTAGGCGACGTGGAACTCGTAGTCGGCGTAGGCCTGCTTCACCTTCGCCACCCAGGCCGCCAGCCGCGCCAGCGCCCACCGGTCGATGGGCTCCAGCTCGGCGACCGGCACGTCGTCCTTCCCCGGCTCGAAGTCGGCGAGGTTGCCGAGCGCCCAGCGGACGGTGTTGCGGATCTTCCGGTAGCCCTCGGCGAGCCCGGTGAGGATCTGCTCCGACAGGGTCACGTCGTCGCGGTAGTCGGAGGCGGCGACCCAGAGCCGCAGGATCTCGGCGCCGTACCGCTTGATGACCGCCTCCGGCTCGATCCCGTTGCCGGCGCTCTTCGACATCGCCTTGCCGCGGGCGTCGAGGAGGAAACCGTGGGTGAGGACGGCGCGGTAGGGGGCGCGGCCTCGGGTCGCCATGGCGGCGAGCAGCGAGGAGTGGAACCAGCCGCGGTGCTGGTCGGAGCCCTCCAGGTACAGGTCCACCGGGAAGCCCATGCCGCGGCGCTCGGCGACCGCCGCCCAGCTCGAGCCCGAGTCCCACCAGACGTCGAGGATGTCCTGCTCGCGCCGGAAGGCCGTCCCGCCGCACTTCGCGCAGGCTGCATCGCCGGTGAAGTCCGACGCCGGCCGCTCGTACCAGGCCTCGATGCCGGCCTCGCCGAAGACGTCGGCCACGCGGCGCATCACCGTCGGGTCCACCAGCGGCTCGCCGCAGCCCTCGCAGTAGAAGACCGGGACCGGGACGCCCCAGGTCCGCTGGCGCGAGAGGCACCAGTCGGGCCGGTTCTCGATCATGTTGTAGATGCGGTCGCGGCCCCAGCGCGGGATCCACCGCACCCGGTCGATCTCCTCCAGCGTCCGCCCCCGCAGCCCGGCGTGCTCCAGCGACAGGAACCACTGGTCGGTGGCGCGGAAGACCACCGGCTGGTGGCAGCGCCAGCAGTGCGGGTAGCTGTGGCGCAGGGTGGCCCTGGGGTCGGAGAGCAGGTGGCCCGAGGCGTGGAGGTCGGCCACGATGGCGGCGTTGGCCTCGAAGATCTTCCGGCCGGCGTACTTCCCGGCCTCGGCGGTGAAGACCCCGGCACCGTCCACCGGGTTCAGGATGGCGAGGCCGTACTTCAGGCCGACCTCGTAGTCCTCCTGGCCGTGGCCCGGGGCGGTGTGGACCAGCCCGGTGCCGGCCTCCAGGGTCACGTGGGCGCCGAGGATCACCGGGCAGCGGCGCGGCATGAAGGGGTGCTGGTAGGAGAGCCCCTCCAGCTCCTTGCCCTCGAAGTAGCCGAGGATGCGCGCCGGATCGGCGAGGTGCGCGACCAGGCCGACGGGCGCGCCGCCGGTGGCGGCCTCGTGGGCCGGCGGCGAGTGGGGCACCGGCGCGCCGCCCACCGCCAGCTCGCCCGGGGCGCAGGCGGCGAGGAAGGGCACCAGCAGGTCCTTGGCGACGACGTGGGCCACCCCGCCCAGGTCGTAGGCGACGTAGGACAGGTCGGGGTGGGCGGCCACCGCCAGGTTGGCCGGCAGCGTCCAGGGGGTGGTGGTCCAGATCACCAGCCGCGCCTTGCGCCCCGGCAGCCGGGGCAGCTCGCCGGCGAGGTCGAAGGCCACGTGGATCGACGGCGAGGTGTGGTCCTCGTACTCGACCTCGGCCTCGGCCAGCGCCGTCCGGTCGGTGACGCACCAGTAGACCGGCTTCTTGCCGCGGTAGAGGAAGCCGGCCTCGGCGGCGTCGGCCAGCACCCGGATGATGTCGGCCTCGTACCCCTTGGCCATGGTCATGTAGGGCTCGTCCCAGCGGCCGAAGATCCCGAGCCGCTTGAAGCCCTCGCGCTGCCGCGCCGCCCACTTCGCCGCGTAGCGCCGGCACTCCAGGATGATCTGGGCGCGCGTCATCTCCCGCTTCCGCGCCCCCAGCTCCTGGTCCACCTTCTTCTCGATGGGCAGGCCGTGGCAGTCCCAGCCCGGGACGTAGTCCGAGACCTCGCCCTGCATGGCGTGGATCTTGACGATCACGTCCTTGAGGATCTTGTTCAGGGCGTGGCCCATGTGGATGTCGCCGTTGGCGTAGGGCGGCCCGTCGTGCAGCACGAAGGGCTTCGCGCCGCGGGCGCGGGCCTGCTCGACCAGGCGGGCGAAGATCTGCCTCTCCTCCCAGTCCTTCAGGATCTCCGGCTCCCGCTGCGGCAGGTTCGCCTTCATCGGGAAGTCGGTCTTCGGGAGGTTGACGGTGTCCTTGTAGTCCACGGGCTCTCGCACTCCTGCGGAAAGACAGGGTTTGTAGCAGCGGCGGGGGAAGCGATCAACGAGGCCGCGCCCGGCCGGGCCCCGGTTCCTTGCCCGGGGGAGGCCCGGGAGCCTAGTCTCCTGCCCTCGATGGCGCCGAGGAGACAGGGCGGGGCGCGGCGGGCCGGGCCGGGGCGCGCCCCCGGCGCGACGCGGATCGCCATCCTCTCGCGCAACCGGAAGCTCTACTCCACCCGCCGGCTGGTGGAGGCGGCGAGGGACCGCGGCCACGCGGTGCGGGTGCTCGACACCCTCCACTGCGCCATGGCCCTGGGCCCTGGGTCGAGCCACATCCGCTACCGCGGCGAGGAGCTCTCCGGCGTCGGCGTGGTCATCCCCCGGATCGGCGCCTCGATCACCGGCTACGGCCTCGCGGTGGTGAACCAGCTGGAGCTGATGGGCGTGCCGGTCCTGGCCCGCTCCACCGCCATCGCCCGCAGCCGCGACAAGCTGCGGGCGCTGCAGCTGCTCGCCCGCTTCGGCATGGACATCCCGCGCACCGCCATGTGCCGCTACCGCGACGAGGTGCCCGGGGCGGTGGAGCAGGTCGGCGGGCTCCCCTGCATCATCAAGCTGCTGCGGGGGACCCAGGGCGTGGGGGTGATGATCGCCTCGACGGTGGGCGAGGTGGAGGGGATGCTCGACACCCTCTGGACGCTGGGCCAGGACATCCTCCTGCAGGAGCTCATCGCCGAGTCGCTGGGGCGCGACCTGCGCGCCCTGGTGATCGGCGAGCACGTGGTGGCGGCGATGCGGCGCACGGCGCGCACCGGCGAGTTCCGCTCCAACCTCCACCGCGGCGGCGAGGGGGTGGCGGTGGAGCTGCCGCAGCCCTACCGGGAGGCGGCGGTGAAGGCGGCGCGGGTCATCGGCCTCGAGGTGGCGGGCGTGGACATGCTCGAGAGCCACGCCGGGCCGAAGATCATGGAGGTGAACTCCTCCCCCGGCTTCGAGGGGCTGGAGGCGGCCACCGGGCTCGACATCGCCGGCCTCTACGTCGAGCGGGCGGTCGAGTTCGCGCGGCGCCACACCGCCGAGGCGGCCGCCGCGCGGTGAGCGGCCGGCGGGCCGCGCGCATCGCACAGGAGCGCACCCCGCGTTGAATGGACGCCCCCGCAGGGCCGTCGTACAACGAGAGCGCCTGTCCGCGCCACCGGAGGGATCCATGAGACGCCTGGCCCTGCTCGCCCCGCTCCTCGCCGCCGCCGCCGGCTGCGTCGTCCGAGCCGGGCCGCCGATCTACGCCTCCCCGCCGCCGCCGCCTCCTCCGCCGCCCCCGCCGCCGGTGGTGATCGCGCCCGAGCCGCCGCCTCCCCCGCCGCTCGCCGTCTGGTACGGCGGGCCGCACGCCATCCCGGACAGCGAGGGCGGCGGCTGGTGCTACATCGAGGGCGCCCACCAGCACCCGTACTACCCCGAACTCTACGACCGGTACGCGGTCTACGACGGCGTCTACTACTGGTCGGCTCCGCTGGTGATCACCTACTACGCCGGCCACCCGCTGCCCGGCGGCGGCTGGTGCACCATCCCGGGCCCCCACGTCCACGACTACTACCCGCCGCGCGAGCCCTACTGGAGCTGGCGGCGCGGTTACGGCTACGTCTACACCGGCCCGTACACGCACCGGCACCCGCCCCCGTCCCATTACTGGCCGCGCCCGGCGCCGCGCCCGTACCTCCCGCCCGCGGCGCAGCCCGCCCCGCCGCGGCCCATCACCCCGGCACCACGCCAGCCGTACGGCCGCCCGCAGCCGGCGCCGGTGACGCCGCGCGGACCCTGGCCGGAGGGCAACGGTCGCCGGGAGCCGCCGCCGCCGGTGCTCCCGAGCCCGGCGATGCCGCAGCCTGCTCCGCCCCCGTCGCCGCCGCCCGCCCGGGCGCTCCCCCCGGGCCCGTCGATTCCTCCCGGCCAGCGCGACCGTGGGCCGGGCCAGTTCGTCCCACCCGGCCAGGCGACGCCTCCCGGCCAGCGCGATCGCGGGCCAGGCCAGTTCGTCCCGCCCGGCCAGGAGACGCCTCCGGGTCAGCGCGATCGCGCGGTGGGCCCGGGCGCGCAGGGCCCGGGCCAGCCGGCCCCGCACCAGCAGCAGCCGGCCCCGAGGCCGCAGCCCCAGCCGGGCGCCCATCAGGCGCCGCACCCCGCGCAGGGCCAGCCCCCGGCGAAGCAGCCGGAGCAGAAGAAGAAGCAGGAGCAGAAGGAGGAGCAGGAGAACCGGGCGGCGCCGCGGCGCTAGCTCGCCGGCTCCCTCTCCCGGTACTCGCCCCGCCGCGCGCGCGATCCGCACGCGGCGGGGCGCCTCGATCAACGCGCCAGCCGCCAGCTGAGCCCGGCGGACAGCAGGTGGGCCGTCGTCTTGTACGAGCCCGGGAAGGCCTCGACGCCGGAGGCCGTCACCCGGTCGAACCAGGCGTACTGGTACCCCAGGTCGGCGCGCAGGCCCCGCCCCAGGTCGTAGCCGAGCCCGACCGAGGCCGCCCAGCTGCTCGCGTCGGAGAGCGTGGGCGAGATGGTGTCGGTGGGCTGGTCGGAGATGCTGCGCAGCCCGCCGAACCGCAGCGTCCAGCCGGGGAGCGCCGGGGACTTCCCGTACTCCGCCCCCACGCGGATCACGTAGGCGTCCCGGTAGTCCCGGGGCACCGTGACGCTGAAGCCCTTGTCGCCGCTGAAGGTGTCGGCTTTGTAGACGCTCCAGCGCTCCAGGTTCCACGAGGCCATGAGCTCGAGGTTGTCGCTCGCCTGGACGGAGAGGCCGACGAAGAGCTCGTTGGGCACGGTCACGTGCTCGGTCGCCCCCTGGTCCTGCAGCAGGGTCTGGAAGGAAGGGGGGACGTTCTCGAAGTGGGCCTTGCCGGTGAGCTTCAGGTCGCCCTTGTGCCGGTAGTCGATCCCGAGCTTCACCGGGATCCCGGGCGCCTGGAGCTCCGCCGAGAGCGAGAAGCTGGGGGCGCCGCCGGAGAGGCCGAGGGTGGCGTTCCCCGAGGTGCCGACGTAGTCGATCTGCTGCACCAGCTCCTCGGTGATCCGGTAGTAGACCAGCCCGGCCCCCAGCTTGATCCCCGGCACCGGCTCCAGCGCGACGCCGGCGCGCGCCACGTAGAGGCGCAGGTCGACGCTCTGGATGCGCTGCGCCCCGGGCCAGTTGTCGGGCCAGAACAGGGAGCCGCCGCCCGGGACCAGGAACCCGGCGCCGACGCCGTAGGGCATGGTCCCGAGCTTGCCGCCCCAGGCGACGGAGAGCGCCGGCGGGAAGTTCACGTGGTCCCTGGTCTCGGCCGAGCCCAGGCCCGGCGCGGACCAGGCGGTCTTGTTGGCGAGCATCTCCACGCTCCCGGAGACGGCCAGCCCCTCCTGCCCGGCCAGCGCGGCGGTGTTCATGACCGTCGCCTCGGGCCCGTGCTGGGCCGCCACCGCCGACTGGGAGAGCGCCAGGTCGCGGGCGTTCTCGTTGGAGATGGCGTAGCCGCCGGCGAGCGCGGCCGCGGGCCAGAGCAGCGTTGCGGCGATGAGCTTGCGCATGGTGGCTCCGGGCTAGGGCAGGACCACGAGGGAGGGAGGCTGGGTGTCGGAGGCGAGGAAGGCGGCGGCCGCCGACTGTGCGGTCCGGGTGATGAGCGGATCGCTCCAGTTGGTGAAGAAGCCGTGGGGCACGGCGTTGGACGAGGTCGCCCCGGGCACCGCGCAGGCGGTGACCGCGGCCGAGACCTCCGACGCCGTCGGCGGCGCCGTCCCCATCTTGAAGTAGAGCTGGAAGTCGCCCGGCGCGCCGAAGGTCGGCGCCGGCGGCAGCGGCGCGCTGCCGACGTTGTTCGCCCAGAGGTAGTTCCAGGCGTTCGGGACCACCTGGTCGCAGAGCGCCGCCTGGGTGAGGATCTTCTTGGGCGCCTGTGCCGCCGGGGTCGCCGAGGTGAAGTCGGGGAGGGTGTTCGCGAGCAGGTGGCCGGCGTAGTTCACCGGGTCGGCCGGGTCGAGCACCAGCTTCGCCACCGCCAGGAACTGCAGGTAGGAGGAGGTGCCGGGGGTGATGCCCATGCCCGCGAGCAGGGCGTCGATCCCGTCCTTGAAGGCCGGCGAGGTGGTGAAGATGTCGACGATGGTGCCTCCGCCGACGTTGAGGACCGCCTTGGAGATGCGCGGGTTGGTGGCCACGGTCATGGTGCCGTGGAGCGCGCCCAGGGACTGGCCGGCGTAGTAGACCCGGGCCGGGTCGACGATCACGCCTCCGCCCACCATGTGGTTGAAGACCGCGTTGCCGGAAGGCGGCGGGCCCGCCGGCACGAAGGCGATGGCCCGGACCACCTGCGACTCGTCGATGATGTCCTGCCGGAAGGTGTCGCGGATGCGGAAGAAGTTCGCGGTGACGAGGTAGTTGGAGGAGTAGACCGGGACGCCCTCGGTGCCGGTCCAGCCGCAGCCGGCCGGGAAGCAGGAGGCGCTCACCGGGCGGTACTGCGGGAAGCCGCTCCCCGGGGCGCCGGCGCCGAGGGTGCAGAGCCCCATCGGCACCGCGTCCCCCTGCGCGCCCGGCGGCAGGATGGCCTGGCAGGTGCCGACGGCGCACTGGGGCACCGGCCCGACGCCCGGCAGGTCGATGGTGGCCGCGCCCGAGGTGCAGAAGGCGCGGTCGCCGTGCTTGGCGGCGTCGATGGCCACCACCGCCATCCCCTGCGCGGTGAAGCCGTCCGCGACGGTGAGCATGTCGGCGCGCCCACCTCCCAGGCCGTGGCGGAAGACGACCAGGGGCGCGCACTTCCCGAACGCGGCGAGCGCGCCGGCGCAGGCCGGCGCCACTCCCGGCTGCGGCGTCGCCACCAGGACCTGGATGGTCTCGGCCGCCGCCCCGGCCGGGTTCGGCAGGAAGGCCCCGGTGGCGGGGTCGAGCAGGTTGAAGGTGGTGAGGGTGGTCTCGAGGACCTCGCCGATGTGGCTCGAGGGCACCACCGCCGGGTCCACGCCGTACCGGGCGAAGGCCGCCGCGGGCGTCAGCGCCGTCACCGCGCCGGGGAGCGCCGTCGCCGCCGGCTGGCCGTAGGGGAGGGAGGCGAGCAGCGACGCGGTCCCGAGGAACGACTGCGTCTTGAAGGTGTAGGCCATGGCCACGTGCGCCGTGGTCACCGCGGGCGTGCCCGCGGCCGCGGCGGCGAGCACCGGCTTCAGCTGCTGGCGCATCACCTCCAGCGCCCCGGCGGTGGCGTCGTCCACCCCCTGGAGCTGCGAGGCCCCGGCGGCGTTCACCAGCGGGTTGGCGAAGAGCAGGATCCGCCCGACGGTGCCGGGGCCGATGGCCTTGCCGGTCTTGTCGAGGACGCCGTCGGTCACGAGCACCGCGTACGCGGTGGCGTCCTTGAGCGGCCGGGTGCGGAAGAGAGCGGTCGCGTCGCAGGCGGTCCCCCCGGCGGGCTGCAGCGAGATCACCGGCGACAGGCCGGAGGAGGCGAACTCGCAGGGCTCGGTGACGTAGCTGGCCGGATCGACGAGCGCCGGGTGCGCCGGGTCGGTGAGGTCGTAGAGCCGGAGCGTCTGCGGCGTCACCGTCGCCGCCTGCACCAGGTCGGAGGTGGAGGCGAGCAGCGGCGCGGTGGTGCTGAAGCCGTCCAGGGCGGCGAAGCCCGCGGCGGCGGCGCTGGAGCAGGCGCCGGCTGCGTTCAGCTTCCCGCCGGCCAGGGTGCAGGCGGCCAGCGGGGTGAGCTTCCCGCAGGCGGCGCAGGTCGGGCTCGCCGGCCGCGGGTCGCGCAGCAGGTCGATGGGCAGCGGCACCAGGCCGCGGTTCGGGTCCAGCTCCACCTGGGTCACCAGCGGCGCGATGGTGAAGGTGGAGAGGACCGCCAGCTCCCGGTGGGGGAAGCGGGTGTCGGCGACGGCGAAGGCCGGCAGGTAGCCCTGGATGAGCTGGTTCAGCTGCTGGGCCAGCGCCAGCGCCGCCGCGGTCGAGCCGGTCTGCGCCTTGAGGATGCCCAGGTTCGCCGGCGTGGTCATGTCCTGGCCCTGCGCCACCAGGTAGAAGACGGTGGAGGGCTGCACCGGCTCGCCGGCGGTGGTGCGCACGCCGCTCGCCCCGCCGCGCACCAGCACCACGTACTGGCCCGGCGCCCAGGGCTGGCGCCCCTGGCGGTGCAGCGTGAGCACGCCCTGCGTGCCCTTGGGGTCGGCCGCGGTGGCGTAGTCGGCCGCCTGGATGGGGTCGAGCGCCACCTCCCCCTGCCCCGCGGCGGTGATGCCGTAGACGAAGAAGGTCGAGCCGGTGAAGGAGGTGAGGTCGAGCGCCGGCGCCTCGCGGGTCACCGAGCCGTCGGCGTGGATGACGTTGCGGGCGAAGGCGACGGTGATCGCCACCTCCTGGTCGTTGGGGAAGCCCTTCTGCGCCTGGAAGGCGGCGATGAGCTCGCGCTGGGCGGGCGGCACCGGCAGCGTGGCCGGGTCCTGCTGCAGCAGGAGGTCGTTGGGCAGCGGCAGCTCGCTGGCGAGCGGGTCGAAGAGCGCCGTCACCACCGCGGCGGGCGAGGGGGTCTGGTCGACCTTGGGGCTGCAGGCGGCGGCGGCCAGCAGGACGGCGGAGGCGGCGAGGAGTCGGCGTGGCGTCATGGCGCTCTCCGTCACGGGTTGAAGGCCTGGGAGGCGACGGCGGAGGCCTGGATCTGGCCGCCGGTCGCGTAGTCGAAGTACTGGTTGCGCGTCCAGGCGCCGAGCAGGTCGGGGCCGGCCACCACGCCGTACGGAACGGAGCGCTCGGGCCCGGGGAGCTGCATCTTCACCTGCGGGTTCGCCGGGTTCATCACCGAGACGTGGCGGACGTTGCCGCTGGAGCCGAAGGAGAAGCTCGGCCCCTTGGCGGAGATCGAGGGGTTGCCGACGTCCACGGTGAAGGCGCCGCCGGGCCGCGCGAAGGGCCCCGGCTCGTAGCCCAGGGTGACGAGCGGGAACAGGCTCACCGGCTGGAAGGTGTGCACCCGGCCCCAGGCCCACCCGGTCCCGGGCGCGCCGAGCGAGGCGTCCAGGGTGTCGAAGGCGGTGACCAGCGCCGTGACCACCTGCTCCGCGCAGGTGTGGGTGGCCACCACCGCGCCGGTCGCGTCCACGTCGTCGCAGAAGCCCAGGTCGGCCGCCGGCGTGCCCGGGTCCAGCATGTGCAGCATGCCCTTCACGGCGCCGATGCTGCCCAGCCCGACGTGCGCGACCGCCAGGTCGTCCGCGAAGACGTTCTGGAGCAGGGTCCGCAGGAAGGCGTGGAAGAGGTGGCAGGCGGCCGAGTCGGTGGAGACCTTGGGGTCCGGGTCGGCGAGGCTCGCGACCGGGTCGATGCCCAGCAGGCCGGAGGGGCAGTCGTAGCCGTCGGCGCCCCAGGCCGCGAGGAGGCCCCGGGCGGCGGCGAAGTCGGGGTTGGCGGCGGCGGTGGCGTCGAAGGCGGCGCCGGTCACGTAGGCCGTGAAGTGGGCGCCGATGCGCGACTTGTGGTCGGCCTGCAGCGTCTCCATGTCGGCGAGCGACGCCTTCCCGGTCCCGGTGGTGGTGAGCGCGTTCAGCCGCTCGGTGATCCGGGCGTGGCGGAATCCGGTGGAGTCGTCCCAGGCGTAGCTCAGGTAGGGCGGGTGCGCGAGCGGGTTGTTGTCGTCGGAGACGCCGAACGGGTCGGCGTTGGCGGTGGCCAGGTAGCCCTTGGCCGGGTCCTTGGTCTTGGGGATGGTGATCCAGCAGGCGGCGGCCGGGACCACGCCGCCGGCGCCGGCGCAGTGGTCGGCCGCGACGCCGGTGCCCCACTCGGCCGAGCCGTCGCCGGGCAGCGGGAACCAGGGCGGCTTCAGGGCCGCCGGCGCGGTGACGCGGGCGTCGGCGAAGTTGCGCACCGGGACCAGCGCGTGCGGGTAGTAGGCGATGTGGCCGGCGTCGTCGGCCAGCACGAAGTTCTGCGCGCCGGAGGACCAGTCCTCGACGGCCGCCATCGCCGCGTCCACGTTGGGAGCGGTGTCGAGCTTGAGGAAGGCGCGCAGGTCGTCGGTCCAGTCCTCCTGGCCGGTCCAGCGCACGCTCACCGCCTTCCCGGCGGCGTCGGGCGCCTGGATGATCGGGCCGTGCTGCGGGACCACCACCACCACCGGGGGCGGCCGCTGCGCCGCCGGGAGCGTCTGCGCGTCGACGAGCCCGGCGGCCCCGGGGCCGAGCCGGACCCGGTAGGACGCCGGGTAGGCCAGCGCCGCGACCGGCCCACCGTTGAAGAGGACGCAGAAGGCGGTGTTCGGGGGCGGGGAGATCGCGGCGCAGGTCGCCGGAGGCAGGGCCTGCTCCAGGTAGAGATCGGTGACGTCGAAGCCCACCACGGTGACGCCCCAGCCCACGTTCTTGCCCCGGCCGACGGCGGCGCCCGGCGTGCCGGGGAAGGTGCCGCCGGTGACGTCCATGTTGTCGGCCGGGTTCGAGGAGGTGAGCGCCGCCAGGTAGAAGTTGGGCGGGTACTGCAGCGAGAGGTGCGGGTCGTTCGCCACCATCGCCATGCCGCTCGCCGAGTGGGCGGCGTCCACCACCCAGTTGTTGGAGCCGCGCGAGCCGTCGAGCGGCCTCAGCGCCTCCTTCAACACCGAGAGCTTGTCGCTCGCCGCCGCCAGGCTGGCGCCCCAGGCGGCGAGCGAGGGCGGCAGCGGCGCCGCCGCCGGCAGGGCCGGCGAGGGGAGCGCGCCGGTGAGGGTGTGGGTCTGCTCGCCGAGCGGCTGGGCGGCCCGGATCCAGGTGTTCATCCTGCCCATGTCCTGGAGCGGCGCGCCCGGACCGTAGACCGCCGCGAACTTGCCCCAGGCGGTCTCCTCCTCGATGGTCTCGGAGAGCTGGAACTGCTGCAGCCGCGCGATGGCGATGATGTCGCTCACCGTCCAGTCGGGGATGTCGGCGGCGGTGATCGGGTAGGGCAGCTGGGCGTACTCGCCCGGCAGCGGCGTGGAGGGCGAGGCGCGGAGGGCGGCGAGGTAGGCGTTCACCCCGGAGGCGTAGGCGGTGGCGACCGCCCGGGTCTGCGGATCCATGGCCGCCGCCAGGGCGTCCGGGAGCCGCGCCCCGGCGCGCGTCGTGAAGAGGGTGCGCAGCTGCACGTCCTGGGCGAGCCCCAGCGGGCCCACCAGCTCGGCGAGCCGGCCCTGGGCGACGCGGCGCACGAAGTCCATCTGGAAGAGCCGGTCGCGGGCGTGCAGCCATCCCTGCACCGCGAAGCAGTCGACGGCCTGCGCGCAACCGACGTGCGGGACGTCCCAGGCGTCGTAGAGCACCTGGACCGGGGCGGTGAGGCCCGGGATGCGCGCCGGCGTCAGCACCGCCGGCCCGATCGCCAGCGTGGCGCTGGCCTGGGCGGCGCCGGAGGTCGCGGTGAGCGTCGCCGTCGAGCCGATGCCCGGGACCGCCGGCGGCCGGTAGACCACCTGCGGGCCGGTGGTCCCGGAGAGCGAGCCGGGCCCGGCGAGGGCCCAGGTCACAGGCGCGCCGGTGCTGGAGGCGGTCGCCGTGAAGGTGACGGGTCCGTTGGCCTGGACCGTGCCGGCGGGGGAGAGCGTCACCGTCGGTGGAGTGATCACGTTGGTGCCGCAGCCCGCGAGCACCATCCCCACGAGCCAGGTCCATGCTGCCGGCGATGCGCGCATTCGATGCCTCCGCGTCGGGCGGGTGCGGGTGATTGGAGGGTCAATGGTATGGCTCATCGCCGCGGACCCGGCGAGGCCCCTCCCAGGTTCATCACACCGAGGGTCATCGTGCGGCGCGTCGTGGGAGCCCGGGACGCCCGCGGTGCCGGCCGGCCCCGGAGCGGCGTCCGGCCGCGGGGGAGCCGGGGGCCGGGGGCGGCCCGTTTCGCAGTGCGGACGATTGCTCCGCAACTGCTTGCTGGGGGCGCACGGTCCATGTAGCCTCGCCTCCTCATGAATCCCGTCCTGACCCTCGTGCTGCTCGCCGCCGCCCTCGGCTTCTTCGCCGTCACCCTGGCCCGGCGCTTCCTGCCCCTTGTCGCACTGCGTCGCGACGAGCGGCTCGACCGGCCCGGCGAGCGGGTCCGGGCGCTCCTGCGCTTCGGCTTCGGGCAGAAGCGGCTCCTCGACCGCGAGGAGTTCCTCCCCGGCCTGCTGCACGTGGTGATCTTCGCCGCCTTCCTCGTCCTGGCGCTGCGGACCATCACCCTCTTCGGGATGGGGTTCGACCCGTCCTTCCACCTGCCGGGGCTGGGCCCGCGCTCGGCGCTCGGGCAGGCCTACCTCCTCGTCAAGGACGTCGTCGTCTGGGGCGCGATGGTGGCGGCGGCCGGCTTCCTCTGGCGCCGGCTGGTCACCAGGCCCGAGCGCATCACCCGCTCCTGGGAAGGCAACCTCATCCTCGGCTTCATCGTCGGCCTGATGGTCACCGAGGTGATCTTCGACCACTGGCCGGACTCGCTCGCCGGCCGGGCCAGCTTCTGGCTGCACCTCGTCATCCTGCTCGTCTTCCTGAACTTCCTCCCCTTCGGGAAGCACTTCCACATCATCACCGCCCTGCCCAACGTCTACCTGCGCTCGCTGCCGCCGGCCTCGGCGGCGCTGCGCAAGCTGGACCTCGAGTCGGAGGGGGCGAGCTTCGGCACCCGGAGCGTCGCCGACCTCTCCTGGAAGGAGGCGCTCGACACCTACAGCTGCACCGAGTGCGGGCGCTGCCAGACCTTCTGCCCCACCCACGTGACCGGCAAGCCGCTCTCCCACAAGGCGGTGAACCAGGCGCTCAAGCACCACCTCATCGAGCAGGCGCCGGCGCTGCGGAAGCTGGCGAAGGCCGCCGACGCCGGCGCGCGCGAGGCGGCGCTGGCCGGGCTGCCGGCCCTGGCCGCCGGCGTGGTCGCCCCCGACACCTTCTGGGCCTGCACCACCTGCGGCTGGTGCGAGACCGCTTGCCCGGTGCTCATCGAGAACATCCCGCGCCTCATCGACCTGCGCCGGCAGCAGGTGCTCGTCGAGTCCGCCATGCCCGACGAGGCGGCCCGGGTGTTCAAGAACATCGAGACCCAGGGCAACCCCTGGGGCATCGGCTCCAACAAGCGCGCCGAGTGGTGCGAGGACCTGGCGGTGCCGCGCGCCTCGGAGGGCGGCGAGTTCGAGTACCTGTTCTTCGTCGGCTGCGCCGGCGCCTTCGACGACCGGCAGAAGAAGGTCTCCCGGGCCATCGTGCGCATCCTGCGCGAGGCCAAGGTCTCCTTCGCCATCCTCGGCGAGGAGGAGACCTGCACCGGCGACGCCGCCCGGCGGCTCGGCAACGAGTACCTGTTCCAGATGCAGGCCTCGGCCAACGTCGAGACCCTGAACGGCTACGGGGTGAAGAAGGTGCTCACCCAGTGCCCCCACTGCCTGAACGCCATCCGGAACGAGTTCCCCCAGTTCGGCGGGAACTACGAGGTGGTCCACCACACCCAGCTCATCGGCAGGCTGGTGGCCGAGGGCCGGCTGAAGCCGGCGGCGGCGGCGGAGCTCTCGGGCCAGGCGGTCACCTTCCACGACCCCTGCTACCTGGCCCGCCACAACGGCGAGGTCGAGGCGCCGCGGGCCGCCCTGGCCGCGGCCGGCGTCGCCGTCCGGGAGATGCCGCGCCACGGCCGCACCGGCTTCTGCTGCGGCGCCGGCGGCGGGCGGATGTGGCTCGAGGAGAAGCTCGGCACCCGGGTGAACCAGAACCGGGTCGACGAGGCGGCGGCGACGCTGGGCGAGCAGGGGGGCGTGGTCGCGGTGGGCTGCCCCTTCTGCCTCACCATGCTGAAGGACGGCGTGGCCGAGACCGGGCGCGAGGAGAAGCTCAAGGTGCTGGACGTCGCCGAGATCGTGGCCGCGGGGCTGCCGCCGACGGCCTGACGGCCGCGCCCCTCAGCCCGGGAACTCCACCAGGCAGGCGTCGAGCCGGGCCCGGACCTGCTCCTCGAGGGCGTCGAGGTCGTTGCCGGACCGCGGGTCGGCCCCGACGCACAGCAGGATCTCGTCGTGGGGCGAGGGGCGCCGCGACAGCGCCGCGTAGTCGATGGTCCGCGGCACCGGCTCGCCCCCGGCCCCGGGCCGGAAGGCGCCGTAGAGGCCGTCGGAGCCGGGCCGCAGCTCCTCCTTGAGCCCGAGCAGCTCCCGCAGCGCCCCGGCGAAGCGCGGGGCGGAGAGGTGGCGCGGCTCCACCCGCGCCCCGGCCAGCGCCGCGACGCCGCGGAGGGCCGCCCGCACGAAGGGGACGTCGGTCACCACCACCCCGTAGAGCCAGGGGTCCCCGGCGCAGAGCGCCTCGACCAGCCCGGCCTCCTCCTCGGAGAGCCAGGCGTGGCTCGGGCAGAGGAAGGCGTCGCAGGTGGCGGCGTCGTAGGCGCCGGCGCCGCGCAGGTCGGCGCCGCCGGTGACCGCCGGGTGGGCCAGGCACCCGAGGCGGCTCCGGTCGCCGTCGAGCCACCCGAGCAGCGGGCAGACGCGCACGGTGGGGAAGAGCGGGTCGCCGCCGTCCGCGCCCAGGTCCGCCGCCGTCGCCGCCGCCGCGAAGGCGGCCTCGGTGCGGGGCGCGTGCGCCAGGGCCGCGGTGCGCCGGTCGAGGAGCGCGGACAGGGCCCGGCGCGAGTGGTCGCGGCGGTTGTAGAGCCCGCAGCAGGCGCCGCAGCTCGCCGCCCCCCGCTGGCACAGCGGGGTCACGGCAGGCCGAGCGCGCCCCGGCAGGTGAGGCACAGCCCCGGCCCCTTCCGGTCGGTGTCGGAGGGCTTGTGCGACAGGTACATGGCGCAGCGCGCGTCGGCGCAGTGGGAGAGGCCGAGCAGGTGGCCGAACTCGTGGACCGCCTCCACCGCCGCCCGCCGGGTGAGGCGGCCCGGGTCGGCCGGCTTGCCGTCGGGCCCGTGCTGCAGCCGGGCGATGGAGACCACCGCGGCGTTCGCGTCCCGGTCGGCCTCGCCGAAGACGAAGGGCGCGTCGGGGACGAAGAGGTCGGCGTCGGTGAGGCCGATCACCGGCACCGCCGCGCCGCCGCGCGACTGGGCGAGCCGCCGCAGCACCGCGGTGGAGTGGTACTGGTTCCGGTCCTTGTTGAAGGCGTACTGCGGCCGCTCCTGCCCCGGCCCCTGCTCGATGGGCGGGCCGAAGATCGCCTGGAGCTCGTGGGCCACGTCGAGCAGCAGCCGGCGCGGCGGCGCGCCCAGCCCGACCAGCACCGCCCGCTCCGGCATGGGCAGGTGCTTCACCTCGGCGCGCTGGTTCGCCGCGCGGCCGGCCGGGTGGCGGGGGGCGCTGGTTGAGGCGGAAGGATTCGAACCTTCATCGGCGGATCCAAAGTCCGCGGTCCTGCCGTTAGACGACGCCTCAGTGTGCACGCGCGCCAAGGCGATCACCGTCCCGGCCCGCCCGCGGTCCCCGTCCCGTCTCCGGGAGCCGGCCCACCCGCCATCTAGTCACCAGCGTAGCAGCGCGCTCGCCCATGTAAAGCCCGCGCCGAAGGCGGCGAGCGCCACCAGGTCGCCGCGCTGGACGCCGCGCTCGCGGACCGCCTCCTCCAGGCAAAGCGGGATGGAGGCGGCGGTGGTGTTCCCGTACTTCTGGATGTTGTTGAACACCTGGTCGTCGCGCAGCCCCAGGGCGCGCTGCACCATCTCCGAGATGCGCAGGTTGGCCTGGTGGGGGATGAGCACCTTGATGTCGGCCGCCACGAGCCCGTTCTTCTCCAGCGCGGCCCGCACCACGTCCGGCATCTTGGTGATGGCGTGCTTGAAGACCTTCTGGCCCTCCATCTTCGGGAAGATGGAGGTGTCCTCCAGCATCCGCGGCTGCAGGCGCGGGTGGTAGAAGGAGCCGGGCGCGTCGGTCCAGAGCTCGCGGGCGAAGCGGCCGTCGGCGTGGAGGTGGGTGGAGAGCACGCCCCGGGCCGGGTCGTCGGTGGCCTCGAGCAGCGCCGCCCCGGCGCCGTCGCCGAAGATCACCGCCACGTCGCGCCCGCGGGTGGAGACGTCCAGGCCGGTGGAGTGGACCTCCGACCCCACCAGCAGGATGCGCCGGTACTGGCCGCTGCGGATCCAGGCGTCGGCCACCGAGAGCCCGTAGAGGAAGCCCGAGCACTGGTTGCGGATGTCGAGCGCCGGGACGCCGGGGACCCCCAGCTTGGCGTTCAGGAAGCAGCCGTCCCCGGGGAACATGTGGTCGGTGGAGAGGGTGGCGTAGACGATGGCCTCCAGGTCGGAGGCCTTCCAGCCGGCCCGCTCCAGCGCCTGCCGGGCCGCGGCCAGGGCCAGGTCGCTGTTCCCCTGCCCCTCCGCGACCCAGCGGCGCTGGTGGATGCCGGTGCGCTGGACGATCCACTCCTCGCTGGTGTCCATGAGCCGGGTGAGCTCGGCGTTGGTGACGACCCGGTCGGGGACGCAGGTGCCGATGGCGGCGATGGCGGTGCGCGGCATGGCTCTCCCTCGCTTCCCGGGCGGTCAGATGTCCAGGTTCTGCGCGTCGAGGGCGTGCTTCTCGATGAACTCCCGGCGCAGGTCGACCGCGTCCCCCATGAGCACGCTGAAGACCTCGTCGGCCTCGACGGTGTCGTCCACCCGGACCTGGAGCATGGTGCGCCGCTCCGGGTCCATGGTGGTCTCCCAGAGCTGGTCGGGGTTCATCTCGCCGAGCCCCTTGTAGCGCTGGATGGTCTGGCCGGCCGAGGCCATCCGCTTCAGCGCCTCGACGGCGGCGAAGACGTCGCCGACCTCCTCCTCGGCGCCCTCCACCCGGAGCTGGTAGGGGCCGGGGCCGATCTCCATCAGCGCCCCGTGCAGGGCCGCGAGCTCGGTCCACTCCGCGCCCTGGAGGTAGTCGAAGTCGAGCCTGGTCTCGCGGGGCGCGCCCGCCACCTGGGTCTCGAAGAGCAGCTGGTGGCAGCCGTGCTCCTCGTCCCGCTCCACCCGCACGGCGCGCACCTCCAGCTCGGGGTAGAGCTTCTGGGCCCGGGCCGGGATGCGCTCCGCCTGCCCCTTCACCGCGTCGTGGTCCTTGAGGAGCTGGAGGTCCAGGTCGCCGAGCTGGATGGCGGCGTCGAGGACGCGCTTGTCGCGGCGCCGGTCGGCCCGCTCCAGCAGCGCCCGGTAGGCGAGCGCGTCCTGGGCCAGGGCCTTGAGGTCGGCGCCGGCGATGGCGCCGCCGTCCGAGCCCAGCTCCGACTTCTCGGTGCCGGCCGAGAGCAGCCACTCGTCCATGGCCGCCTCGTCCTTCAGGTAGCGCTCCTTCTTGCCCTTGGCGACCCGGTAGAGCGGCGGCTGGGCGATGTAGAGGTAGCCCCGCTCCACCACCTGCGGCATCTGCCGGAAGAAGAAGGTGAGCAGCAGGGTGCGGATGTGGCTCCCGTCCACGTCCGCGTCGGTCATGATGACGATCTTGTGGTAGCGGATCTTCTCGACGTCGAACTCCTCCGGGCCGATGCCGGTGCCGAGCGCGGTGATCATCGTGGCGATCTCGGCCGAGGAGAGCATCTTGTCGAAGCGGGCCTTCTCGACGTTGAGGATCTTGCCGCGCAGCGGGAGGATGGCCTGCACCCGCCGGTCGCGCCCCTGCTTGGCGGAGCCGCCGGCCGAGTCGCCCTCGACGATGAAGAGCTCCGACTCCTTCGGATCGCGCGACTGGCAGTCGGCGAGCTTCCCGGGCAGCGAGGCGCCGTCCAGCGCCCCCTTGCGGCGGACCGTCTCCCGGGCCTTGCGCGCGGCGATGCGCGCCCGCGCCGCCTCGGCCACCTTGGCGCAGATGCGCCGGGCGACGTTGGGGTTCTCCTCCAGGTAGCTCCCCAGCCGCTCGTTGAGCATGGTCTCGACCATGCTCTTGGCCTCGGTGTTGGAGAGCTTGGTCTTGGTCTGCCCCTCGAAGCTGGCGCCGGGCAGGCGCAGGGCGATCACCGCCGCCAGCCCCTCGCGCATGTCGTCGCCGCCCGGCAGCTCGTCCTTCAGGTCCTTGAAGAGGTTGTTCTTCTGGCCGTGGGCGTTGATGGTCCGGGTGAGCGCGGTCTTGAATCCGATGAGGTGGGTGCCGCCCTCGTGGTTGTGGATGTTGTTGGCGAAGGCGAAGACCTTCTCGTCGTAGCCGTCGTTCCACTGCAGGGCGATGTCGATGGTGGCGGCGCCGCGCTCGGTCGGGACCTCGCCGTGCAGGGAGATGGGCCGGTCGAAGAGCGGCTGGCGGTTCTTGTTCAGGTAGCGGACGAACTCGGTGATGCCGTCCTTGAACAGGAACTCGTGCTTCTTGCCGCTGCGCTCGTCCTCGACGGTGATCTTCAGGCCGGCGTTGAGGAAGGCCAGCTCGCGCAGCCGCCCGGAGAGGGTCTCGAAGCTGTACTCCTTCACCTCGAAGATGGTCGCGTCGGGCTTGAAGGTGACCCGGGTGCCGCGCCGCTGGGTCTCGCCCACCGCGCTCACCTTGCCGGCCGGGTGGCCGCGCTCGTAGCGCTGCGACCAGACCTTGCCGTCGCGGTAGACCTCGACCTTGAGCCACTCCGAGAGGGCGTTCACGCAGGTGACGCCGACGCCGTGGAGGCCGCCCGAGACCTTGTAGGCGTTCGACTCGAACTTGCCGCCGGCGTGGAGCTTGGTCATCACCACGTCGAGGGTGTCCATCCCCTTCACCGTGGGGTGAGGGCCCACCGGGATGCCCGAGCCGTTGTCGAGGACGGTGACCGAGTTGTCGACGTGGATGGTGACGTCGATCTCGTCGCAGCGGCCGGCCATGGCCTCGTCGACCGAGTTGTCGACGACCTCGTAGACGAGGTGGTGGAGCCCGCGCTCCCCCACGTCGCCGATGTACATGTTCGGGCGCTTGCGGACCGCCTCGAGCCCTTCGAGGACCTTGATCGCGTCGGTGCCGTACTCGGCCGCGCCGTTGTCGGACGTGGTCCTGCTCTCGCCTGCGGTTTCCAGGGGGGCTCTCCTTCTCTTTCGCCTGGATTTCTGGTGACTTAGCTTGGGTAAACGTATAGCAGGCGGGAGGCGGGGTGGCAACGCCGAATGCGGGGCGCCCCCGCGTCTCAAGCGACCGGAACGGCTGGGGAATCGAGCGGCCTCAGCCGCCCCGCCTCGACCTCGTAGAACCGGGCGTCCGGCCCCGCCGCCGGCTCGAGCAGCCGCCGGTCGGTGGTGGTGAGGATCGCCTGGCCCGGGAGGCGGGCCAGGTACTCGAGCAGGTAGCGGTTCTTCTCCGGATCGAGCTCGGAGGAGACGTCGTCGAGGAGCAGGAGCGGCGGCCGCCCCAGCGCTTCGCGCAGGTTCTCGATCTCGCCGATCTTGAGCGCCAGCACCAGCGCCCGCTGCTGCCCCTGGCTGGCGAAGGGGCGGGCCCCGTGCTCGCCGACGGCCAGCGAGAGGTCGTCGGCGTGCGGGCCGGCCGAGGTGTAGCCCCGCTCCCGGTCGCGGGCCAGCCGCTGCGCGAGCGCCTCCTCGAGGCGCCCGGCGAGCTCCGGCTCCCCGCCCTCGATCCGCAGCCCGGCCGCCGGCCGGTAGCCGAGCAGCGCCGGCGGCGCGCCGGGACCGGAGATGCCGGCGAAGGCGGCCGCCACCCGGGGGGCGAGCTCGGCGAGCAGCTCGCGGCGGCGGCGCCAGAGCCGGGCGCCGGCGCGGGCCAGCGGCGGCCGGAAGCTCTCCTCCACCCCGGGCGCGGCCCGGCGCAGCGCCGCGTTCCGGGCGCGCAGCGCCTGCAGGTACTCGCGCGCCTCGCCGAGCACCGCCGGCCAGCGGTTGAAGGCGGCGCGGTCGAGGAAGCGGCGGCGCAGCTCGGGGCCGCCCTTCACCAGCAGGAGGTCGTCGGGCGAGAAGCAGACCGCCGCCCGCCCCTCGAAGTAGTCGGCCAGCGCCGCCCCGCCCGCCAGCGGCTTGCCGTCGAGGAAGGCGGTGCGGTTGCCGCCCTCGACCTCCACCGCCGCCCGGCGCAGGCCGCCCGGCCCCTCGAAGCCGCCGGCCACCACCGCCCGGGAGGCGCCGAAGCGCACCAGGTCGGCGAGCCGCGCCGCGCGCAGCGGCCGCAGGGTGCAGAGCAGGTAGACCGCCTCGAGGAGGTTGGTCTTCCCCTGCCCGTTGCGGCCGACGAGGACGGTGGTGCGCGGCGCCGGGGTGAGCTCGGCCCGCTCGACGTTGCGGAAGTCCTGCAGCTCGAGCGAGACGAGCAGCATGCGGCCACCCTACCACGCAGGGCGGCGCGCCCCGGCCGCTCAGATCCGCATGGGCATGATGACCGCGGTGTAGCCGTCGTCGCCCTCCGGCTTCACCACGCCCGGCGAGAGGTCGTCGGCGAGCTCCAGCACCACGTCGGCGGTCTGGAGCGCCTGGAGCACGTCGGTGAGGTAGCGGGCGTTGAAGCCGATGCGCAGCGGCTCGCCCCGGTACTCGACCGGCACCTCCTCGCGGGCCTCGCCGAGATCGGGGTTCTGGGAGAGCACCTTGAGCAGCCCCGGGGAGAGATCGAGCTTCACCGCGTGGGCCTTGTCGGAGGAGAGCAGCGAGATGCGCCGCAGCGTCTCCAGGAAGCGCAGCCGCCCGAGCTTCACCGCCTTCTCGCCCTGCTTGGGGATGACCTGGCGGTAGTCGGGGAAGACGCCCTCGATGAGCCGCATCGCCAGGGTGACGCGCGGCCGGGTCACCACCGCGCTGTTCTCCACGAAGCCGAGCTTCACCTCCGGCTTCTCCTCGCCGCTCTCCAGCGCCTCCTGGAGCAGCTTCTTCAGCTCGGCGAGCCCCTTCTTCGGGAGGATGACGCCCTTCTTCAGGCCGAACTCCCCCTCCACGGGGCGCCGCGCCAGGGAGAGCCGGTGGCCGTCGGTGGCCACCATCCGCAGCTCGCCGCCCGAGGGCTCGAAGAAGACGCCGTTCAGGTTGTAGCGGGTCTCGTCGGTGGAGACGGCGAAGGAGGTGAGCTCGATCATCGAGAGCAGGTCGGCCGGGGACACCGTGCTCCACTTCACCTTGTCGAAGCGGGGCAGCGCCGGGAAGTCCTCGGCCGGCAGGCCGACGATGCGGAACTCGGCCGAGCCGCTGGTCACCTCGAGGTAGTTGTTCTGGGCCTTCTTCAGGGTGACCCCGGCCTCGGGCAGCGACTTCACGATGTCGTAGAGGTGCCGCGCCGAGACCGCCACCGCGCCCTCGCGGACCACCTCGGCGTCGTGCTCGCCCGAGACCGAGACGTCCAGGTCGGTGGCCGAGACGGCGAGCTTGCCGTCCTTCTTCGCCTCGAGCAGGACGTGGGAGAGGATCGGCATGGTCGTCTTCTTCTCGACGATGCCCTGCGACCGGGCGAGGGCCTTGGCCAGCTCCGGGACGCCGATCTTCAGTTCCATGGGAAGAGATCCTCTTTTCTCTTTCTATCGGAGACGTCGTAGGCGGCGACCCCCTGTGGAGAACCGCCCTCCGGCCCGGAAACCGCTGGGAAAACCCCTCTGGACAACTTCCGGGACAGGCGTCCGGGACCGATGTGCAGCGCTACGTTGCCCGCCCGCTCCATCGCTGTCAACGCTCCGCCGACGGCGTTTCCACGCCTCGATCCGCCCCCCGTCCACCGGCTCCCCGGCGAGTTGTCCACGCGCCCGTCCCGCCGGGACGCGGCCCGGCCGGCGGGGGCCAGGGGCGGCGGCGGCCGGTCAGGGGGCGAGGCGCCCGGAGAGGAGCTCCACCTCGCCGCGCAGCCGGGGGTCGGCCTCCATCAGCTCCCGCACCCGGTCGACGGCGGCGATGACGGTGGTGTGGTCCTTCTTGTTGAACTTCTCGGCGATGGTCTGGAGCGTCTCCTGCGCCAGCTCGCGGCACAGGTACATCGCCACCTGGCGGGGCTGGGCCACCTTCTGCTCGCGCGAGCTGGAGGTGAGCTTGGCCACCGTCAGGCCGTAGTGGGCCGCCACCGCCTCCTGGATCTTCTCGATGGAGGGGCGGTAGCCCGGCGGCGGGATGACGTCGGAGAGGACGTCGCGCGCCAGCGGCTCGCTGATGGGCTCGCGCTTCAGCGAGGCGAAGGCGGCCAGCCGCATCAGCGCCCCCTCCAGCTCGCGGACGTTGGACTGGATGTGGGTGGCGAGCAGCGCGGCCACCAGGTCGGGCAGGTCGATGCGCTCCAGCTCCGCCTTCTTCTTGAGGATGGCGGCCCGGGTCTCGAACTCCGGGACGTCGATCTGGATGCGCATCCCCCACTCGAAGCGGGTGATGAGCCGGTCCTCCAGCCCCTTCAGCTCCTTGGGGCTGCGGTCGCTGGAGAGGACGATCTGGACGTGGCGGTTGTGGAGCTCGTTGAAGGTGTGGAAGAACTCCTCGGCGGTCTTGTCGCGGCCGGCGAAGAACTGGACGTCGTCCACCAGCAGCGCGCCGCACTCCCGGTACTTGTGCCGGAAGTCGGACATGGCGTTGCGGGAGAGGGCGTCGACGAAGTCGTTGGTGTACTTCTCCGAGGAGACGATGGCCACCCGCTCGCCCGGCTGCTGCGCCAGGATGGTGTTGGCGATGGCGTGGAGCAGGTGGGTCTTGCCGAGGCCGGAGTCGCCCCAGAGGAAGAGCGGGTTCCACTGCTTGCCCGGCTTGTCGGCGACGCCCTGGGCGGCGGCGAAGGCGAAGCGGTTCGACTGGCCGACGACGAAGCTGTCGAAGGTGTAGCGCGGGTTGGGGCGCCCCTCCCCCACCGGGCCGGCGGCCGCTCCCCCCGGCGCCGGGGTGGGCGAGGGCTCGGCGGGGCGCGCGGCCGCGGCCCCGGCGGCGGGCCGCTCGTCCACCAGGATGCGGACGGCGATCTTCCGGCCGACGAGCCCGGGCAGGAACTCCTCGAACCAGGCCCGGTAGTTGTCGTCCATGAAGTCGCGGTGGAACTTGGTGGGCGCCGCGATGTCGAGCTGCTCGCCGTCGAGCGCCAGGGGGCGCAGCGGGGCGAACCAGCGCTCGTAGAGGTCGGGCCGGAGGCGCGCCCGCAGGTAGTCGTCGATCCGCGCCCACTGCTCCACGCCCGGGGACCGCAGGTCGCGCGCGCTCGAGTCCATCGTCGAATACGCCCCCCGGGGAAGAGGCGAAGCTCCTCCCCGCGCCGCGCCGGCAGGCCGGCGGCCGTGCCACGTTTTCCGGATTCGATGTTCGGGCAGGCCCGGCGGCCGGCCCGGTGGATCGATGTCGTCCGCGCTTTTAGCGAAGGTCGGAAGCGCAGATCAAGCGGCTCGTACAGCGGCGCGGATCGAGGGCGCTTTTCGCGAGGGGGCGGCGGCGACCCCGGAACGGGGCGCGGCCCCCGCGCGCAACGGCCCGGGATCCTTGACAGCGCGCGGATGATCGGCAAGGGTGCCGCGCCATGAAGCGGACCTACCAACCCAAGAAGGTGAAGAGGAACAAGAAGCACGGCTTCCGCCGGCGCCTGAAGAGCGCCGCGGGCCGAAACGTCCTGAAGCGTCGGCGCGCCAAGGGCCGCAAGCGGCTCGCGGTGTCGGCGCCGAAGAAGTAGGCCGCCGCCGCGTGCGGTTCGGGAAGGCTTCCCGGCTGCGGCTTCGCCGCGAGTTCCTCGCGGTGCAGGAGCGCGGGAGGCGCCTGTCGGCCAGAGAGTACGCGGTGCTCGCCCTGCCCCACACCGGTCCCTGCGCCCGCCTGGGCGTCACCGTCTCCTCCAAGGTGGGGAAGGCGGTGGTGCGCAACCGCGTGAAGCGCTGGGTGCGCGTCGCCTTCCGCGAGGTGGCGGCGGAGCTGCCGGCGGTGGACCTGGTGGTGATCGCCCGGCGCGGCGCCGTCGAGGGCGGGCTGGCGGCGGCGCGGCGCGCCCTGGCCGAGGCGTCCGGCGTCCTGGCGGCGGAGGCCCGGCGGTGATCGCCCGCCTCCTCCAGCTCCCGGTGCGGCTCTACCGGCTGGTGCTCGCGCCGGTGCTGCCGCCCTCGTGTCGCTTCTACCCGAGCTGCTCCACCTACGCGCTGCAGGCGCTGGAGCGCCACGGCGCGATCCGGGGGAGCTGGCTCACCGTCCGGCGGCTGGCGCGCTGCCATCCCTACTGCGAGGGCGGGGTCGACCCCGTTCCCTGACAAGAAGGCAGGAGTCCCGTGGGTTCCGACAGCCGACGCATCCTCGTGGCCGCCGTGGTCTCGGTGGCGATCCTCCTGGGCTGGCAGCTGCTCTTCCCGCCGCCCAAGCACCCGCCGCAGCCGGCGAAGCCGCCGGCCGAGGCCGCCGCCCCTTCCGCCGCCGCG
>JAKAEO010000212.1 GCA_021818285.1 Myxococcales bacterium
GCGAGGAAGTCGTCGAAGACGTTCTGCTTCTTCAGCAGCATCCCCTCCTCGTGCCAGCGCTCGCCGTACTCCCCGCCGCCGCGCAGGTTGGGGAGGGCGTAGACGCCGCCGCGCTCCAGCCAGGGGAAGAGCGTGGGGGAGAAGACCGGCACCTCGGAGACGTCGAAGCCGCCGTAGCCGCCGAGCAGCACCGGGTGGGAGCCGTCGTGCTTCGCCCCCGGGGCGTGGACCAGGAACATCGTCACCCGGGTGCCGTCCCGGGACGGGACCTCCACCTGCTCCACCTCCCAGCGGCCGGCGTCGACCGGCACCCGCGGCCGGAAGAGGAGCTTCGTCGCCCCGGTGGCGACCGCCAGCGAGCGGATCTCCCGCGGCCAGGTGAAGGACTCGAAGGAGAAGTAGGCCTCCTCGCCGTCCTGCTCGCCGGAGGGGAGGGAGGCGGTGCCCAGGGCCGGGAGGTTCACGTCGCCGATCCGGCGCCCGTCCAGCTCGCGCAGCTCCAGCCGGGTCTGGGCCCACTCCAGCCAGGCGAGCGCCAGCCGCCCGCCCACCACCGTGGCGCTCTCCAGCGTGCCCTGGCCCTCGGGGACCAGCTCCTTCCACTCGGCGCGCGCCGGCCGCTCCGGGTCGGCCCGGAGCAGGCGCCAGCGGGGGGCGCCCTCGTCGGTGTGGACGTAGAAGCGGTCGCGGTAGGCCTCGACCGCGTAGTGGGCCTTGCTCCCGACCACCAGGGGAAGGAAGGGCCCGGCCGGCTCCTTGCGCGCGTCGCGGTACCAGACGTCGGTGGAACTCCAGCCGTGCGAGACGTGGACCAGCAGCCAGTGGCCGTCCCGCGACAGGGAGGCCTCCTGGAACACCGCCGGGTCGCCGGTGGGCGGCCGGACCACCGGGTCCTGCCGCGGGTCGGTGCCCAGGCGGTGGAAGCGGATCTCGGCGCGGCCGGGCCGGTCGGGCTCGGGGATGGAGGGGTCGGTGGGGAGCCAGGTGTAGTAGAAGCCGTCTCCACGGACGGTGAACGAGGCCCGGGCGTAGCGTCCCCCCTCGATGACGTCCACCGGCGAGACCCGGCCGGTCTCCACGTCCATCACCCGCAGGGTGGCGTCGTCGGAGTTGTGGGCCTTCACCTGGTAGGCGATGGTGCGGCCGTCCCAGGAGACGCTCCAGCCGCCCAGCGCCACCGAGCCGTCCTTCGACCAGCCGTTGGGATCGAGCAGCGGCCGGTCGCCGCCGACGTCGCGGACCCAGACCACCGCCTTCTCCTGGTCGGCGCGCCGCCGGGTGAAGAAGAGCATCGGCCCGCGCCTCACCGGCACGCCCATGCTCTCGACGTAGAGCAGCTCCCGGGTCCGGGCCGCCAGCGCCTTGCGGCCCGGCAGGCGGGAGAGGAAGTCGCGGGCCAGGCCGTCCTCCGCCTTCATCCAGGCCTGGACCTCCGGGCTCCTCTCCTCCTCCAGCCAGCGGTACGGGTCGGCGACGCGGCGGCCGTGGATCACGTCGACGGCGTCGACGGTCCGGGTCGCGGGGTAGGCGAGGGCGGGAGGCGGGGCCGCGGAGGCGACGGGCATGGAGGGCTTCCGGGCGGCGCAGGCGCCGAGGGCCAGGGCGGCCAGGGGGAGGAGGCGGAGGAGGCGCATGACGGCCAGTATAGGCCGTCCGCCCCCGCGATCAGCAGAGCCGCTGGACGGTGGCCAGCAGCCGCCCGAGCTCCACCGGCTTGGGGAGCACCGCCGCCGCCGCCATGCCCTCGAGCTTCCGCTCCAGGCCGGCGTCGGCGGAGATCACCACCACCGGGATGCCGGCCAGCGCCGCGTCGCCGCGCATCTCCTTGCGGAACTGCCAGCCGTCCATCACCGGCATCTGCAGGTCGAGCAGGACGAGGCAGGGGACCCCGCCCCCGGCGCGCAGCCGCTCCAGCGCCTCGCGCCCGTTGGCGGCCGGGCTCACCCGGTAGCCCTCCTCCTCGAGCAGCTCCTGCAAGGTCTCGCGGACGGCGCCGTCGTCCTCGACGACCAGGATCTCGCGGTGTGGGTCGCGCCGGAGCGCCAGGGAGCTCGGCATCGACCCAAGGATGGAGCACGCCCCCCTCCGGCGGAACCCCCCGCGGCGTGCGCGGCCCCCTTCTGGGATGGCGATGGGCGCGTTGACAGCCCCCGAGCCGGGCGGGGATACCCACGGCATGACGGCGGAAGGAGGAAGTGCCGCGGTCTACGGGCGCGGCACGGCACCGCGGGTACCCCTGCCCCAGCGCGGGGTCGTGCTGGGGCTCGCCTGGAGCGGCGTCGAGGGGGCCGGCGGCCAGATCGCCTGCGCCAAGATCGAGCTGTCGCGGACCCGGCCGGTGCTGGCGCGGGTCTGGCGCCCGTTCCAGGAGCGCCCGGGGCGCAAGGACGTCGCGGCGCGCTTCCCGGCCTGGCTCGCCGAGGAGGCGCGCTGGGCGGAGGGGCGGCTGTGCGTCGGGCTCGACTTCCCCTTCAGCCTGGCCGAGACCCACCTGCGCCAGCTCGGCCTGCTGCGGCAGGCCATCCGCGGGCCGGCGGCGCTGGGCAAGGGGCTGGTCGAGAAGTACCTCCCCCCCGGCGGCGACCACAGCGCGGCCGCCGAGTCCTTCCGCGCGGAGCTCGGCAAGGACCGGGCGCGCCTCACCGACGGCTACCGGGCCGTCACCCTCCCGCCCAGCCACGCGCGGCTCTTCCGCCAGACCTTCTTCGGCCTGGAGGTGCTCTCGCAGGTGTCGGAGGCGAGCTTCCTCCCCTGGGACCCGCCGCGGGCCGGCCGCCCGGCGCTCGTCGAGGTCCGGCCCGAGCACGCCGCCCGGGTGCTCTCGGGGGCGCGGAGCTACCGGGACGAGGGGCGCGACGGCGTGCAGCGGGCCAGCGCCCGCGCCGCGCTGATGCGCGCGGTGCGGATCGCCACCGGGCTGGAGTTCGAGATGGAGCTGGTGGCGCGGGTGGTGGAGGACGGCAAGGGGATCTTCCTCGACGCGGTGCTGGCGGCGGTGGCCGCGGCCGCCGCCTGGGAGGACGGCTTCCAGGGCGTGCCGCCCGACGTGCCGCGCAGCGAGGGGTGGATCCACTCGCTGCGGGAGGAGCCGTGGCGCGGCCGGTGAGCCGGGCCGCCACCGTCCGGGTCCTGGAGGAGATCCAGCGGGACATCCGGGCGCTGCGCCTGCCCGGCCTGGTCGGGCCGCCGGTCCACGGGCCGCCGGTGCCGAGCCGCATCTACCTGCTCGGCCAGGCGCCGGGGCCGCACGAGGGGCGGCTGGGCCGCCCCTTCGCCTGGACCGCCGGGAAGACCCTCTTCCGCTGGTTCGGCGAGGCCTTCGGGGCCAGCGAGGAGGAGTTCCGGGCGCGGGTCTACATGGCGGCGGTGGTGCGCGCCTTCCCCGGCAAGACCGCGTCGGGCGGCGACCGGGTGCCCTCGGCCGAGGAGATCCTGGCGTCGCGCGGCTTCATCGAGCGGGAGGTGCGGGCGCTGCGGCCGCGGCTGGTGATCCCGGTCGGGAAGCTGGCCATCGGCGAGGTGCTGGGGGAGGCGCCGCCGCTCGCCGGCGTCGTCGGGCGGGCGCTGCGCGGCGCCTTCCACGGCGTGGCCTGCGACGTGGTCTGCCTCCCGCACCCCTCGGGCGCCTCCACCTGGACCAAGACCGAGCCGGGCCGGGGCCTCACCCGGAAGGCCCTGCGCCTGCTGGCGCGCCACCCGGAGATCGCGCGGGCCTTCGGCGGCTAGCCTCGCCCGGCGGCGGCCGCCGCCTCGCGGATGGCGCGGATGGCGGCGGCGTAGTCCGTCTGACCGAAGACGGCGGTCCCGGCCACCAGCACGTTGGCGCCGGCGGCGGCCACCTCCCCGGCGGTGTCGGGCCTCACGCCGCCGTCCACCTCGATCTCCAGCGCCTGGCCGCGGGCCTCGGCCCGGGCGCGGAGGGCGCGGATCTTCGCGGTCACCGCCTCGATGTACCGCTGGCCGCCGAAGCCGGGGTTCACGGTCATGAGCAGCACCATCTCGCAGTCGCCCAGGACGTAGTCGAGCGCCTCCAGGCCGGTGGAGGGGTTCAGCGCCACCGCCGGCCTCGCGCCCGCGGTGCGGATCGCCTGCAGGGTCCGGTGCAGGTGGGGCGAGACCTCGGCGTGGACGGAGACGATGTCGGCACCCGCCTTGGCGAAGGCCTCCACGTACCGCTCCGGCTCCACGATCATCAGGTGGGCGTCGATGGGCAGCCGGGTCACCTTGCGCACCGCCTCGACCACCAGCGGCCCGACGGTGATGTTCGGGACGAAGCGGCCGTCCATCACGTCCACGTGGATCACGTCGGCGCCGGCGGCCTCGGCGGCGCGGACCTCGTCGGCGAGCCGGCCGAAGTCGGCCGAGAGGATCGACGGGGCGATGCGGATGGGCGGGCGCATGGCGCGAGTGTAGACGAGCGCCGGGGCGAGGTGAACGGCGGCCGCGCCCCCTCGCCTCGTCCCCCTCCGCCCGGCCGCCGGCCGGGGAGAGGGAGGAGGGGCGCCCGATCAGAGCCCGCCGGTGGTGCTCCGGTAGATGCCGGCCCCCAGCGACCAGACGGTCAGCGGGTTGGCGGGGTCGACCACCACGCGATCGACCTCGGGCGGCAGGCCGCGGAGCACCTGCGTCCAGGTGGCGCCGCCGTCGGTGGTCAGGTAGGCGCCGGCCGCCGGCGAGCCGATGAAGCAGCGCAGGGAGTTCGAGGGATCGATCCCCATGCCCCAGAGCTGCCCGGCGCCGGCCGGGTAGACGCTGGTCCAGGTGGCGCCGCCGTCGGTGGAGCGGTAGGGGCTGCCCCCGTTCTCCAGCCACAGCACCGACGTGGCCGAGGCCACCACCTCCAGCCGCGAGTTCGCCCCCACCGCGGGCGAGCCCGGGGCCAGCGTCCACGTGGCGCCGCCGTCGGCGGTCCGGTAGACGCCGCTCGCCGATGGGGTGGTGGAGTCCTGCACGCCCGCCCAGGCCACCAGGCCGCCCGCCGGGTCGGCCGCGAGCGCGTTGGCCGTCGACGTCGCGCCCAGGGTCCACGCCTTGGCGAAGGTGGCGCCGCCGTCCACGGAGCGGTAGACGCCGGCCGAGGTGAGGGCCCAGACCACGGAGGGCGTCCCGCCGCCGACGGCGACGTCCACGGCCCGTCCCGAGGTGCCGGTGGCGGGGTTCCAGGTGAGGCCCGCATCCGTGGAGCGGAGGAGGCCGTGGTAGTTCGCGGCCGAGAAGGCGTGGGTGGGGGCGGCCGGGTCGAAGGCGATGCGGTAGTGCGGGTCGCCGGGGGCCACCTGCGCCCGGGACCAGGTGGCGCCGCCGTCGGTCGAGCGGAACAGCTCGCCGGACCCTCCCGCCAGGATCAGCCCGGTGGCGCCCGGCTGGAAGGCGAGCGAGGAGGGCGTGGCGGCCCGGAGGCCGGCGCTGGCGCGCGTCCAGGTGGCGCCCGTGTCGGCCGTCTTCCAGACCCCGCTCTCGGTCCCGGCGTAGACCGCGGAGCCCGATCCGGCGAGCGCGTTCGCCGACCAGATGGCCATCGCCCCGGTCGCCGCCCAGGTCGCCCCGCCGTCGGGCGAGCGCCAGACGCCGGAGCCGAAGGTGGCGGCGTAGAGGGGAGGCGTGGCCGACGAACCGTCCACGAGGAGGTCGTAGATGGCCGAGCCGTTCAGGACCTGGGGCGTC
>JAKAEO010000213.1 GCA_021818285.1 Myxococcales bacterium
GATCTGGCCGGCCGCCGCGCCCGTCGAGGCTCCGGTCGCGGCCGCGCCGGTGGGCCCGACGGGCCCGGCGTTCCTCGACGACCGTCCCCACTTCCGGATGCGCATCACCTCGGCCGCGACCCGGCCGCCGGACGAGCACCGCCACCTGCAGCACGGCCCCTTCGCCGGCGCCTCCCGCGGCGCGGCCACCGAGCGTCCGGCCCGCATCGCGCGCACCGACCCCGAGGCGGTGCGCGCGGCGGAGCTGGCCCTCGCGGCCGAGACGCTGGAGGGCCGCGCCGTTCGGCTGCGCTCCGCCGAGGGGGCGCTGGCGGCGCGCCAGGAGCGGCAGGCGGCCGAGTCCACCCGGCTCGACCGCCAGGAGCGGGAGCTGGCCCGCCTCGCGGAGCGGCTGGAGGCCCGGGAGCGGAACCTGCGCGCGCCGGGCCGGCCCTCGCCCGCGGAGATCGCCCTGGCCGACACCGAGGAGCAGCTGCGCGCCTCCGCGTCCCAGGCGTCCACGCTGGAGGCCTCGCTCCGGGAGGACCTGCGCCGGGCCCTCGCCCGCGAGCGGGAGCTGGCCGCGGCCGAGCGCGCGCTGGAGCCGGCCGGCACGGCGGCCCGGAAGCTCCTGGAGGGCAAGGGCGCGGAGCCGCTCGCGGCCCGGGCGGGCGCCGTCGAGGCCCGCCGCGCGCTGCTCGGCGCGACCGAGGCCCGCCTGGCCGCGGCACGCGATCGCCTGGACGTCGCCGAGAAGGGGCTCGAGGCGCGCGCCGCGCGGCTCGACGTCACGCGGCGGCGGCTCGCGGCCCAGGAGGAGCGGCTCGCCGCCGTCCAGAAGCGGCTCGCCGCCCGCTCCTCGGCGCCGCCGCTCCCTGCTCCGCCCGCCGCCACGCCGGCGCCCGCCCCGGGGGCCTCGGCGGACATGCTGGCGGCCGCGGTGATCCTCCTGCCTTCCGCCGACCAGCCGCTCGCCGCCAGGGATCGCGACGCCGTCGCCGAGATGGCGCGCCTGGCTGCGAAGGAGAAGGTGGAGCTGCTGGTCTGGGCCCGGGCCCAGAACCCCGGCCTGATGGAGATCGCCGCGCGGCGCGCCGAGGAGATCAAGGGGGTCGCCGCGGCCGCCGGCCTGCCCGCGAGCCGGATCGGCACCCGCGTCACGCTGCGTCCCTCCACGGAAGGCGTCGACGTCGTGGTCTCGCCGGTGCGGGCGCCCGCCCCGCCGGCCGGAGGGGCCCGATGACCCGCAGGCTCGCCCTCGGGCTCCTGGCCCTCGCCCTGGTCCTGGCCGCGCCCCCCGCGGCCCGGGCGGGCAGCTACGGCTTCTCCGGGTCCCTCGACACCGGCTACACCCGCAACGACGTCTCGGCCGGCGGCGTGACCGGCAGCGTCCCGGGCTGGGACTTCGGCGGGCAGCTCTCGCTCAACGCCGTTCCCCTGCGCGCCGACCTGCTGCAGGCCCTCGCCTCGGTGAGCTACCGGATGGTGGAGTCGTCCCAACCCGACGTCCGGAACCGCACCGACTACCTCCAGTACGGGGCCAGCGTGAGCGCGCTGCAGGCCTCCCCGCTCACGCTCTCCGGCTTCGCCTCCCGGGCCCGGACCAACTTCGACGCCACGTCGGCGACGACCATGACCGGCTCGTCGATGGTCACCTCCGAGGGCGGAACGGCCTACCTGCACATCGCGCAGGTGCCGACCGTCCGGGCCACGCTGCAGCGCTCCGAGTTCGACAACACCGGGATCGGCGGGCTGCGCACCACCGGCCGGTCCACGCAGCTCAGCACCGCCGCCGCCCACCAGCTCGAGAACCACGCCTACGAGGCGGGCTACGACACCTCCTGGAACTCGGGGAGCTACGGAGACACCAACTACCGGACCCACCGGGTCGTCTTCAACGGGTCGAGCAAGGTCACCGACGCCCTCGAGGTGCGCCTCAACGAGCAGTACTACCTCCGCGACCCCACCCAGCAGGCGGCCAACAGCCCGCGCTTCGACGACAACGTCTTCGGCGCCTCCGCCTCCTGGCGCCCGGCGGCCCGGGTGGTCAGCTCGCTCGGCTACGGCTACCACCACCTGATCGCCGACTTCCAGGGGCTGGGCGAGAACCGCGAGTCCACCAGCCAGTCGCTGCGCGCCGCCGCCGACTGGGCCGCCACGCCGGAGCTCTCCTGGACCGGCTCGCTGGCCGGCGGCGTCAACGAGGACAGGGTCGGCACCACGACGCTGCGCTCCGCCGGCGAGAGCGCGGGCGGCGGCGTCCGCTGGATGCGGAACTCGGGCGCCAGCACCTGGCAGGCGAACGCGTCGGGCTCGGTGGGCGCCACCCAGCTGGACGGCCAGGAGCTCCTCGCCTGGGGCGCGGGGCTGGGCGGCGGCTGGAACGCCGCGCTCGGCTCCTGGAGCACCAGCCTCTCCGCCAGCTCCGGGTACGACTCCAACCTCCTCGGCCAGACCGGCTGGAGCCTCCGCAACCAGGTGAACGCCTCGGCCGGCACCCGCACCCCCGGCGGCACCGCGGTCCGGACGGAGCTCCAGGCCTCCGACGTCCGGCAGCACGGCCAGCTGCTCGGGCAGCTCGCCACCCAGACGGTCCAGGCGCTGGCCGGTGTCGCCTTCCGGACCCAGAACCTGACGCTCGCCGCAGGCCTGACCAACGGCGCCGTCCAGGGGCTCGCCAGCCCGGCCGGCTCCGGGATCCTGCCGGCCAGCAGCAACACCGTCTCGCGCTACGCCACCCTCACCGCCGAGAGCGGGCTGGCCCGCGGCCTGCTCCTCACCGGCTTCGCCCGCTACGCCACGGTGACCTCCCCGGACCGGCCCGACACCTGGGAGGCGTCGTTCAACCTCCGTCTCGCCTACCGCATCGGCCTCTTCGACCTCTCGCTGGAGGACCGGCACTCCATCGGCGCGCAGGGCGGGCCGCGCGTGACCACCAACGTCCTCATGGCCCGCATCTCCCGCTCCTTCGGCGCGAGCTTCTGACCCGTGCGTCCCCTCCCCGCCGCCGCCCTGCTGCTCGCCGCCGTGGCCGGGGCCTGCGCGCACGCTCCCGCGCCGTCCGCGAGGGCGGCGACGCCGGCGCCGGCGCCCGTCTGGCCCGCCCCGCCGGCCGCGCCTCGGGTCCGCTGGATCGCCTCGATCCCGCCGCCGGAGCCGCAGGCCGGGACGCGCTCCTGGTGGCGCCGGGCCGCCGACGCCGTCCTCGGCATCGATGAGGCCCAGGCGCCGGCGAGCCCGTTCGCCCGCCCCTTCGGCGTCGCCGTGGACGGGCCCGAGCTGGTGGTCGCCGACCCGGACGGCGCCCAGGTCCTGGCCATCGACCGCACGACAGGGAAGCAGCGGGCCCTCACCTGCCCGGGCCGCCCCTGGATCGCGCCGATGGCCGTCGCCGCAGCCCCCGATCGGACGCGCTACGTCGCCGACGCCTCCGGCGTCGTCGCCCGCCTCCCGGCCGGGGGCGGCTGCACGCTCATCGGCGACGGCCGCCTCACCCGGCCGACCGGCGTCGCCTGGCAGCGCGACCGCGTCTGGGCCGTCGACCCGCCGGAGCACCGGCTCGTCGCCTTCGCGCCGGACGGCCGGGAGCTGCTGCGGATCGGCGGACTGGGCTCGGGCCCCTCGCAGCTGCACTTCCCCACCGCCGTGGCCGCGGCCGCCGACGGGTCGATCCTGGTCGTGGACGCGCTGAACTTCCGCGTCTCGCGCTTCGCCGCCGACGGAGCGCCCCTCGACCGCTTCGGGCGGGCCGGCGAGGAGGAGGGCGCCTTCGGCCGGCCCAAGGCCGTGGCCGCCGGGCCCCGCGGCGAGATCCTGGTGACCGACGCCCTCACCGACCAGGTGAAGATCTTCAGCGCCGCGGGGCGCTTCGAGCTGGCCTTCGGGGGTTCGGGCTCCGGCCCGGGGCAGCTGCTCCTCCCGGCGGGGATCGCCGTCTCCGGGCGCCGGGTCTACGTCTGCGACTCGCTGAACCGGCGCGTCGCCGTCTTCGAGCTGGAGGAAGAGGCATGAGGCGATCGGCGCTCGCCGTCCTGCTGCTGGCGCTGCCGGCCGCCGCGGCCGACCCGGTGGCTCTGGGCAAGCACAACCTCTCGGTCAGCGGACCGGGCGCGGTGAAGGCCCAGTCCGAGCCGCGCACCTGCGTGTTCTGCCACGTCGCCCACGGCGCGCGCGAGGGCGGGGACAACCGGCCGGCGAGCGCCGTCCAGCCCCTGCGCTACCAGAGCAGCACCATGGCGTCACGCCTTGCCGCGCCGGCGGTGGGCGGCGCGTCGCGCGCCTGCCTCTCCTGCCACGACGGCACCATCGCCCTGGGCCAGACGGTCAAGGGCGCGCGCATCGCCATGCGCGGCGCGGCGCCCGGCGACCGCATGCCCGAGGGGAAGGACCGCCTGGGCTTCGACCTCTCGGGGACCCACCCGGTGTCGGTCGGGGTCCCGGCCGACGGTCGGTTCCGCCTGCCGGCCCCCGGCGACGCCGTGAAGCTCGACCGGAAGGGGCAGGTGCAGTGCACCTCCTGCCACGACCCGCACTCGGAGGGGAACGATCCCGAGGCCCGGATGTTCCTGGTGAAGCCGAACCGGGGCGGCGCCATCTGCCTGAGCTGCCACGCCCTGCCCCTCTGGCGGACCAACCCGGCGGCGCACCAGGCCTCCTTCGCCTCCCCGGTGCCGCCAGGCACCGCGGCGCCGGGCGAGTACACCTACGCCACCATCGCCGACAACGCCTGCGCCACCTGCCACCCGGCGCACGAGGCCTACGGCCCCAGCCTCACCCGCGGCGCCCGCGGCCAGGGCGACGACCGGCTCTGCCTCGGCTGCCACGACGGGCGGGTGGCCAGCACCGACGTCGCCAGCCAGGTGGCCCGCCCGTACGCCCACGCGGCGCCGCCGGCGGGGCCCTCCGGCCACGACGCCTCCGAGGGACCGGCGAGCCCCCTCCACCGCCTGCCGGAGGACCGCCCCTCGACGCCGCGCCACGTCACCTGCGTGGACTGCCACGATCCGCACGCGGCGGTCTCCCGGACCTCCTTCGCGCCGCGCGCGGCGGGGTCCCTGGCCGGCGTGTGGGGCATCGACCGCAACGGCATGCGGGTCGACCCGGTGAACTTCGAGTACGAGGTCTGCTTCAAGTGCCACGCCGACAGCGCCAACCAGCCGCAGGCCCGCCCCTCGGCCTCGATGCTGGAGCCGCGCCGGCAGCTCCCCGACGCGAACCTCCGCCGCGTCTTCGACCCGGGGAGCGCCGCCTCCTTCCACCCGGTGGTGGCGACCGGCCGCTCCGCCGCGGTGCCGGGCCTGCTCCGGCCCTGGAGCGCCTCCTCGATGGTCTACTGCTCCGACTGCCACGCCTCGGACGCCGCGCCCGGCGGGCGGGCGCCGCGGGGCCCGCACGGCTCCGCCTACCCCCACATCCTGGAGCGGCCCTACCTCACCGCCGACCGGACCGCGGAGAGCCCGCAGGCCTACGCGCTCTGCTACAAGTGCCACGACCGCAACCTCTTCGCCGTCGCGCCGGCGTCGCTGCCGGCCGGGACGGAGTCCTCCCGCTTCCCGTCCCATTACTCGCACGTGGTGACCTACGCGGCCCCCTGCTCCGCCTGCCACGACGCCCACGGGGTCTCCTCGCTCTCCGGGAACCGGGTGAACAACGCGCACCTCGTCGACT
>JAKAEO010000214.1 GCA_021818285.1 Myxococcales bacterium
ACGCCTGGCGCGCCGCCTGGCTGCCCCGGGAGCGGCTGCGGCTGCAGCGCCTGCTGCTCCGGCTGGAGCCGGCCAACGTGGCCGGGATGCTGGCCCGGGGCTTCGCCCTGGTGCTGCGCGAGGGGCGGCCGCTCGCCGACAGCGCCGCGGCGTCGGCCGGCGACGCCCTGCGGGTGGCGCTGGCGCGGGGCTGGCTCGACGTCCGGGTGGAGGGGCGCGACGCCGGCGAGGACCCGCTGCCGGGGCGGGCCGGGCGCGGGCCCGGCGGCGCCGGGGAGGGGCGGTGAGCGCGCCGCGGGAGGCCGGCGGGGTGCGGCGCGCCGCCGTTGATCGGGCCCGGCGGTGCTGTTAGGACAGCCGTCAGCGGAGGACGCGTGACCCGGACCAGCGAGCCGAAGGGACCGAAGGGCGAAGCGGCCGAGAGCTACGACCAGGCGGTGGCGCGCCTGGAGAAGGTGGTCGCCGAGCTGGAGGGCGGCGGCCTCTCCCTGGAGCAGTCGCTGGAGAAGTTCGCCGAGGGCATGGGGCTGGCGCGGGAGGCGCAGCGCAAGCTGGAGGAGGCGGAGCGGCGCATCGAGAAGCTGGTGCGCGCCGCCGACGGCTCCGAGCAGGCGGTGCCCCTCGACCCGGGCGGCGACGGGGGGGCGTGATGGACGGCGCCGGGGACAGGAAGCCCAAGGTCATCATCGTCGACGACGACCGCGACACCCGCGAGATGCTGACCATGGCCCTGGACCTGGAGGGCTTCGAGGTCTCGCAGGCGGCCAACGGCCTGCGGCTGATCTCGGCGATGCACGTGGACCGGCCCGACGTCATCCTCCTCGACGTGATGATGAGCTGGATCGACGGCTTCGAGCTGTGCCGGGCCATCAAGAAGAACGAGACCTTCGCCGACATCCCGGTGATCTTCATCTCGGCCCGCAAGTCCACCGAGGACGAGCGGGCCGGCCGCGCGGCCGGGGCGGTGGACTACTTCGCCAAGCCCCTGGACGTGGACCGGCTCATCGCCCGGATCCGCGAGATCCTGGGATCGCGGGCGGCGGGGACGGCGCCGCCGCCGCCGCCGTGACGCCGGCGCGCGTCCCCCTTGAGCCGGACCCCCGCGCCGTGCGAGATCGGGGCGGCCCCATGACCGGGTCCTTCGCCATCGAGCCGTACCTGCGCGCCGTCGCCGCCCGCGTCGAGGGGCAGCTGCGCCGCGTCGCCGAGGAGCGGCGCCGCGCCGGGCCGCCGCGGCTGGCCGAGGCGCTGGGCTACGCCCTCCTCTCCGGCGGCAAGCGGCTCCGCCCGGCCCTGGTGCTCTCCTCGGCCGAGGCGGTGGGCGGCGACGCCGGCGACGGCTCCCTGGCGATGCGATTCGCGGTGGCCCTGGAGATGATCCACGCCTACTCGCTGGTCCACGACGACCTGCCGTGCATGGACGACGACGACCTGCGGCGGGGCCGCCCCACCGTGCACCGGGCCTTCGACGAGGCCACCGCGGTGCTGGTGGGCGACGGGCTGCAGTCGGCCGCCTTCTCCTGGCTGCTCGGCGGCGGCGAGCCGCGCGCCGCCGCCCTGGCCGCGCTGCTGGCCGCCGGGGCCACCCGCATGGTGGAGGGGCAGGCCATCGACATGGCCGCCCCGGGCGCCGCCCTGGCCGAGCCCGAGGTGCTCGACCTCATGGCCCGCAAGACCGGGGCGCTGCTGGCCGCGGCGGTGGTGGGCGGGGCGGTGGCCGGCTGCGGCGAGCCCCGCGGCATGGAGCGGGTCGGGGAGAAGCTGGGCCTGGCCTTCCAGATCGCCGACGACCTGCTGGACCTCACCGGCGACGCCGCCACCCTGGGCAAGGGCGCCGGCAAGGACGCCGCCGCGGGCAAGGCCACCCTCCCGGCCCTGGTCGGGGCCGGGGAGGCCCGGCGGCGCGCCGACGCCCTCTGCGACGAGGCCCTGGCGCTGCTGGCACCGCTGGGCGCCGCGGCCGAGCCGCTGCGCGCCCTGTCGCGCTTCGTCGTCACCCGGAGGCACTGAGATGGCCCGCCTGCTCGACGCGATCGACTCCCCGGCCGACCTGAAGCGGCTCGCCCCGGCGCAGCTGCCGCAGCTCTGCCAGGAGATCCGGGACGAGATCATCGAGACCTGCGCCCGGAACGGGGGCCACCTGGGGTCGTCGCTGGGTGCCGTCGAGATCAACGTGGCGCTCCACTACGTCTTCGACTCGCCGGCCGACCGGCTGGTCTGGGACGTGGGGCACCAGGCCTACGCCCACAAGCTGCTCACCGGCCGGCGGGAGCGCTTCCGGACCATCCGCACCGAGGGCGGGCTGGCCGGCTTCCCCGAGCGCCACGAGTCGCCGCACGACGCCTTCGGCGTCGGCCACGCCTCCACCGCGGTCTCCGCCGCGCTGGGGATGATCGAGGCCCGCCAGCGCAAGGGCGAGAAGGGCAAGGTGGTGGCGGTGGTGGGCGACGGGGCCCTCACCGGCGGCGCCGCCTTCGAGGGGTTGAACCAGGCCGGCTACCTCAAGCGGGACCTGATCGTGGTCCTGAACGACAACGAGATGTCCATCTCGCCCAACGTCGGGGCGATGAGCGAGTGGCTCTCCAAGAAGTTCACCTCGCGCACCTACAACCGCTGGCGCAAGTCGGTGAAGGACTTCCTCGGCAAGGTGCCGCGCGGCACCGAGGCCATCGAGGTCATCCGCCACGGCATCACCGCCGCCAAGGCCCTGGTGACGCCCGGCGTGCTCTTCGAGGGGCTCGGGTTCCACTACGTCGGGCCGGCCGACGGCCACGACGTCGGGGCGCTGATCGAGACCTTCCAGAAGCTGGCCACCTTCGAGGGGCCGGTGCTCTTCCACCTGGTGACCACCAAGGGCAAGGGCTACCACCCGGCCGAGAGCGACCTCGCCACCCGCGGCCACGGCCTCTCCTTCTTCGACGTGAAGACCGGGCTGCCGGTGAAGAAGGGCGGCGCCAAGGCCTTCACCGACCTCTTCGCCGAGGCGGTCGCCGAGCAGATGCAGCGCGACCCGCGGGTGGTGGCCATCACCGCCGCCATGCTGGAGGGCACCGGCCTCGCCAAGGTGAAGAAGCTCTTCCCCGACCGCACCTACGACGTGGGCATCGCCGAGCAGCACGCCGTCACCTTCGCCGCCGGCATGGCCTGCGAGGGGCTGCGCCCGGTTGTGGCCATCTACTCCACCTTCCTGCAGCGGGCCTACGACCAGATCATCCACGACGTGGCGCTGCAGCAGCTCCCGGTCACCTTCGCGCTGGACCGGGGCGGGCTGGTGGGCGCCGACGGCAAGACCCACCAGGGCGCCTTCGACCTGTCCTACCTGCGCTGCGTCCCCCACCTGGTGGTGATGGCGCCGTCCGACGAGAACGAGATGCGCCACGCCCTGGCGACGGCGCTGGCCCACGACGGCCCGGCCGCCTTCCGCTTCCCGCGCGGCTCGGCGGTGGGCGTGCCGCTCGATCCGGAGCCGGTGGCGCTGCCGGTGGGCAAGGGCCGGCTGCTGCGGGACGGCGGCAAGGGCGCGGACGTGGCCATCGTCGCCGCCGGCACGCCGGCGCGGGCGGCCCTGGAGGCCGCCGAGCTCCTGGCGAAGGAGGGCATCTCGGCCACCGTGGTGGACGCCCGCTTCGTGAAGCCCCTCGACGAGGAGCTGATCGCGGCGGTGGCCTCGGCGGCGCGGCGGGTGGTCACGGTGGAGGAGGGCGCCCTGGCCGGCGGCTTCGGCAGCGCGGTGCTCGAGTGCCTGGAGCGGGCCGGCCTGCTCCAGAAGGTCGCCACCCGGCGGCTCGGCCTCCCCGACCGGTTCATCACCCACGGCGATCCCCAAAGGCAGCGGGCCGAGCTCGGGCTCGACGCCCGCGGGATCGCCGAGGCCTGCCGCCAGCTCACCGGCATCCGGCCCAACGTCGCCGAGCGCGGCCTGGCGTAGCCCGTGGCGAAGCGGGAGCGCATCGACCTCCTCCTCGTCGAGCGCGGCCTGGCGGAGTCGCGCGCCCGGGCCCAGGCGCTGGTGCTGGCGGGCGCGGTGGTCGCCGGCGAGCGGCGGGTGGACAAGCCGGGCCAGCTCGTCGATCCGGCGCTCCCGCTGCGGGTGAAGGAGGACGCGGCGCCCCGGAAGTACGTGTCGCGCGGGGCGCTGAAGCTGGAGCGGGCGCTGGCCGAGTTCCCGGTGGACCCGGCCGGGAAGGTCTGCGCCGACCTGGGCGCCTCCACCGGCGGCTTCACCGACCTCCTGCTGCAGCGCGGCGCGGCCCGGGTGTACGCGGTCGACGTCGGCTACGGGCAGCTCCACGACCGCATCCGGAACGACCCCCGGGTGGTGGTGCGCGAGCGCGAGAACGCCCGGCACCTCGGCGCCGCGTCGCTGGGCGAGGCGGTCGACCTGGTCACCGCCGACCTCTCCTTCATCTCCCTGCGGCTGGTGCTGCCGGCGGTGAAGGCCGTCCTGAAGCCGGGCGGCCGGGCGGTGCTGCTGGTGAAGCCGCAGTTCGAGGTCGGCCGGGGCGAGGTGGGGAAGGGTGGGGTGGTGCGCGACGACGGCGCCCGGCGGGCGGCGCTCGAGGGCATCGAGGCCGAGGCCCGGGCCCTCGGCTTCGAGGTCCTGGGCCACGCCGAGTCGCCCGTCCCCGGGCCGGCCGGCAACCGGGAGTGGCTGCTGGCGCTGGCGCGCGGCCCCTGAAGCCGCCCGGCGAGGAGGGTGATCCACCACCCCTGGGACGGCGCGGGACCCTCCCCCGGCGCCGCCGGCCCCCCTGTTCTCGCGGCCTTGCGGTGGCACGGCGCCTGCTCTACGGACCCGCCCATGGGGGAGGATCTCCGGGTCCCGAAGCGCCGGGTGTCGGTCGAGGTGGTGCAGCCCGACGGGCCGGCGCGCCGCGTGGCGGTCTTCCTGGCGGAGGGGGCGGCCCACCACGCCGGCCCGGAGCGGCTCTCCGACCTGCTCAACGGATCGGCCGAGTTCCTCCCGGCCCTGGACGAGGAGGCCGGGGTGATGACCTTCCTCAACCGGCGGGCGGTGGTGCTGGCGCGGGTAGCGCCCGAGTTCGAGGCCGGGGACGGCGACGACCTGACCATCCCCGCCGAGCACGAGGTGGAGATCACCCTGGCCGGGGGCCAGGCCCTGCGCGGCCTGCTCTCCTTCGTGCGCCCTCCGCCGGGCCGGCTCCTCGACTTCCTCAACGAGTCCTCGCCCTTCTTCCGGCTCCTGGAGCGCGACGCCGCGGTGCTGGTGAGCCGGCAGCACGTGGTCCGCGTCGCGCTCACCACCGGGTGACCCGCATGCCGCGCCTCGACTCCTTCATCAGGACCCTCTACACGAGCGCCGGCACCGAGCTGGTGTTCGAGAGCGGCCAGGGGGCCAGCATGAGCTCGCCCCAGGGGACGGTGCGGCTGGTGCGCCAGCCGCTCACCACCCAGCAGATCGCCGGCGCCTTCGCCGAGGTGGTGCCGGGCGCGCTGGCGCGCGGCTTCCCGCGTCCCGGCGTCACCGCCTTCCACTACCTCGCGCCGGCCGGCGGCGTGGCCGTCCGCTTCGAGCTGCGCGACGGCGTGGTGCGCGCCCGCGTGGTGCCGCGCGAGGCGGAGGAGGCGCCCGCGGCCCCGGCCCCGGCCCCGGCCCCGGC
>JAKAEO010000215.1 GCA_021818285.1 Myxococcales bacterium
AGGAAGCGCAGGTTGCGCTCGGTCCCCGCCATGCCCCCGGGGACGCCGAGCACGAACTGCACGTGGTAGGGGGGCGCGAGGTGCCCCTTCTCCCGCAGCCAGGCCAGCGTCTCCAGCATCCCGGCGTCGTAGACCTCGCACTCCGGGACCAGCCGGCGCTCGCGCAGGCGCGAGGCCACCCGGACGACGTCGGGGCGGGAGTTCACGAAGACCCCGTCCCCGAAGTTCATGGTCCCCATGTTCAGCGTCCCCATCTCGGCGCCGTCCACCAGCGAGCCGAGCCGCTCCTCGAGCCCCATGCCCACAGCGCCCCCGGTGGAGCACTGCAGGATCGCGTCGCAGCCCTCGGCGCGGATGCGGGCGACGATCTCCGCGAAGTGCTCGGGCCGCTGGGAGGGCCGGCCGTCGGGCCAGCGGGCGTGGAGGTGGATCACCGCCGCGCCCTCGCGCCAGGACTCGACCGCGGCGCGGGCGATCTCCTCGGGCGTGTAGGGCACCGCCGGGTTCTGCTCGCGCGTCACCTCGGCGCCCACCACCGCGGCGGCGAGGATCACCGGATCGCCCACGTCGTCCTCCTTCCGGCGGCGGGATCGGCCCGCGGCGGCGGCGCCGCCCCCCGCCACGCCCGCCCTACCGCGGCCGGCGCTGCCTCGCCTTCGGCACCACGCAGGTGCCGCTGGCGCGGCAGACCAGCTGCGGCGGATCCAGCACCTCGGCCGCGCTGTCGGAGAGGTCGGCCCGCGGGCGGATCACCTTGCGGGCCTCGAAGCGCATGGCCCGGGAGGTCTCGCCGGCGCGGGTGATCTCGCCGGTGGCCTCGATGAAGTCGCCGGCGTGGACCGGCGCCAGGAACTCCACCGCGTCGTAGGCGCGGAAGAGCCCCTCGTCGCCGTCGCGCCGGACCAGCAGCTCGGTGGCCACGTCGCCGAAGAGGGCCAGCAGCCGGGCGCCGTCGACCAGCCCGCCGCCGTAGTGGGCGTCCCCCTGCCCCATGCGCAGGCGCAGCGTCACCGGCCCGGTCCCCTCGTCGCGCGCGGCCATCCCGTGCTCCTTTCGGCGTCCTCCACCCGGTGGATTCCACTCAGTGGAGCGACTTGCCCATCCGGCGCAGCACCTCGCCCACGATCCAGCCGGCCACCTCGGAGGGGCGCGTCCCGGCGCCGAACCCGGCGTCGTAGCCCAGCTCCAGCGCCAGCCGGTGATCGATGCGCGGCCCGCCCAGGACGGCGATCACCCGCCCCCGGGCGCCCAGCCGCTCCAGCTCGTCGATGAGCTGCCGCGCGTTCTCCCGGTGGACGTCGCGCTGCGTGACCACCTGCGACACCAGCACCGCGTCGGCCCGCCGCTCGACGCAGGCGCGGGCCAGCGCCGCGTTCTCCACCTGGGCCCCGAGGTTCACCGCCTCGAAGACCGGGTAGCGCTCCAGGCCGTAGTCTCCGGCGTACCCCTTCATGTTCATGATGGCGTCGATGCCCACGGCGTGGGCGTCGGAGCCGGTGCAGGCCCCCAGCACCACGATGCGCCGCCCCACCTCGCGGCGGGCGATCTCGTTCAGCTCGTCGAAGCCGTGGCGGTGCGCCGCCACCTCGGGGACCTCGAGGGCGGCGGCGTCCACCGCCGCGGCGGTGCGCCCGTAGAGGACGAAGAAGGTGTAGCCCTCCGCCGCCGGCTCCATGGCCGCCAGCTGCACGCCGGAGAGCCCCAGCTGCCGGGCCACCTCGGCGGCGGCGGCGCGGGCCCGCTCGCCCGCCGGCAGCGGCAGCACGAAGGACAGCTGCACCACGCCGTCGTCGCGGCGGTCGCCGTAGGGGCGGACGAGGACGGGATCGGTCACGGCTCGAACCGGGCGCTGGCGGAGAGGCCGGTCCAGGCGGCCAGCACGTCCTCGCGCAGCGGCGTCGCCCCCCAGAAGCTCACCCGGTACTGCACCGGGCCGTCGCAGACGCCCCAGGCCCAGCCGTGCCAGCCGCCCTGGTCCCCCTCGGTGGCGATCCCCTTCCGGCCGGCGAAGGTGGTGGGGTGGCGGCGCACGTTGGTGGCCTGGGCGGTGCCCCGCTCCAGCGCCGCCTCGGCCTGGGCCAGGCAGTCGGCCTCGCTCGCGAAGGGCCGCTCGGCGCGCTGGACGTCGACCCGCCCCAGCCCGTCGGGCTGGACGGCGCTGAACCGCCGGGCGTCGCCGCTCGGCGTCCAGGAGGCCGGGACCTCGAAGGAGAGCTTGTCCACCAGGTAACGGGCGGCGGCCCCCTCCCCTCCCTGGCCCACCGGGCCGGTGGCCTTCACCCGCACCACCTGCGAGCAGCCGCCGGCGAGCAGCGCGGCGGCGGCGAGGGCGGCGGCGCGGCGGGCGGCGGTCATGGCGCCTCCAGGATCTCGAGGAAGGGATTGAAGTAGTCGGGGGCGCGCTCCACCACGCCGGAGAGCCCCTTGCCCCCGGTCTCCGACCGCGCCACGTCCCCGAAGCGGCCCCGGCCGATGGCCGCCGGCAGCCCGTCGCGGGCCACCTCCTCGAGCAGCTCCCGGGCCGCGCCCAGCACCGCGCCGGCGCGGCGCTCCACCGCGCCCCCCTCGCGGAAGAGGATCTCCCCCGCCATGCCCTTCCAGGCCCGGTAGACGTAGTCGGCGCTCTTCAGGGCCACGTAGCGGTCCATCAGCAGCGGATTGTGCATGGCCTCGGTCATCATGCCCAGCAGCTGGATCGACTGCCCGGTGAGCCGCGCCACCACGTCGGCCATCACGTCGTAGGCGTGGCTGAAGAAGATGTCGCCCTGCTTGTGCTTGGTGGGCGGCATGTACTTGATGGGCGCCTCGGGGAAGAGGGTCCGCACCAGCAGCGCCTGGGCCACCTCCCGGACGATGGTGTCCTCGCGGGCCGGGTCGATCTCGAAGCTGTGGCCCAGCCCCACCAGCCGGTCGGGGAGCCCGGCGCGCCGCGCCAGCCCCTCGTTGACGAAGTGGGAGGCGATCACCGTGTGGGCCGCCTCGTCGGCGTCGGCGGTGGTGATGTAGTTGTCCTCGCCGGTGTTGATGACGATGCCGGCGAAGGCGCAGATGCGGCGCGAGAAGTGCTGGTCGCACAGCGTCCGCCGCATGTTGATGTCGCGGAAGAGGATGCCGTACATGGCGTCGTTGAGCAGCATGTCGAGCCGCTCCCAGGCCGCCGCGAAGGCGATCTCGCTCATGCACAGGCCGCTCGAGTAGTTGGTGAGGTGCAGGTAGCGCCCCAGCCGCCGCGACTCCTGGTCCAGGGCCTCGCGCAGGATCCGGAAGTTCTCCTGCGTCGCCCAGGTGCCGCCGTACCCCTCGGTGGTGGCGCCGTCCGGGACGTAGTCGAGCAGCGACTGGGCGGTGGAGCGGATCACCGCGATGACGTCGGCGCCGGCCTGGGCGGCGGCGCGCGCCTGCTCCACGTCGTCCCAGACGTTGCCGGTGGCGACGATCAGGTACTTGTGGGGCCGGGGCGCGGTGCCCAGCTCGGCCTTGAGGGCGTCCCGCTCGGCGACCCGCCGCCGCAGCTCGCCCGCGGCGGCGCGGGCCTCCCGGCGCACCTCGTCGCGCAGCGCCGCCTCCTCGGCGGCCGGCAGCGGCGGGGGCTCGCGCGGCAGCCCGGCGAAGAGGCCGACGATGCGGTCCGGGTCGTGGGCGCCGTGGCGCAGGGCGTACCCCAGCCACCAGGCGGCGCCGCGCCCGAGCAGGCCGCGGGCGTGGAGCTGGTCCACCATCAGGTTCACGTGGGGGATGCCGCCCGGGCCGGCGGCGTGGAAGCCGAGCAGCCGCAGCACCGCCCGCTCGATGGAGACGGTGGTCCGGCGCTGGACCGAGGCCAGCACCTGGTCGGCCACCCGGCCCGCCAGCTCGCGGCAGCGCCCCACCACCCCGGGATCGAGGCGGAGGTCCGGAACGGTCCGGCCGTCGGGGAGCAGCATGGCCCTTGATAGACCCGGACCGCGCGAGGGGCAAGGAGGCGGACCGCGCTCCTGCGCCGCGCCGCCCGGGCCGCGGAGCCGGCGCCGCGGCACCCGGCCCCGGAGCGGCTCACCGGGCGATGCGTCCGCCCCCGAGCACCTCGTCGCCGTCGTAGAACACCGCGGCCTGGCCCGGCGCCACGCCCCGGACAGGGCGCGCCAGCCGCACCTCGGCGCCGCCCGCCGAGGCCCGCACCGTCCCGAGCTCCCCCTCGTGCCGGTGGCGCACCTTCACCCGCAGCTCCAGCGGAGCCGGCGGCGGCGACCCGGCCACCCAGGAGACCTCGCGGACCGTGAACTCCCGGCGGGAGGCCTCGGCGGCGCCGCCCACCACCACCCTCCCCGCCTCCGGCTCGATCCGCACCACGTAGCGCGGCGCCGGGCCGGCCGCGCCCAGGCCGCGCCGCTGCCCGACCGTGAAGCGGTGGACGCCGCCGTGGCGGCCCAGCACCTCGCCGCCGGTGCCGACCAGCTCCCCCTCCCGCACCCGGTCCGGGGCGCGGAGCTGGACGAAGTCGGACGCGCTCCCGCGGGTGACGAAGCAGATCTCCTGCGACTCGGCCTTGGCGGCGTTGGGCAGGCCGGTGCGGGCGGCCAGGGCCCGCACCTCGGGCTTCGCCAGCTCGCCCACCGGGAAGAGCAGCTCGGCGAGCGCCTCCTGGCCGAGCCCGTAGAGGAAGTAGCTCTGGTCCTTCTCCGGGTGGCGGGCGGCGAGCAGGGTCCGGCGGCCGGCCCGCTCGCCGACGCGGGCGTAGTGGCCGGTGGCGAGCCTGGCGCCGATGGCCCGCGCCCGCCGCAGCAGCCAGGAGAACTTCACCCGGGTGTTGCACTCCACGCAGGGGTTCGGGGTGAGGCCGGCGAGGTAGTCCTCCACGAAGGGCTCCACCACCGCCCGGGCGAAGGCCTCCTCGGCGTTGGCCACGTAGAACGGGATGGCCAGCGCGCGGGCCGCGGCCCGGGCGTCCTCCAGGTCGTCGGGGGCGCAGCAGCTCCGGCCGCGCGCCGGATCGGCGGCGTCGTGGACCCGCATCGCCAGGCCCACCACCTCGTGGCCCGCGGCCGCCAGCAGGGCCGCCGCGGCCGAGGAGTCCACGCCGCCCGACATGGCCACCAGCACGCGCATCAGGCCGGGATCTCCAGGATCACCCGCGTGCCGGTGAACTGGTGGCCCTGCACCGGCTGCCGGTCCGCCGGCGGGCTCTCGATGATCACCCGGCCGCCGTGGGCCTGGGCGATGCGCTGGGCCACCGGCAGCCCCAGCCCCGAGCCGGGCCGGCGCGCCTCCCCGGCGCGCGCCGCGCGCCGGGCGTGGAAGAAGGGCTCGAAGACCAGCGGCTGGTCCTCGGCGGGGATGCCCGGCCCCTGGTCGGAGACGGCGACGCGCAGCAGCCCCCCGCCGCGCCGCACCTCCACCAGCACCTCGCCGCCGTGCGGCGAGAACTTCACGGCGTTGCCGACGACGTTGGCGATGGCCTGGCGCATCTTGCGGGCGTCGGCCTGCACCGGGCCGCCGCCCGAGGGGACGACCGCCACGTGGAGGCGGGCCTCCTTGACGGCGGACCGCTGCTCCTCGACCACCTCGGCCACCAGGGCGTCCGGGTCGACGGGCCCGGCCTGGACCGCGGACTGCCCGGAGGCCAGGCTGGCGAAGT
>JAKAEO010000216.1 GCA_021818285.1 Myxococcales bacterium
TGCCCTGCTCCGTGCCCGAGCCGGCGGCGGGCCCTGGCCCGGCCAGCGGGATGGGCTCGGGCGTGAAGATCCCCTCGAGCCGGGAGGTCGCGGGCGGCGGCGGCGCGGGAGGCGGCGGCGGCGCCGCGAAGAGCTCGGTCCGGGGCGCCGCGGCGGGCGCGTCGGCCGCCGGCGGAGGCGGCGCGGAGAAGAACTCGGTCCGGGGCGCCGCCGGCGGGGGCGGCGCGAAGAACTCGGTGCGCGGCGCGGCGGCCTGCGCGGGCGGCGGCGCGGAGAAAAACTCGGTGCGCGCGGCGGCCGACAGCGGCGAGGGCTGCTCGGCCCGCGGCGGCGCCGCGGCCGCCGGGAACTGCACCGCGGTCGGCTGCGAGGGCGGCGCCACCGGCGCCTGGGAGGCGCGCTCGGCCGCCTCCACCACCGCGAAGAAGCTCTGCAGCTCGGCGATCGCGCCCAGCCGCCGCCAGGGCTCCCCGGACCGGCAGATCTCGTCCTCCCGGTGCGCCTTGCGCTCCACGATCCAGCGGTGGAGCGTGCTCATGTCCTTGAAGGTGTAGGTCTGGCCCGAGGGCTGGCGCAGCGTCCACTCGCGGCGCTCCACCTCGGCGAAGACCGCGTGCGCGGCCGCCTGCACCGCGGCGGCGCGGTGGGCGTCGGCGGCCGACACCGCCCGGTCGCCACCCTCCTCCGGCCCGACCGGCAGGGTGACCACCAGCGCCTTGCGCTTCACCTTGAAGAGGTGGCCGCAGTTGGAGCAGCGGACGGTGAGGCCGTGCTCGCCGACCTGGTCGTCGGCGAAGACGTACTGGGCCCGGCAGCGTTCGCAGCGGACTTCCATGATGGTCCTCGCGAAAGTAACGCCCGGCGCCGAGTGTACGCAAGATCGACGACGCCCGAAAAATTGACCCATGGACCCCCCCCGATATCCTCGGCTAGCACCGGTCCCTCGCCCGCGCGGGCGGGCCGCGGCCAACGGGGTCTGTCGACACATGGGCAAGGGCAACCGCCGCACGGGGCGCAGCAGGGTCAAGGAGGGCGGCGGCAGCCGCACCGGCATGGGCCGGGACGTCGCGGCGGTGCTGCTCACCGCCGCCGGCCTGCTCTCCGGCCTGGCGCTCGTCACCTTCCAGGCCCTGGACGGGCAGCTCATCGCCCGGGGGCTTCCCCCCGCCTCCAACCTGGTCGGCCCGGTGGGGCACCACCTGGCGGCGGCGCTCTACCGGGCCATGGGCTTCTCCGCCCTGGTGCTGCCCTTCGCGCTCGCCACCGGCGGCTGGAAGCTGTTCCGCGGCGAGGCGCGCCGCGTCACCCTGGTCGCGTCGGCGGCCTACCTGGTGCTCATCCTCTCGGTCGCCATCCTGGCCCACCTGGCCCTCTCCGGGCGCGGCCTGTCGAGCTTCCCGGCCGGCGGGGCGGTGGGCGCCTTCCTCTGCCGGCGCGCCACGGCGCTGCTCGGCGGCGTCGGCACGGCGCTGGCGGTGGGGGCGGTGGCGGTGGTGGCGCTGATCGTGGCCACCGACTTCAAGGTCCAGCGGGCGGCGGGCCTCTCCTGGCGCGCCCTCCGGGCCGCGGCGGCCTTCGGCGCCGCCCGGGTCGCGGCGGCGGTGGGCCGCCACCGCGAGGCGGTCCGGGAGCTCCGGGCCGAGGAGGCGGCGCGCCGGGCGGCCGACGCCGCCCTGGTCGAGGCCCGCAGCCCGGAGGACGAGGCCGAGGCCCTGGCGGTCGCCGGGGCGCTGGCCGCCGAGCGGGAGCGGACCACCGGCTGGGGCGACGAGCCGGCCTGGGCGGAGGGGCTGCGCGAGCTGCGGACCGCCGCGCCGCCGGCGCCGGACGAGGAGGAGGAGCGGCCGCGCCGGAGGCGCCGGGAGCCCGAGCCGGAGCCGGAGATCGTCGCCGCGCCCGCCACCGCCGCCGGGGAGCCGGAGGCCGAGGCGGCGCCCGGACCGGCGGCGGCCGCCGAGCCCGTCCCGGGGGCGCCCGCCGAACCCCTGCCCCCCGAGCGGCCGCAGATCGTCCTCTCCGACGCCATGCGGGAGCGCGGCCGCAAGCGCAAGGAGCGGAAGGAGACCCCGGCCTTCGCATTCCTGCAGTCGGGCGAGACCTTCCGCCTGCCCGCCACCGAGCTGCTCGACGCCCCCGCGCCCGGCGCCCGCGCCGAGCTGGACGAGCAGGCGCTGCGCAAGGCGGCCGAGGTCATCGTCTCCACCCTGTGCCAGCACGGCGTGGAGGGGGTGATCCGCCACATCCGGCCCGGCCCGGTGGTGACCCTCTTCGAGTTCTCGCCCGAGGCGGGGGTGAAGCTCTCGCGCATCGAGAACCTCGACAAGGAGCTGACCATGGCCTTGTCGGCGACGCGCATCCGCATCATCGCCCCCATCCCCGGCAAGGGCGTGGTGGGCATCGAGGTGCCGAACCGCGACCGCGCCACCGTCACGCTGCGCGAGGTGCTGGAGACCGACACCTACCGCCACGCCGGCGGGATGCTGCCGCTGGCCCTGGGCAAGAACATCGAGGGGCTCCCCTACTGCGTCGACCTGCAGCGCATGCCCCACCTGCTCATCGCCGGCACCACCGGCGCCGGCAAGTCGGTGGGCCTGAACACCATGATCCTCTCCCTGCTCTACCGGCAGACGCCGGACCAGGTGCGGATGATCATGGTGGACCCCAAGATGACGGAGCTGTCGGCCTACGAGGAGATCCCGCACCTCCTGCTCCCGGTGGTCACCGACGCCGCCAAGGCCGCCCGCGCCCTGCAGTGGGCGGTGGACGAGATGGAGCGGCGCACCCAGATCCTCGCCGACACCGGCTCCAAGGACCTGAAGTCCTACAACGCCAAGGTGGACAAGCTCCGCGCCGAGGGGCGCGGCTTCGACGAGCCCGACGCCGCGCCGCCGCGCAAGCTGCTGGTGGTGGACGTGGCCGCGGGCGAGACCGAGGAGCAGGCGGCCGCCCGGCTCGCCTCCGAGGAGGCCGGCGCCGCCGAGGGCCCGCCGGCGCCCGCCGCCGAGGGCGAGCCGGCGCCCGGGCCGCTCGCCGCCAGCGCCCCGTTCGAGGACCCGACCGAGCCTCCCCCGGCCGACGCGGCGGCGGCGCTCGACCAGCCCCGCAAGCTGCCGCAGAAGCTCCCCTGGATCGTCGTCGTCATCGACGAGCTGGCGGATCTCATGATGACCGCGCCGCGCGAGGTCGAGATCGCGCTGGCCCGCCTCGCCCAGAAGGCCCGGGCCACCGGCATCCACCTCATCGTCGCCACCCAGCGCCCCTCCACCGACGTGGTCACCGGGATGATCAAGAACAACTTCCCGGCCCGCATCAGCTTCCGGCTGCAGTCGCGCCACGACTCCTCCACCATCATCAACGGCCCCGGCGCCGAGGCGCTGCTCGGCGACGGCGACATGCTGGTGATGACCGCCACCCAGCCCATCACCCGGGTGCAGGGCGCCTTCGTCTCCGAGGACGAGCTGCACCGCGTGGTCGGCTTCCTCAAGGAGCAGGGCAAGCCGCTCTACGACGAGACCATCCTCCGGGCCCGCGACGCCGGCGAGGCGGGCGGCCAGGGGTACGACGAGGACGACCCGGCCTACGACCAGGCCCTGGAGCTGGTGTCGCGGATGGAGGAGGTCTCGGTCTCCAAGCTCCAGCGCGAGATGCGGCTCGGCTACAACAAGGCGGCCAAGATCGTCGAGCGGATGGAGCGCGAGGGCGTGGTCGGCCCGGCCAACGGCGTGAAGCCGCGCCAGGTGCTGATCCGGCCCGCCGGCGAGCTGGGCGAGCAGCCCAACGTCTAGCCGGCCCGCCGGCGGGGCGAGGGTCCGCTAGACCTTGTTCTCGGTCCCGCGCAGCAGCCGCTGCAGGTTGCCGCGGTGGCGCCAGCCGATGAGCGCCGCCACCACCAGCCCGGCCCAGGAGACGGCGCTGCCGGCGCCGTGGACCAGGAAGGTGCCGATGGTGCAGACCGCGACGCCGGTGAGCGATCCCACCGCGGCGATGCGGGTGGCGCCGTAGGCCAGCGCGAAGGCGGCGCCGCCGAGCAGCGCCTGCACCGGCGCCAGCACCAGGAACACCCCCAGCGCGGTGGCGACGCCCTTGCCGCCCTGGAAGCGGAGCCACACCGGCCAGAGGTGGCCGGCGAAGGCGGCCAGCCCCACCCCCACCGACCAGGTCCCGGCGGCGGCCGGGGAGGCGCCGAGCGCCTCCAGGATCGGCCGGGCCAGCAGCATGGGAACCGCCGCCTTGGCGGCGTCGAGCGCCAGGGTGGCGGCGCCGGCCGCCTTCCCCGCCGAGCGGGTCACGTTGGAGGCGCCGATGTTGCCGGAGCCGACGCTGCGGGGGTCGACGCCCGCGGCGCGCCTCGCCACCAGGACGCCGAAGGGGATCGAGCCGGCCAGGTAGCCGGCCGCGAGGAGCAGGAGGCCCACCGCGACGATCACGACCGATGGGCTACCACGACCCACGCCCAGTTTGCGAGCAGGGCGGCCGCCCCGGCCGCGGCCGCGGCCCGCGCCGCCCGCGGCCCGACCCGCGGCCAGGGGAGGCCGAGGGCCAGGCGCAGCGCGGCGGCGGCGGCGAAGGCCCAGGCCCCGGCGGCGCCCAGGGCGCCGAGCGGGCTGGCGGCGAGGGCCCGCGCCGGGTCGCCGTGGGCCATGGCGACGAAGGCCCGGGTCATCCCGCAGGTGGCGCAGGGGATGCCGGTGGCGGCCCGCAGCGGGCACTGGATCCCCAGCCCCAGCAGCGGCAGGAAGCGGGCCGCCAGGAAGGAGAGCGCGAAGATGGAGGCGAAGACCTCCGCGTGGCCGAAGCGCCGCTGGCCCGCCGCCATGCCCGGGCTCAGAGCGAGGTCGGGCCGGGCGGGACCGGCGCCTTCAGCAGGGCCGGGATGGTCACCGCCGCCAGGCAGCCGACCAGGCAGAGGAGGAGGAAGGGGGCGAAGACCGCCAGCGCCGACTTCCAGGTCCTGCCCCGGTGCGCCTCGGTGAGCCCGGCGATGGCGGCCACCGCGAACCAGACCACCGCCACCAGCCCGCCGCACATGGGCAGGGCGGTGAGCGCGTAGATGCCGTAGGCGTAGCCGACCACCGTCAGGGTGCCGTCGAAGCCGCGCGGCGCCCCGCGGAAGATGAGCAGCACCAGGTGGAAGAGGGCGGCGGCGAGGTAGATCACCACCAGCGCCAGCAGCGGCGTCACCAGCGCCTGGAGGGCGAAGGCGGCCCCGGTCACCTGCTTGAAGACCCAGGCGAAGGCCTGCGGGTCCACCCCCTTCGACTGCATCTCCCGCAGGATCCCCTCCATCATCGAGTAGGAGGCGGTGGCGGTGAAGTAGCTGAAGAGCAGCGACACCCAGGTGCCGAAGGTGGCGCCGATGACGCCGAAGAGCACCGCCGAGCCCGACTCGGAGATCTTCACCAGGCGGAAGAAGCGGGAGGGCTCGAAGGCCACCAGCTTCAGGGTCTGGCCGAAGGCCTGGAGCCAGCCGAGCTGGGCGCGGCGGACCCAGGGGGCGCTCTCCCCGTCGGCGGACGGCGGCGGCGGCGCCCCCCCGGGCGGCAGCGGCCCCCAGGCGCCGGGCGGCGGC
>JAKAEO010000020.1 GCA_021818285.1 Myxococcales bacterium
TGGCCCACAGCGAGTCGCCGGAGGCGACGCGCACCGTGGCGCGGGAGCGCCCGACGGTCAGGGACGCGGCGATCACCGGCGCGGCCCGCGCCGCCCGGGCGGCGCGGTGGCGCGAGCGGTGCGCCGGGCGGGGCAGCGGCGCGGCGGCCAGCGCCACCGCCGCCTCGCGGCGGGCGGCGGGCGAGAGCGGGATCACCAGCTCGGTGCCGGGGCGCAGCCGCCGGCCGGGGCGCAGGCCGTTCATGTGCTGCACCGCCGCCAGCGGGACGCGGTAGTTCCGGGCGATGGCCCCCAGGGTGTCGCCGCGCTGGACCCGGTGATGGGCGAAGGCCAGCTGGCCCGACTCCTCGCTCACCCGCTCCCAGTTGCGCGCGAACACCGCTCCCTGGCCGACCGGCACCTTGAGGGAGAAGGGGCGCGGCGGCGTGCAGCTGCGGCGCAGCTCGGGGTTCAGGTCGAGGAGCTGGCGCTCGGTGACGCCGGCGGCCTTCGCCACCTGCGACAGCAGCGTGGCCCGCGGGACGGTCACCCGCTCGTAGGGCGTCCAGCTCTCCGGCTGGATCTCGTCGCGGGTGAAGCCGAAGGCCTCGGCGTGCCGGGTGACGATGGCCGCCGCCATGAGCTTGGGCACGTAGCCCCGGGTCTCCGGCTTCAGGACCCGCCGCCCCTTCGCCATCGCCCAGAAGTCGTCGTACCCGCGGCGCTCGGCCCGCAGGATCTTGCCGGCGCCGGCGTTGTAGCCGGCCCAGGCCAGCCGCCAGTCGCCCAGCTGATCCTTGAGCTCCTTCAGGTAGCGGGCGGCCGCGTGCGCCGCCTTCTCGGGGTCGCGCCGCTCGTCGATCCAGAAGTCCTGCCGGAGCCCCATGCGGCGGCCGGTGCCGGCGATGAACTGCCAGGGACCCACCGCCCGCGCCCGCGAGGTGGCCAGGTTGGCGAAGCCGCTCTCGATCATCGCCAGGTAGACGGTGTCCTCGGGCAGCCCTTCCTCGCGGAGGATGGCGCGGAAGGTGTCCATGTAGCGGGGCGCCCGCGCCAGCCACTTCACGAAGTGCTTGCGCACCTTCGGGCTCTGGAAGAAGCGGACGTAGGCCACCACCGCGTCGTTGACCTCGATGGGGATGTCGTACTCGGCCTGGAGCCGGCGCAGGTCGTGGTCGATCTCGGGGAGGCCGGGGATGCGGCCGGCCTCCTCGGCGGCGGTGCCGAGGTCGGTGGCCAGCGCCTCCTCCAGCTGCTGGCGCAGCGGCGAGCCGTGGCCCAGCCGGGCCGCGGCCCGCGCGGCCCGCTCGTCGGCGCCGGCGGCGTCGAGCGGCCGGCTCTGCTCCTCGGCGGCGCGCAGCTCCTCCAGCTCCCGGGACTGCGACCGCACCGTGGCGTCGATCTCCTCGTCGTCGGGCCCGTCGGCGGAGGCCGGATCGCCGTGAGTGGGAGAAGCGGTGCTCGTCTCCCTCTCCCCGGTCCCGGCCGGGGAGAGGGCCGGGGTGAGGGGCGCCGTCGAGGTCGTGGTCGCGGCCGTGGTCGTGGTCGCGGCCGTGGTCGGGGTCGCGGCCGGAGTCGCGGTCGGGGAAAGGACCGCGGCGAGGGTCGAGGTCGCGGTCGCGGCCGGCGTGAGGGGCGCGGTCTCGGGAGCGGCGCGGGCCGCTGGCGCGAGGCACAGGGCGAGGGCGGCGAGGAGGCTCTTCGTCATCTTGCGGTGGTGGGGCGCGCCGGGACGGAGCCGCCCTGGAGTCCGCATGGTACCGGCGAACCGGCCCGAAGGGAACCTTCCGGCCCCGGTCAATCCCCGGCGCCGTGGCCCGGGCCGAGGATCCGCTTCCGGTAGGCGCTCATCTCGAAGGCGGTGCTGTGCTCCGGTGTGTGACAGGTCCGGCAGACCTCCTCGCCCGGATCGCGCCGGATGTGGCCCGGCGGGTCCACCGCGTGGAGGCTGGCCGGGCCGTGGCAGCTCTCGCACTGCACGTCCTCGCGCCCCTCCACCGCCGCCACGCTGCAGGCGCCGCCCGGCGCCTGCCAGCCGGTGACGTGGCAGCCGACGCACTCGAGATCGTACTGGCGCGGCCCGGACGGAGAGTGCACCAGCGTCGCGTAGGCGCGGGCGTGGGGCGTGGTCCGCCACTGCGCGAAGGCCGCGGGGTGGCACTCCTTGCACGCGGAGTTCCCGCCGAGGGGCGCGCGCTCCACGCCGATGTAGGCCGGCTGGTCGCGCGCCGGATCGGGGCAGGGGCGGCCGCGGGCCCGGGCCGCCGCCAGGTTGAGGCGGGCCATCTCCCCGTAGGCGCGCGCCAGCACCCGGCGCACCGCCGGGTCCTCGGGCAGGTCGGAGCCGACCGGGATGAAGCTCACCGTCAGCGAGGGGCGGTCCTCCGGCGGCGCGGGCAGCGGCACGGCGCGCAGCGCCCGGGCCCGCTCCTCCAGCTCCGTCGCCTTGGCCGAGAGGGCCCGCGCCAGCTCCTCCCGGCCGCCGGCCTCGGCCGCCGACCCGCGCCGCCGGTAGTCGCGGGCCCGCTCCTCGGCGAGGTCGATCTCCTCGGCCCGCTGCGCCGGCCCCTGCAGCACCGCGAAGCCGCGCCGCAGGTCGCCCACCAGCCGGACGTCGATGCGCGCGATCGACTGGCCCCGCCCGCGCACCTGGACCACCGGCACCGGCGCGTCGAGGATGGCGCGGTCGACGTCGTCGTCGTTCAGCGGGTCGCGGTGGGAGGCGAGGATCAGGTCGACGCCCTCGGCGCGGGCCTCGTCGGCGTGGGGCAGCGCCCCGCGGGTCCCGCGCTCGTGCACCACCGCCACCCGGAACGGCGCCGCCGGGACCTTTCCGAGGAGGCCGAAGCCCAGGTCGCCGAGGCGGCGCGAGGAGGTGAAGGGGAGCTTCAGGCGCCGGAGGAAGGGCTCGCCGGCCTCGAGGTCGCGCTCCCCCTCGACGGTGGCGGCCAGCTTCATGGCGCGCAGCGCCTCGGCGACGGCCCGCGCCTTGACCAGGTCGGCGTCGCGCCGCTCCGGGTCGAGCGGTCCCTCGAAGAGCAGGTCGCCGCCGGCCACCAGCACCGCCCCGGGCGCCTCGCGGCGGACGCGGGCCACCGCGGTGGCGAGCCGTGGCAGGCCGCCGCGCTGGTCCAGGCTGCAGCCGCACGGCTCGAGCGTGCCGCCGAGATCGGCGACGTAGAGGATGGTGAGGGTGCGGGGCCGGGGGCGCGGCGCCGCCCCGGCGGGGTGGGCGAGCCCGAGGGCCGCGAGCGCGAGCAGCGTCGTCCGGTGGGCCATCGGGGCCAATCCTGGCACGAATCGGTGGCACGGGCGGAGGTGGTCCCCCTCGACCCCGACCGCGACTCCGACCCCGACCGCGACTCCGACCCCGACCGCGACTCCGACCCCGACCTCGACCTCGACCTCGACCCCGACCGCGACCCCGACCCACGACCCCGACCGCGACCGCGACCGCGACCCCGACCCCGACCTTCCCGCCTTCGAGGCACGAGCGCGCAGGTGCGATCAATGGCCGGGGCCGGAACCGAGGAGAAAGGGAATCACGGTTGCCGATTCACGCGCGGCGGTTTAGACCATGCCGGTCGCGACCCCACCATGCAGATCGGACCCCACCGCTTCACCGGGCGCTACTTCCTGGCGCCCCTCGCCGGCGTCTCCGACCGGCCCTTCCGGCTGCTGTGCCGGGAGCAGGGCGCGGCCTTCGCCTACACCGAGATGGTGAGCGCCCACGGCCTGATCCACGGGAACGGCCAGACCGAGTCCTACCTGGACCGCGATCCCTCCGAGTCGCCCTTCGCGGTGCAGATCTTCGCGGCCGAGCCCGAGGCGCTGGCCCGGGGCGCGGAGGCGGCGGTGGCGCGCGGCGCCGACCTGGTGGACATCAACATGGCCTGCCCGGTGAAGAAGGTCTGCGGCACCGGCGCGGGCGCCGCCCTGGCCCGCGACCCGGCCGCGGTCGAGGCGGCGGTGCGGGCGGTGCGGGAGGCCGCCGGCGTGCCGGTGACGGTGAAGATCCGCAGCGGCTGGGACGCGCGCTCGGTGAACTGCGTGGAGGTGGCCCGGGCCGCCGAGGCCGGCGGCGCCGCCGCGGTGGCGCTGCACGGCCGCACCCGGGCCCAGGGCTACGCCGGCAGCGCCGACTGGGGCGCCATCCGGGCGGTGAAGCGGGCGGTCGGCATCCCGGTGCTGGGCTCCGGCGACGTCTGGAGCGCCGCCGACGCCCTGCGGATGCGGGCCGAGACCGGCTGCGACTTCGTCCTGGTGGCCCGCGGCGCCTGCGGGAACCCCTGGATCTTCCGGGAGCTGGCCGCCGCCGAGCGGGGCCTGCCGCCGCCGCCCGCGCCGGACCGGGACGAGTGGGCGGCCCTGGTCCTGCGCCACGTCGCGCTGCAGATCGCCCACGTCCGGCGCCGCCGACCGGAGCAGGACCCGGAGGCCGCCGAGCGGGCCGCGGTGCGGGCGCTGCGCGCCCACCTGCTCTGGTACACGCGCGGCCGGCGCGGCGGCGCCGCCTTCCGGCGCGAGTCCGGCGCCCTCACCACCGCCGCCGACGTCGCCGCGGCCCTGGAGCGCCACTTCCCGGGCGGCGGCGCGGCCTTCGAGGTGGACCCCGCCGCCCCGCCGCCCGCCGCCGGGGCGGGGGACGAGGCCTGAGATGCCCGAGGTGACGACCCTGGTCGGCTACGCGGCCGCGATCCTGGTGGGGTCGCTGGCCGGCGGCGCCCTGCCGCTGCTCGGCGGCATGCGCCGCTCCGACACCCTGCTCAGCTTCTCGGCCGGCGTCATGCTGGGCGCCGGCTTCATCCACATGCTGCCGGAGGCGGTGGAGGGCGCCGGCTACCGGGTGGTGCCCTTCGTCCTGGTCGGCTTCCTCGCCCTGTTCCTGCTGGAGCGCTTCGTGCTGGTGCACGTCTGCGCCGAGCCCGGCCCCGCCCCGGGCGCCCCGGGCCACGGCCACCCCGGCCACGACCACGCGCACGGCGCCACCGGCTGCGAGGTGCACACCCTGGGGCTGGCCGCCTTCCTGGGCCTCTCGCTCCACACCCTGGTGGACGGCTTCGCGCTCGGCGCCGCCTCCCACGAGGCTGGCCTGGGCTTCCTGGTGTTCCTCGCCATCCTGGCGCACAAGGTGCCCTCCAGCTTCTCGCTCTCCGCCATCCTGGCGGCGGAGGGCTGGAGCCGGCCGCGGGCCCTGCTCATGAACGCGGTCTTCGCGCTGATGGTGCCGGCGGGCGCGGCGGTCTACGTCGCCCTCTCCACCGCCTTCCCGGTGGACGCCTTCACCTCCTACGCCCTGGCGGGCAGCGCCGGGACCTTCCTGCACCTGGCGCTCTCCGACATCCTGCCGGACCTGCACCGGCGCGGCGTCCCCCGCGGCCGCCTCTCCCTGGCGCTGCTCGCCGGCGTGGCGGTGATGTGGGCGCTGCGGTCGATCCACCACGCCTGAGATACGGGCGCGCCGCCGCTCAGGCGCGCGGCGCCGGCCGCGCGTCCAGCGCCTCGCGGACCTTGCGCAGCAGCGCCTCGGGCGTGAAGGGCTTGTGGATGAAGGCGGCGTCCGGCCCCAGCGCCCCCTCCCGGACCGCCGGGTCGTCGGTGTAGCCCGACATGTAGAGGACCTTCATCGCCGGGCGCCCCGCCGCCAGCCGGGCGGCGAGCTGTGCGCCGCTCACCCGCGGCATCACCATGTCGGTGAGCAGCAGGTGGATGTCGGAGGGGTGCTGCTCGCTGATCACCAGGGCGTCGCCGCCGCCCTGCGCCTCCAGGACCTCGTACCCCTGCCGCCGCAGCAGCGTCCGCAGCAGCCGGCGCACCCCCTCGTCGTCGTCCACCAGCAGGATGGTCTCCGAGCCGCGGAGCCCCGCCGGCTCGGGCGGCCGGGGCGCCGGCGCCGCCTCGCCGGCCCGCGCCGTCCCGGGCGGGAGGTGGACGCGGAAGGTCGCCCCCTGGCCCGCCGCGCTGCGCACGGTGACGTGGCCGCCGCTCTGCCGCACGATCCCGAAGACGGTGGAGAGCCCCAGGCCGGTGCCGCGCCCCGCCTCCTTGGTGGTGAAGAAGGGCTCGAAGATGCGGGCCTGTATGGCCTCGTCCATCCCCACGCCGGTGTCCCGGAAGGACATCACCCACCACGGCCCGGGCGCGGCGTCGGGCTGATCGGCCGCGGCGCGGGCGTCCAGCTCCACCCGCGCGATCTCGATGGTGAGCTTCCCGCCCGAGGGCATCGCGTCGCGGGCGTTCACCACCAGGTTCATGATCACCTGCTCGATCTGGCCCGGGTCCACCACCACGCGGGCCGGCTCGGGCGAGGGGACCACCACCAGCTCGACGTCCTCGCCGATGAGGCGGCGGAGCATCTTCTCCAGGCCGGCCAGGACCTCGTTCAGGTCCACCAGCTCGGGGTGGAGGATCTGGCGGCGCCCGAAGGCCAGCAGCTGCCGGGTGAGCCCGGCGGCCCGCTCCCCCGCGGCCCGGATCTCCTCCAGGTCGGCGCGCATCGGGTCCCCGGGCCGCAGGTCGTCGATGAGCAGCGAGGCGTAGCTCAGCACCACCGAGAGGACGTTGTTGAAGTCGTGGGCGATCCCGCCGGTGAGCCGGCCGATGGCCTCCATCTTCTGCGCCTGGCGCAGCTGGTCCTGGCTGCGCCGCAGCTCCTCCTCGGCGCGGCGGCGGTCGGTGACGTCGTGGGCGACGGAGAGCACCACCCGCTCCCCGCCCAGCTCGATCACCTGCCGGGTGAAGTCGGCGATCACCTGGGTGCCGTCGGGCCGGAGCAGGATCACGTTCTCCTGGACCATCGCCTCCTCGGCGAAGAGCCTGCCGAACCGCTCGGCCTGCTCGGCGGCGTGGCGCGGGTCGTGGAACTGGCTGAAGTGCCGCCCGACGATGGCGGCGCGCGGGCGCCCGAGCAGGGTCTCGCCGCCCCGGCTCACCTCCAGGAGCACGCCGCCGGTGGAGAGGACGAAGATGCCGTCCCGCGCGTTCTCCAGCAGCGTCCGGTAGCGCCGCTCCGAGGCGGCGAGCCCGGTGAGCGCGTCGGTCAGCCGGATCGCCTGGCCGAGCTGGGCGCCGACGGCGCGGCCGAAGGTCACCCAGTCGTCGTCCCCCAGCTCGCGGCGGTCCGAGGCCAGGAGCAGCGCCCCGAGCCGCTCGCCCCCCGAGGCCAGCGGGACCAGCACGGCCGAGAGCGCCTCCGGGAGCCCCTGGCCCGCCCCCGCCGGGAAGGAGACGAAGGGGGGGCCGTCCGGGTCCACGACGCGGTCCAGCGCCCCGGCACGGACCTGGTGGTCCACCGCCGCCATCCCCGCGGCGTCGAAGCCGGCGGCGGCCACTCGCCGGATGCCCAGCGGCATCACCCGGTAGAGGGCGCCGAAACGGATGCCCCCGATGTCGAGGATCTCGGCCAGCGCCTCGTCCAGGGCCGCCTCCAGGCCGTCGGCGGTGGCCCAGGCCTCGGCGAGCGAGGAGATCACCGACAGCATCGCCCCCTGGATGGAGCAGCGCTGCGCCAGGCGCGCCGCCAGCGAGGCCTGCCGGTCGAGCTGCCGCTGCAGGGTGCGGGCCAGCTCCGGCTCCACCCGCTCGGGCGGCTCGGCCGGGCTGGCCGGCGGGCCCTGGGAGATCCCCCGGTCCAGGGCGCGGATGGCCTCCTCCAGGCCGCCGGTGCGCGGCACCAGCGCGCTGGCGCCCACGCGGGCCGCCAGCAGCCGGTCGGCCTCCTCCACCGACGCCCCGCCGACCAGGACCACCGGGATCCGGGCCAGCGCCGGGTCGGCGCGGAGCGCCTGGCAGAGCCGGAAGCCGTCGAGCTCCGGCAGGAAGAGGTCGCCGAGGACGGCGTCGGGGGGGGCGCGCCGCGCCGCCTCCAGGGCCTCGCGGCCGTCGCGCGCCGTGGACACCTCGAAGCCGGCGCGCGCCAGCCGGATGCCGGCCAGCTTGAGCTGCAGCGGCTCGTCGTCCACCACCAGCACCCGCCGGCCGCCTCCCAGCGCCGGCGGCCGGGCGGCGCGGGAGAGCAGGTCGCGCACCACCTCCAGCAGGCGCGCCGTCTCCACCGGCTTGGTGAGCACCTCGTCGAACCGGGCCGCGGTGAGGTCGCCGGCCTCGAGGCGGGAGAGGAAGCCGGTCACCGCGACGATCGGGACCTCCCGCCCGCGCGCCGCCGCCCGCAGGTCGCGGGCCAGCTCGAAGCCCAGGGCGTCGGGGAGGACGATGTCCAGCAGCACCAGGTCGGGCCGGTCCGCCGCCATCCGCTCCACCGCGGCGCGGCCGGTGGCGGCGGCGACCACCTCGTAGCCCGCCGCCTGGAGCGGCGCCTGCAGCATCTCCCGCAGGAGGCGGTTGTCGTCGACGACGAGGACGGTCTGGACGGGCTCGGGCAAGGCGTCGGGCGGGCTCGCGGAGGGCACCGGCCGGGTGGCCGCGGTCCGTTACGTCGAGTGCGGGTCGATTTAGCGCCGGCCGCGCGGTGGCGTCAATGCGCCGGGCGACGGCGCCCGTCGACGCCCCGAGGTCACGGATGTGCGGAATTGGCTCACCTGGCCCTGTCACGGCCGCCCTCTTCCGTATCTCCATCCTCGTGAATCTCCTAAGATGAGGCCATGGAATCGCCCGGCGAGCACCTCGACCCCGACCCATCCGGAGACCCCGGAGCGGCGGCGCCCGGCGATGCGGCGGGCACCGCGGTCCGCGTGCTCGCCATCGACGACGACGAGGCCTTCCTGCGCGCCATCACCCGGCTCCTCACCCGGGCCGGCTGCGAGGTGATCCCGGTCGGCGACGCGGTGGAGGGGCTGGTGGCGGCGGCCGAGCCCGCCGTGGACGTGGTCCTCTCCGACATCCAGATGCCCAACCTCTCGGGCCTGGACCTGCTGCGCGAGGTGAAGGCCCGGCGCCCCGAGGTCGAGGTGGTGCTGATGACGGGCCACGCCACCGTGGACGCGGCGGTGGCGGCGATGAAGGCCGGGGCCTACGAGTACCTCACCAAGCCGCTCGACCACGTGGACCGGGTCGCGCTGATCGTGAAGCGGGCGGCCGAGCGGAAGCGGCTGCGGGAGCAGGCGTCGCGGCTCCAGGAGCTGCTCGACGTCCGGGAGGGCTTCGAGGAGCTGGTGGGCCGGAGCGCCCGGATGATCGAGGTGTTCCGCATGGTGGAGGCGGTGGCCGGCTCCGACGCCACGGTGCTGATCCAGGGGGAGAGCGGCACCGGCAAGGAGCTGGTGGCCCGGGCGCTCCACCGCCGCGGCCCGCGGGCGGAGGGGCCGTTCGTCGCCGTGAACTGCTCGGCCCTCACCGAGACGCTGCTCGACAGCGAGCTCTTCGGCCACGTGAAGGGCGCCTTCACCGGCGCCTTCGCCTCCCGGCGCGGCCTGTTCGAGGCGGCCGGCGGCGGGACCATCTTCCTGGACGAGGTCGGCGACATGCCGCTCGCCACCCAGGCCCGGCTGCTGCGCGTCCTGCAGGAGGGCGAGGTGAAGCGGGTGGGCGCCGAGACCACCACCCACGTGGACGTCCGGGTGATCGCCGCCTCGAACGTGGACCTGGACCGCGCCCGCTCCCGGGGGCGGTTCCGCGAGGACCTCTTCTACCGGCTGAACGTGGTCGCCATCCACCTGCCGCCGCTGCGCGACCGGCCCGAGGACGTCGCCCCGCTGGCGCTGCACTTCTTCCGCAAGCACGCCCCCCGGACCAACGCGGCGCTGGAGGGGATCTCCGCCGAGGCGCTGGAGGCGCTCGCCGCCCACGACTGGCCGGGGAACGTGCGGGAGCTCGAGAACGCGGTGCAGCGCGCCGCGGTGATGGCTCGCGGGAAGGAGATCGCCCTCGGCGACCTGCCGCCCTTCGTCGCCAGCCGCGCCCCCGCCGCCGAGGTGGAGCCCGCCAGCCTGGCCCACCTCCCGCTGGCCGAGGCCAAGCGGCTCGCCGTGGGCGCCTTCGAGCGGCGCTACCTCGCCAACGTGCTGCGGCGCGAGCAGGGGAACATCAGCCGCGCCGCCGCCCGGGCCGGCGTGGACCGCGCCAACTTCCGGCGCCTGTTGAAGCAGTACGGGGTCAGCGCCCAGGGCGACGCGGCCGGCGTCGACCCCGGGGACGACCCCTCGCAGGAGTAGCGGCGCGCGCCGCCCGGCCGGGGCCGGTTCACGCGGCCTTGACCGGGAAGCCGGGCGGCTGGACGTGGCGGCGCAGCACCACGGTCCGGGCCACCTCGCCGAGCCGCGAGAGGTCCCCGCCCTTCTCGACCACCGCGTCGGCGCCCGCCTCGAGGAGCCGGTGCTCCAGCCCGCCGTCCACGCCGCTGGTGACCACCAGGATGGCGAGGTCGCGCTCGCCGCCGGACTCGCGGATGACCCGCAGCAGCCGCTCGCCGTCGAAGTAGGGCATGCGCAGGTCGGTGACCAGCAGGTCGAGGTCCAGCAGCTCCTCGCTCAGCACCCGCAGGCCGCTGGCCCCGTCGGCGGCGGCGATCACCTCGAAGCCGCGGCTCACCAGGGCGTCGCCCAGCATCCGGCGCGCCAGGAGGTCGTCGTCCACCACCAGCGCCCGGCGGCGCCGGGTGACGAGGTGCGCGACCGCCTCGGCGAGCCGGGCCTCGCCCGCCGCGTCCAGGTCGAAGCGCACGCCGAGGCCGCGCTCGTTCCGGTGCACCACCGTGGCGGGTGCCTCCATCGCCGCGCCGCCGGGCAGCTCCAGGGCCAGCCGGATCCGCGAGCCGACCGGCAGCCGCTCCCGGGTGCGCACGAAGGCGCCGCCCTGGGAGAGGTTCTCCACGAAGTCCTCGGCCAGGTCCTCGGGGCTGGCGTAGGTGAGGCGCGCCACGGCGGAGCCGTCGGCCTCGTCGGCGTCGGTCAGGCGGCGCACCGTGGCCCTGGCGTGCACCGAGTAGCGCGGCGCGCGGCGGCCGTTGCCCGGGGAGCCCGGGCCGGCGTGGGCCTCGAGCGCGGACAGGAGCTCCAGCGAGGGGTTGGCCAGGCTGAGGGTGAACCCGGGAGGCGAGCCCGGACCCTCCTCGCCGGCGCGGCGGACCGACGCGACCGTGCCCTCGCCCTCGAGCGCCCGCCCGTCCGGAAGGCGCACGGAGAAGGCCACCGGCTCGTCGGGCGGCGGGAGGCGGACGCTGGGCACGAAGAGCGCCTCCCGGCGGTGGTCGAAGGAGAGCCCCGCCGCCTCCGGCGTCCCGGCGCCGAAGCGCAGGAGGAGGCGGCCGACGTCGGGGCCCGGGGCGCCGCCCTCCAGGGCCCGCAGCAGCCGGTCGGCCGAGCGGCGCAGCGCCCGCGCCACGAGGCGGTGGTGCGTCGCTCCGGCCAGGCGCGTCAGGGCGGCGCGCGAAGCCTCCGGCCCGCCGGACGGGCTCCCCCCGGCCGAGACGAAGCCGCCGGTCCAGCTCGCCCAGAAGGCGAGCCGGTCGCGGACGGCGTCGGCCGGCGGCTCCGGGAAGCGCGCCACCAGCATGCACGCCGCCGAGTCACGGCCGATGGTGAGGTCGCAGTCCTGGAGGGTCCCGCGGCAGAGGTGGGACAGGGCCCCGACGAATGCGACGACGTCCCGGAGCCGCTCGCCCGCCACCTCCTCGAACTGGATGACGATCCGGTCCACGACCAGGTGAATTGCAAGGGGCGATCCGCCAGGCGCCGCTCCGGGATGCCGCGGTCGCGCGGCGCGCTGTCCGCGCAAGGGGCCGCGCTTCCTGGCAATTGTCGGATGGGTCGCCGCCGACTTCCGCCGGACGGCCGCGAGACGCTGCCCACGGCGTCACTCGTGCGGAGGGTCGAAACGTATCTTGGGGTCGGGTCCAACCCCGCACCCGGTGAGGAACGGGCTCCGGCGGTAGCCCCGAAAGGGGCGTGACGGTGCCGTGCGCCGTCCGCCTCTCGCCGGTACCCCTCGTCCCCGGCAGGGGGGAACGGGGGTCCTCGCTCACGGAACCCTGGCCCGGCCACCGTCCGCGCCGAACCGGCCCGGACCGGCGAACCGCCGCACGGTCTCCTCCAGGACGTGGCGATCGACCGGCTTGCTCAAGTAGGCGTCGAAGCCGGCGGCGAGCGCCTCCTCCTCGTCGCCGCGCATCGCCAGCGCGGTGAGGGCGACGACCGGGATGCTCGCCGTCGCCGGCGAGCCCTTCAGCTCCCGCACCACGGCGTACCCGTCCTTCCCCGGCATCGCCAGGTCCAGGAGCACCAGGGCCGGCCGCGCCTGCGCGGCCAGGGCGAGCCCCGCGTCGCCGTCCTCGGCGGACAGGACCTGGTAGCCGACGCGCTCCAGGATGCCGCGGACCAGGAGCCGCGCCGGCTCCTCGTCGTCCACGACCAGCACCGCGCCCCGCGCCGGCCCGGAGGAGCCGGCCTCGACGCCCGGCGGGCGCGCCGCCACCACCGCCCCGGGCAGCAGGCCCGCGGCGGGAATGGTGAAGGTGAACTCGGCGCCCTGGCCCGGCTCGGAGCGGACGTCGATGGCCCCGCCGTGAAGCTCCACCAGCCGCTTGCAGATCGTCAGGCCGAGCCCGGTCCCGGGGTACCGCTTCACCAGCGGGCTCTCCCCCTGCACGAACGGGTCGTACAGCCGCGGCCCCAGCGACGGCTCGATGCCGGGCCCCTGGTCCTTCACGCGGAAGCGCACGAACGCTCCCGCCCGCTCCGCCCCCACCTCCACCCTCGACCCGTCCGGCCCGAACTTCACGGCGTTCGACAGCAGGTTGAGCAGGATCTGGCGCAGCTTCCCCCGGTCGGCGCGGCAGCGGTCCACCCCGGCCGCCGCCGCGGCCACCTCCATCCGCTTCTTGCGCGCCGACGGCAGCACCAGCTCCACCGCCTCCGCCACCGCCGCCGCCGGGTCGACCGCCTCCAGCTCCAGCGCCACCCGGTTCGCCTCGATCTTCGACAGGTCGAGGAGGCCGTTGATGAGCCCGAGCAGGTGCCTCCCGCTCGCCAGGACGTCCCCCACGTACCTCGCCTGGTGCGGCGCCAGGGTATCCCGGCCCTCCTCGAGGAGCAGGTCGGAGAAGCCGATGATGGCGTTCAGCGGCGTGCGCAGCTCGTGGGACATGTTGGCGAGGAACTCCGACTTCAGGCGGTTGGCGTGCCCGATCTCCACGTTCTTCGCGAGCAGCTCCTCCCGCTGCGCGCGCAGCGCCTCCTGCTGCGCCTCGAGCTCCTCGTTGGCTCGTTCCAGGTCCGCGGTGCGCTCCCGGACGCGGGCCTCCAGCCCGTCGCGCGCGACGCGCAGGGCCTCCGCCATCTCGTTGAACCGCCGGCTCAGGCCGCCCAGCTCGTCGCCGGTGGACACCGGCACCCGGGCGCCGAAGTCCCCGGCCGCCAGGGCCTCGGCGGCGCCCGAGAGCGCGGCCAGCGGCGTGAGGGTGCGCCGCGCCAGGAACCCTCCCACCGCGAGGGCCGCTCCGATGAGGAGGGCGCTGGCGGTGGCCAGCAGGAGGATGAAGCGGCGCGCTGGCTGCTCGAGGCCCGACTCCGGGACCAGCGAGAACAGGGTCCAGGGCACCGACTCCAGGCGGCGGGCGACGCCGAGGCTGAACTGGCCGGTGGCCGGGGAGTAGCCGCTGAAGGCCTCCTCCGGGCGGGACATCGTCCCGAGCGCGCGCTCGAACTCCTGGGGCATGGCGACCGGCGACTCCAGGAGGAACCGGGTCGCGGGCCCGAAGCGCCCCTCGGCCACCATCTCGTCCACCAGCCGCTCGTCGAGCTTCCCGGTCGGGTGGAACAGCTTCCGGCCGTCGAAGCTGTGGGCGATCCGGATGCCGTGGCGATCGCAGAGCACCACGTGGCTACCGGGCCCCTCCCACCCGTTGGCGCGCCCGACGGTGTCCCAGAGGGCGGAGGCGTGCACCGTGACGACGATCACGCCCAGGACCCGCTTCTCCCCGTCCGCCCCCGCCACCGGAGCGGCGTAGGCGACCAGCGGGTCCGTGCCCGCCCCGGGCAGGACCGAGACGAAGAGGTCCGAGATCGCCGGCCTGCCGGCCGCCGCCTCGCGGAAGTAGCCGCGGAAGCCGACGTCCGAGCCGATCCAGCGCGGCTCGCCGGCCTCGACGACCACGCCGGAGAGGTCGGCCAGCAACACGCCGTGGATGCGGCCGTCTGCGCTGGCGGCGCCGGCCAGCAGGGCGCGGGCGTGGGCGGGGACGCCGGCGCGGGCGCTCGCGGGCGGGGAGCAGCGCGCGACCACCGACGGGGAGCGCGCCAGCTGCGCCGCGAGGCCGGCGTACCGCGCGTGGAAGGCGTCGAGCTGGCCGGCGACCTGCTCGGTCCTGGCGCGGAGGAGCGCCAGGGCGTCCTCCCGCGCCGTCTGGAGCAGGACGGCAGCCGCCGCCGCGCCCCCCAGGGCCAGCGGGACGGTCGACGCCGCGAAGATGAGCGCCGCCAGCTTTCGGCGCAGGGGCCAGTCCCGGAACCGCGCCCAGGCCATCAGCGCGCCCGCCGCCGGGCGGCGGTCACGGCACGGTCCCCGCGGGGAGCCAGAGTCCGAAGACGCTGCCGCCGCCGTCCCGGTCCCGGTTCAGGATCCGTCCGCCGTGGGCGGCGGCCACCAGCCTCACCAGGTAGAGGCCCAGCCCGTACCCGCGGCGCGCGTCGTGGCCGGCCTGCTCGACCGCGCCGTACTTCTCGAAGACCGCCGCCCGCAGCGCCCCGGGGACGCCGGGCCCGCGATCGGCCACCTCGATGGCCACGCCGCCCTCCGCGATCCGCGTCGCCACCTCGACGGTGGAGGAAACCGGCGAGTACTTCACGGCGTTGGCCACGAGGTTCTCGACGGCGCGGACCACCAGCTTCCGGTCCAGCGGCACGCTCACCGCCGGCGACTCGGCGATGGCGACCGACACCCGGTGGTCCCGGGCCGCGGGCGCGACCGAGGCAACGGCCTCCTGGACGATCCCGGCGACCTCGCAGGACTCGAGGGTGGGCTTCAGGCGGTCCTCCTCCAGGAGCCTCACCCGGAGGACGTCGTCGAGGGCGTCCCGGATCCGGGCCGCCCCGGCCAGCGCCTGCGCCGCGTCCTCCCGGAGCTGCGGATCCCGGATGTCGGCCCGGAGGATGTCGAGGAGCGCGAGCACCCCGGCCAGCGGATTGCGCAGGTCGTGGACCAGGAGCGCCACCAGGTCGTCCTTCAGCGCGGTGAGATGGCGCAGCTCCTCGAGCTGCCGGTGGAGCTGCTGGTCCTGGAGCCGGAGCCTCAGGAAGGCGCCCACGCGCATCTTCAGCTCGCGGCGATCGACCGGCTTCACCAGGTAGTCGTCGGCCCCCGCCTCCAGGCCGGTGTTGCGGTCCAGCTGATCGCCGAGTGCGGTGAGCAGGAGCACCGGGAGCAGCCGGTCGCCGGCACGCCGCTTCAGCTCGCGGCAGGTGTCGTAGCCGCTCATCCCCGCCATCATCACGTCGAGGAGCACGAGGTCGACCGGCTCGCGGCCCGCGATCTCCAGCGCCTCCGGGCCGCTGGCGGCCTCGACGGTGGTGCACTCGCCGTGCAGGCAGGCGCAGACCAGCCCGCGATTGCGGGCGTCGTCGTCCACCACCAGGACCCTGGGCGCTCCGCTCATCGCCTTCCCATGCCTTGGCTGTCACTTATAGCAATCCCTCCCCGGCGCCGGAAATTCCCGGGCCGCCTGGGGCCGGCAACACCCGCGCGACTCCGGCGATCGGGCGGTATGCCGATCCGGCAAGCCCGCGCCCGGCGCCGGCGCCCGGCTCACCCGTCCCGGAGCAGGCGGCGCAGCACCTTGCCCGTCCCGGTGGCCGGCAGCGCCTCGCGGAACTCCACGACCCGCGGCGCCTTGTAGGGCGCCATGTTCTCGCGGCTCCAGGCGACGAGCTCCTCGGCGGTGGTCCGGCCGCGGGCCTCGGGCCGCAGCACCACCACCGCCTTCACCACCTCGCCCTTCTGCGGGTCGGGGATGCCGATCACCGCGGCCTGGAGGACGGCGGGGTGCTTGATGAGGATGACCTCCACCTCCTCCGGGAAGACGCTGTAGCCCGAGACCTTGATCATCTCCTTGAGGCGGCCGGTGAAGGTCAGGTAGCCGTCGGCGTCGAGCCGCCCCATGTCGCCGGTGTGCACCCAGCCGTCGCGCAGCGTGGCGGCGGTGGCGTCGGGCCGGTTCCAGTAGCCGCGGAAGCAGCCGGGGCTCCGCAGCACGATCTCCCCCTGCTCGCCGCGCGGCCGCTCCCGCCCCTCGGGGTCGAGGATCCGGCACTCCACCCCGGGCGCCAGCAGGCCGTGGGTGCCCCAGCGCACCGCGTCCGGCGGCATGTAGGTGTCCATGGTGTGGGTCTCGGAGAGGCCGTAGGCCGCCTCGAAGAGCGGGCAGCCCCTGGTGAAGGCGCGCCACCTCGCCGCCAGCGGCTCGGTGAGGGTGATGCCGAAGCTGGTGGCGGGGTTGAGCCGCAGGCTGGAGAGGTCCCAGCGCTCCGCCCCCGGCGCCTGCATCACCGCCACGTTCATCGGGGCGATGCTGTACCACCAGGTGACGCGGTGGCGCTCGACGGCCTGGAGCGTGGCCACCGGGTCGAAGCGGTGCAGCAGCACGGTGGTGGCCCCGAAGTACACGGGGACGTCGATCCCCATGAGCATCCCGGCGATGTGGTAGACGGGCGCCACCGCCAGCAGGACGTCCTCGCCGCGGAAGCCGTTGCAGAGCCCGGCGGCCACCGTCTTGAAGAGGGCGTTGCGGTAGGTGAGCATCGCCCCCTTGGGCAGCCCGGTGGTGCCCGAGGTGTAGGTGAGCAGCGCCACGTCGTCGAGCGACAGCTCCGGCCGCGGCGGCGCGCCCCGCTCGGCGGCGATGGCCTCGAGGAGGTCCTCGGTGCCCTCCGGCCGCGGCGCCGGGGCGCGGAGCTCCGGGGGCACGTCGATCGACGGCCCGGGCGGCAGCAGGTCTCCGTGCCCGGTGAGGAAGACGTGGCGCAGGGCGGTGCGCGCCCGCACCTCCGCGATCACCGGGTGGAGGTGGGCGGCGGCGACGATCACCTCGGCGCCCATGTCGGCGAGCTGGTGGGCGAGCTCGTGCGCCTTGAAGAGCGGGCCGCAAGGGCCGACGATGGCGCCCAGCTTCTGCACGGCGAAATGGGCGACGGCGTACTGGGGGCAGTTGCCGAGGTAGAGCGCCACCCGGTCCCCCTTCCCCACCCCCAGCCGCGCCAGCCGGGCGGCGAAGGCGTCGCTCATCCGGTCCAGCTCGCCGTAGGAGATGGCCCGCCCGTACCAGAGGTAGGCGGCCTTCCCCGGCTGGCGCCGGGCGTGGTCGCGGAGCACCTCGTGCAGCGGCTTCTCGCCCATCGGGTACCCGAGCTGCTCCATGGCCGGTCTCCTCGCGTGGGACTGCGGTGGGCTACCAGGTGTCCAGGAAGGTGCGGCGGCGGCCCGGCGCCGGGGCCGGCGCCGACCGCAGGGCGCGCAGCACCCAGGTCCGGGTCTCGGCCGGGTCGATGACCGCGTCGATCTCCACGTGGCTGGCGACGTTCAGGGCGCTGCCCCGCTCCCGCTCGGCCCGCACCATCTCGCGGAAGCGGGCCTCGCGCGCCGCCTCGTCGGCGATGGCGGCCAGCTCCTTGCGGTAGCCGAGCCGCACCGCTCCCTCGATGCCCATGGCCCCGAACTCGCCGGTGGGCCAGGCCACGGTGAGGAGCGGGGCGTGGAAGCCGCCGCCGGCCAGGGCCTGAGCCCCCAGGCCGAAGCCCCGGCGCAGCACCACCGCGACCAGCGGGACCGTCAGGCTGGCGGCGGTGACGAACAGCCGGCTGGCGTGGCGGACGTGGGCGCGGGCCTCGACCTCCGGCCCCACCAGGAAGCCGGGGGTGTCGACCAGCGAGAGGATGGGCAGGCCGAAGGCGTCGCAGAGCTGCATGAAGCGCGAGGCCTTGTCGGCGGCGTCCGGGTCGATGGCCCCGGCGAGCCGCCGCGGGTCGCTGGCCATCACCCCCACCGGCCGCCCCTCCAGCCGCGCCAGGGCGGTGGCCACCGCCCCGCCGAAGCCGCGCCGCAGCTCCAGCACCGAGCCCTCGTCGAAGAGGGCGGCCCAGGCGGCGCGCACGTCGTAGGGGCGCAGCCGGTTCTCCGGCACCACCTCGCGCAGCGGGCGCGGGTCGGGGGCGCGCCACTCCGCCAGCGTCCCCTGGAAGAAGCCGAGCAGGCGGCGTGCCGCCGCCACCGCCGCGGCCTCGTCCTCCACCACCAGGTCCACCACGCCGTTGGCGGCCTGCACCGCGGTGGGGCCGACCTCCTCCGGCCGGAACCTGCCGAGCCCGCCCCCCTCGATCATCGCCGGCCCGCCCATGCCGATGCTGGAGTCGCCGGTGGCGACGACGAGGTCGCTCGAGCCCAGCAGCGCGGCGTTCCCGGCGAAGCAGTGGCCCGCCACCACGCCCAGCCGCGGCACCAGCCCGCTGAGCCGCGCGTAGCTCGCGAAGGTGGGGACGTCGAGGGCGCTGGCCCAGAGCGCGTCGGTGTCGCCGGGCCGCCCCCCGCCCCCCTCGGCGAAGAGCACCACCGGGAGCCGCCAGCGCTCCGCCAGCCCCAGCATGCGGTCGGTCTTCTTGTGGTTGGTGGCCCCCTGGGTGCCGGCGAGCACCGTGTAGTCGTAGGCCAGCACCAGGCAGCGGGCCGCCTCCGGCCCGAAGGCGGCGGCGTTCACGGTGCCGGTGCCGGCCACCAGGCCGTCGGCGGGCGTGTCGCGGACCAGCTCCGCCAGCGGCCGGCGGCGCCGCTGGGCGGCGATGGCCAGCGCGCCGTACTCCTGGAAGCTGCCGGGGTCGCAGAGGTCGGCGACGTTCTGGCGGGCGGTGCGCCGCCCCCGGGCGGCGCGGCGCGCCACCGCCTCGGGGCGCGCCTCGTCGCGGGTGAGGGCGTGGCGCTCCCGCACCGCCCGCAGGTCGTCGCGGACGCGGTCGGGGTCCGGCGCCGCCGGCCCGGGCGCCGGCGCCTCGCCGCCCTCCCCCGGCTCGATCTCCAGGATGGGCTGCCCCTCCTCCAGCACCTCGCCGGCCCGGGCGAGGAGCGCGGCCACCACGCCGGCGCAGGGGGCGAGGAGCGGCTGCTCCAGCTTCATCACCTCGAGGGCGCCGAGCTGCTGGCCGGCGCGCACCCGGTCGCCCACCGCCACCTCCAGCGCCGCGAGCTGCCCGGCCATGCCGGCGCGCACCGCCCGCCGGCCGTGCCCCTTCGCGCTCACTCCCGGCCCTCGCCGGCGCGCTTGCGGGAGAAGTACTCCCGCAGCTTCCGGTGCTGGCCCGCCACCGCCGCCCGGTACAGCCGCCGCGGGAGCAGCCGCTTGAGGAGCCAGGCCCGGCGGCCGGCCGGGTGCGGCAGCACCTGGAACGCGCCGCGCTCGACGGCGCGGAAGACCTGGTCGGCGATCTGGGCGGCGGTGACCGGCGAGCGGGCGAAGAGCCCCTCCATGGCGGCCCGCAGCCCCGGGCTCCCCGTCCGCAGCGACTCGCCCAGGTGCGTCCGGAAGAAGCCCGGGCAGACCACGGTGACGCCGATGCCGTCCCCCTCCAGCTCGTTCTGCAGCGTCTCGGAGAGCGAGACCACCGCCGCCTTCGAGGCGTTGTAGCTGGCCATCAGCGGCACGTCGAGCAGCCCGGCCATCGAGGCCACGTTGACGAACCAGCCGCGGCCCTGGCGCCGGAAGAGCGGGGTGAAGGCGCGGCAGCCGCGCACCACGCCGAGCAGGTTCACCTCCAGGATCCAGCGCCAGCGCTCGTCGGGGACCTCGTCGATGCCGCCGGCGTCGGCGACGCCGGCGTTGTTCACCACCACGTCGACGCCGCCCCAGCGCTCCTCGAGCCGCGCCGCCGCGGCGGCGAGATCCTCCTCGCGGGTGACGTCGCAGCGCAGCACCAGGGCCCCGGGCCCCAGGGCGGCGCCGGTCTCGGCGGCCCGGCCCTCGTTCACGTCGCCGATGGCCACCCGCCAGCCGGCGGCGGCGAAGCGCAGGGCCAGCTCGCGCCCCAGCCCGCTGGCGCCGCCGGTGACGAAGACCCTCCGGCCCGGGCCGGTCACCGGGCGCCCCGCGGCGCCGCGGCGGCCGCCGGCGCGGCCCGCTCCCGCGGCGCGGGCTGGGCCGGGGCAGCCCCGAAGAGGATGCGGATGGCGATCATGGCGGCGTCCACGTCCGGCTCGTCGCCGGTGATCACGTCGCGGTAGAGGAAGGCGGTGCCGATGCGCAGCGCCACGTAGGCCAGCGACTTCGGGTCCATGGGGTGGGCGAAGCGGCCGGCCCGGACCTCGCGCTCGACGACGCCGCGCAGCACCGCCGCGCAGCGGGCGTCCACCGCGCTGTCCTTCGACATCAGCACCCGCACCGCGTAGACCGGGTCCTGATGCACGAAGCGGCGCAGCGGCACCGACCGGCGCAGGGCGTGCAGCAGGCGGTCCATCACCTCGGCCAGGTAGGCGGCTCCCCGGCCCCGCGCCTCGCGCCGCCCCTGCTCCAGGGTGAGGAGGAACAGGCTGGAGAGCACCTGCCCGTGGAGCAGCTCGCGGCTCCCCACCCAGCGGAAGACGGTGGCCCGGCTCACCCCCAGCTCGGCGGCCAGGGCGCCGATCTCGATGCGCTCCCCGGCCAGCCACTTCTTCCGCGCCCGGGCGAAGACGTCGAGGGGGCCGACCCGCCGCCCCGCCGCCCGGCCGCTCAGCATCCGCGCCAGCGGCGTGGCCGCGCGGCGCGCGCGCCGCTTCGTCGGCTCGGAGGTTCGAGGCACGGGTGCGTCACGTTGCCAGAGTGATGCACGGGGCGCAACCCCCGCCCGGAGCGGGATGCTCCGGGCTCCGCGCTAGGCGCAGCGCAGGGCCCGCGCCAGGCCGCGGTCGCCGCCGGCCCGGAAGGCCTCCAGCGCCTCGTCGGCCGGGCTGCGGCCGGAGGCGGCCCGCTCCAGGAGCGGCGCCAGCCAGACCCGCTCGTCCTCGCCGCCGGCGGCGCAGCAGTTCTGCCGGTGCAGCCCCTCGGCCGAGATCCGCAGCAGCGCCTCCGCCAGCTCCCGGAGGAGGCGGCCCCGGGCGTCGCGCCCCGCCAGCCCGTGGCGCCCGGCCTCCCGGGAGAGCTCCCGCCGCTCCTCCAGGGCGAGCCCCTTCACCTCGTCCCAGGCCGCCGCCCGCGCCGGGGCGTCGTAGAGCAGCCCCTTCCAGAAGGCGGCCAGCGACTTGGCCATGCTGGGGTGGCAGGCGTCGGCGCCGCGCAGCTCCACCACCCCCTTCACCCGGACGTCGGGGAAGAGGCAGGAGAGGTGGTCCTCCCAGTCGGCCAGGGTGGGGCGCTCGCCGTGGAGCCCCTCGGCGAGGAAGGCGCGGAAGGTCCGGCCGCCCGTCGCCAGGTAGTCGCCCCGGCGCCGCAGGAAGATCATGGGGACGTCGAGGGCCCACTCCACGTAGCGCCGGTAGGCCGACGCGGCGAAGCCCTCCTCGAAGGCGAAGGGCAGCAACCCGCAGCGCGCCGGGTCGGTCTCCTCCCACACCTGGACCCGGAAGGACTTCCCGCCCCAGGCCCGGCCGCCCACCACCGGGGAGTTGGCGTAGAGGGCGGTCACCGCCGGCTGCGCCGCCAGCGCCAGCCGCAGCTTCTCGGCCATGTCGGCCTCGGAGCCGAAGTCGAAGGAGGCCTGCACCGAGCCGGTCATGGCCATCATGTCCTCGGCGAGCCGGCCGCGCGCCGCGAGGAACGGGCGCATCACCCGGTAGCGGGACTTGGGCATCCAGGGCGTGGTCGCCGGCGTGCCCCAGGGCCGGTAGCCGGTGGCCAGGAACTCGACCCCCAGCTCCGCCGCCAGCGCCGCGCAGCGGGCGTGGTGCCGGTCCAGCTCCGCCGCCACGACGTGCACGTCCTGGAAGGGCCGGCCCGACAGCTCGATCTGCCCGCCCGGCTCGATGCTGACGGTGAGGCCGCGGTGCTGGGCGGCGATGACGCGCCCCTCGTCCTCCACCAGCTGGTAGCCCATCCGGCCGAAGCCGCGCAGCACCGCCTCGACGCCGCGCGGTCCCTCGTAGGCGAGCGGCCGGACGGTGCCGGCCTCGATGGCCACCTTCTCGTGCTCCAGCCCCACCTTCCACTCGGCCGGCGGCCGCTCCCGCTCGCGGAACCAGGCGACGAGGTCGCCCGGCCCGCGCACCGGCGGGCTGCCTGCCGCGGACTTGTCGAGGGACATGGCGCCGATCTACCCGCGGTCCGGCCCGGACGCCAGCCCGGCGGCCGCGCCCCCGTCCCGGGGCAGGAGCAGGTCCTGCAGGAAGAAGGCGGCCAGCTCGGCGCGGCCCGAGAGCCCCGCCTTCCGGTAGATGGCGAGCGCCTGCTGCCGGACGGTCCGCTCCGAGGTGCGGCGCGCCGCCGCCGCCTCCTTGAGCGACAGCCCCTTGAGCAGCAGCAGCCCGACCTCGCGCTCCGCCGGCGACAGGCCCCAGCGCCCGAACTGCTGGTCGATGGCGGCCCCCAGGCCGCGCAGCACCTCCTGCGCCTCGCCGCGCCACCGGCGGAGGTCGGCGCGGGTGCCGTCGAGCGCCACCTCCAGGTCCCGGTTGCGCCGCATCGCCGCCGAGAGGAGGCGCCACATCGCCGCCAGCCCCGCCAGGCCGACCAGCATCCCCAGGAGCTCGCCGGTCAGGTGGGACAGGGTCGCACCGTGGGCGACGTCCTCGAACAGGTCCACCGCCATGAAGGCGACCAGGACCAGGAAGAGGACCGCGGGGACGGCGGTGGCCAGCAGGCCCGGCGGTCCCGCGTCGGCGGCCGGGCCGCCCTCGTCCTGCGCCGGCCCGCGCTCCGGCGGCACCGGCCCGGCCATCGGTCCCCCTGCGATCCCCGGCATCCCCACCTCCGTGTCCCGGGGCGCATCTTCGGGCCGCCGCCGCGCCCGGCGCAAGCGCCGCGTGGCCGCTCCGCGCCCGGCCCGGCGCCGGCGCCCCCGGGGGCCCGGTTTCCTTGCGCCGGCCGTCCTCCGGCCCTTATCCTCCGGGGGCAGGCCCTCCTTGGCAGGTACGCCGTCCGGAAATCCATGAACCGCCCACTCCGCCTCATCGCCTCGCTGGCGGCGTCGCTCGCGCTCGCCCTGGCCATCTCCTTCGCCCTGTTCCGGGCGCACGCCGAGTCGCGCCGGGCCAGCGACCTGTCGGCGGCCACCGCCAGCGCCGCCGACGCCGCCGCGGGCCGTCCCGCCGAGCTGGCCCTGGCGGCGGCCCCCGCCGGCGCGCGCGCCGGCGCCCCGGACGACTCCGGCTACGACCTGTCCCGGCTGCCGGTGCTCTCGGCGGTGATCAACGTGGTGGACCGCAACTACGTCGACCCCAAGCGCGTCGACCCCAAGGCGATGGTGGTGGCGGCCCTCGACGGCGTCGAGCGGACGGTGGCCGAGGTGCTCAGCGAGGGGGACGCCGGCTCGGGCAAGGTGACGGTCACCGTGGGCGCGGCCCACCGGACCTTCGACCTCTCCTCGATGAAGACCATCTTCGACGTCCGGGTGGTGCTCGGCGACGTCATGGCCTTCATCCAGAAGAACCTCTCCGGCCCGCACGACCTCCGGGACGTCGAGTACGCCGCGGTGAACGGGATGCTCTCCACCCTCGACCCGCACACCGTGCTCTTCGACCCGCGCGGCTACCGCGACCTGCGCACCACCACCAAGGGGGAGTTCGGCGGGCTGGGCTTCGTCATCTCGATGCGCGACGGCAACCTCACCGTGGTGCGGGTGCTGAAGAACACCCCGGCCCAGCGCGCCGGCATCAAGGCCAGGGACGTCATCACCCGCATCGAGGACCAGTCCACGGTGAACCTGGACGTCCAGGACGCGGTGGACAAGCTGCGCGGCAAGCCGGGGACCAAGGTGAACCTGGTGGTGGCGCGCCCCGCCTGGACCGAGCCCCACCGGCTCAACGTCACCCGCGAGATCATCAACCTGGAGACGGTGCCCCAGGCCAAGCTGCTGGAGGGGCGCATCGGCTACGTGCGGGTCTCGGGCTTCGCCGCCAACACCACCCGCGACCTGGTCCACGCGCTCCAGCAGGAGCGGGCGCAGGCGGGCGGGAGCCTGCGCGGCCTGGTGCTCGACCTGCGCAACAACCCGGGCGGCCTGCTCGACCAGGCCATCCAGGTCTCGGACCTGTTCCTCTCCGAGGGGGTGATCGTCAAGACGGTGAGCGGCGACCGGGTGGAGGTGAAGGAGGCCCACGGCGACCGCGACGACCTCACCACGCTGCCCATGGTGGTGCTGGTGAACAACAGCTCCGCCTCGGCCAGCGAGATCGTGGCCGGCGCGCTGAAGAACGACAACCGCGCGCTCGTCGTCGGCCGCCAGACCTTCGGCAAGGGCTCGGTGCAGGTGCTCCACGACTTCCCGGCCCCGGGCCGGCCCGGCGAGGACCTGGCGCTGAAGCTGACCATCGCGCAGTACCTCACCCCCGGCGACGTCTCCATCCAGGAGGTCGGCATCACCCCCGACGTGCTGCTGACGCCGGGCCGGGCCCTGAAGGGCGCGGTGAACTACTTCGCCCCGCCCCGCACCATGGGCGAGGTGGACCTGCAGCGCCACCTCTCCAACCCCATGGAGGCCGCCCTCTCGCCGCAGGAGGCGGAGCGCCGCGCCGCCGAGCGCGCCGCCCGGGCCGGCAAGCCGCCGCTCGAGCTGCGCTACCTGCTGGACGAGAAGGAGGACCCGGTCGCCCAGGCGCTGAAGAAGGACGAGCGGCGCGAGGCGGCCGCGCTGGCCCACGCCGACGCCGAGGTCAGCCCGGAGCAGCAGGAGGACGAGGACATCGAGGCCAACCCCGACGAGGTGGTGGAGGACTTCCAGATCCGCTTCGCCCGCGACCTCCTGGCCCGCCACCCCTACGCCGACCGCCCCCGCCTCCTCGAGGCGGCGCGGCAGCTGGTCGCCGAGCGGCGCGCCGACGAGGCCACCCGGCTGGCGCAGAAGATGGCCTCGCTGGGCGTGGACTGGTCGGACGGCCCGGTGACGGGCACGCCGCGCGCCCGGGTGACCGTCTCCCCGCCGCCGGGGAGGAAGATCGCCGCCGGCGAGACCCTGCCCTGGACGGTGACCGTCGAGAACCAGGGCGACGCCCCGTTCCACCGGCTGCGCGCCTGGTCGGTGGTGAAGAAGGGCGGCTTCTTCGACCGCCGCGAGTTCCTCTTCGGGCTGGTGAAGCCGGGCGAGACGCGCAGCTGGACCGCCCCGGTGAAGCTGCCGCGCTCGATGGACACCCGCCACGAGGAGGTGAAGCTGCACTTCGAGGACGACGGCACCCCGGCCCCGCCCGACGTCGCCACCAGCGTCGAGGTGGTGGAGGTGCCGCGGCCCCTCTTCGCCTTCAGCGCCCAGGTGGACGACGACAAGGGCGGCAACGGCGACGGCGACGTCCAGCGCGGCGAGGCGCTGACCCTGCGCGTCGACGTGCGCAACGAGGGGGCCGGGCCGAGCGGCGACAAGACCTACGTGTCGCTGAAGAGCCTGGGGGACGAGAAGGTCTTCATCGAGAAGGGTCGCGCGGTGATCGGCGCGCTGAAGCCCGGCGAGTCCCGCGAGGCGCTGATGCAGCTGGAGGTGCGCAAGGGGCTCAAGGCCGACGCCGTCCCGCTCCAGGTCACCGTCCACGACGCCCGCAGCGACGAGTACGTGGTGGAGAAGCTCACGCTCCCGGTGCGTCCCGACGCGCCGGCCCGCAGCCCGGCCCGCGGCGCGGTCCGCGTCGCCGCCGCCCAGGCGGTGGTGCGCGCCGGCGCCGCCCCCGGCGACCCGCCGCTGGCGGTGGCCCGCAAGGGCGCGGTGCTGCCGCTCCAGGCCCGCTTCGGCGACGCCTGGCGGGTGGAGTGGAAGAAGGGACGCTTCGGCTTCGTCGCCGCCGCGGAGGTCCAGCCGGCCGCCGGGCGGCTCTCCGGGACGGTGACCGAGGCCTGGCAGCACGACCCGCCGCGCATCGCCCTCTCGCCCGATCCGGCCCAGGGCGCGCCGGCGGTGGACGGGGAGCGGCTCCGGGTCTCGGGGCACGCCACGGTGCCGCCCGGCCCGCCCGGCGACCCCGGCCAGCTCCGCGACGTCTTCATCTTCGTCAACGACCAGAAGGTCTTCTTCCAGGTGGCGCCGGACCCCAAGGTCGGCCGCATCGACTTCACCGCCGACGTGCCGCTGAAGCCGGGCAACAACCTGGTCACCGTCTTCGCCCGGTCCGACGAGGAGCTCCAGACCCACCGGAGCTTCGTGGCCTGGCGGCGGGTCCCCGAGGTGGCGGCGCAGGGGACCAAGTAGCCGATATCGGCGCACCGCCCGGCGGCGGAAATGACGCCGGAAGGTCCGCCCTCCGGTAGGATTCGGGGAATGCCGGACTCCCCGCCGTCCCCCCCCGCCGGCGCGGGCCCCGCCCGCGTCCGCCCGGCCGGCTTCGAGCTGAAGCTGGAGCAGGGCCGGGCCGTGGTGCGGCTCGGGGAGCAGCTCTTCCTCCCCGGCGTCCGGCTCGCCGACGTGCAGCTGGAGGTCCCCGGGGTCCGCTTCCCCTTCGACGTCAGCGCCGGCGCCGGCCAGTTCCGCCAGCAGCTCTGCGACCTGCTGCGCATCGAGCTGCACGCCGACGCCGCCGGGGCCGCCGCGCTGGCGGCCCGCGCGCCGCTGGCCGGGACCGGCCTGGCCGGGATCGAGCTGGCGCTGCGCGCCGGCTTCGCCGAGGTGGCGGGGCGCGTCGAGGGCGGCCCGGCCTTCACCGCCCGGATCGGCGCCGAGCCCGACGCGGACGCCGGCCTGCGGCTGCTCTTCCACGCCCCGCGGCTCTACGGCGCC
>JAKAEO010000217.1 GCA_021818285.1 Myxococcales bacterium
GAGCTCGCTGGCGATCTCGAAGGGCACGAGGGGGGAGTGTAACGCCGCGGGGCGGCGCGCACCGCGCCGCCGGGCCCCGGAACGGCGACGGCCGCCCCGGGGGGCGGCCGCCGCGCTGCGGGTCCGTCGCGGCCGCGCTACTTCTTCTTGGCCTTGGCCTTGGGGGCGGCCTTGGTGGCCTTCTCCGCCTTCACCGCGACGCTCTTGGCGGTCAGGACGTACTCGGCGGTGACGGTGGCGCCCTTCTTCAGCTCCCCGGTCACCTTGGTGTCGGCGGTGCGGGCCATCTCGAACTTCTCGCCCTTGTTCTTGCCCTTCTCCTGGGTGACCACGATCTTCGACTCGGTCACCTCGGTCACCGGGCCGGTCACCTGGTACGCCCACGCCGAGGTGGCGGCGGCGGCGACGAGCACGGCGACGAGGCTGCGGACGGTCTTCATGGTGTTCCTCCTGATCCGGTGAGGGGATTCACTTCGCCGGTGCCGGCGCGCCCGGGACCAGCGCCAGGCCGACGAGGCCGCGCCAGGCCGGCGTCCCGGGAGCGCCGCGGAAGCCGGGCCCGCCCAGGGCGAAGAGCTCGACGGGGCCGCGCGTCCAGCGGACGCCCGCCAGGGCCTCCGCCGACTGCGAGAGCCGGTACTCGTTCACCGCGTAGCGGAACGACACCTCGCCGCGGAGGTTGCCGAGCGAGGAGACCGCCACGCCGCCGCCGTACTCGTTCCCGGCGGTGTCGCCCTTGAAGAGCGGGATGCCCGCCTCGCGGAAGAGGGCGTAGCCCTGGGCGGCGACGAGGAAGCGGGCGAAGCGCCGCCCGGCCTCGATGCGGGGCGCCCAGGAGAAGCCGCCGTTCCCGGCCAGCGCCGAGGTGGTGCCCCACGAGGGCAACACGTCGCCGGCGACGGCGATCGAGATCGGCGCGCCGTCGGCCTGGCTGACGACGCCGAGCCGGAGGCCGAAGGACGGGGTGCCCATGCCGCTGTTCTGCGGCCGCGGGACGCCGATGGCCGTGAGGTCGTCACCGCGCTGCCAGGCGACCACCGGCGCGCGCAGGTACAGCTCGAGCCGGTCCATCAGCGCCACCGAGACGCCGAGGTGGAAGGTGAGGCGGTTCTTCACCAGGTCGCCGACCGCCGTGCCCGAGGCGCCGGCGCCGCGGCCGCGGAGGGTCCCGTCGTCCAGGAGCGACAGCGGCTGGTGCTCCCAGTGGGCCGCCAGCGAGACGCGCCAGGTGCCCTGGGCACCGGTCTCGCCGTCGCCGATCACCAGCGAGCCGGCGGCGGTCGGGTCGAGCTGGAGCCGCTCGAGGTCGAAGGAAGGGAGTTGCTGCGCGCGCGCCGCCGGCGCCGCCAGCAGGGTCGTTGCCACCAGCAGGGTAGCCGCCTTGAGCCTCATCTCCGCCCTCCTTTGCCACCGTGAAGGGCGCGGGCCCCCGACGTCGACGGCCCGCGCCCGGTCGGACAGGTTACCGGGTGACGCCCGCTACTTGGGCGTCCCCACCAGGGCGACGCCCACCAGGCCGCGCCAGGTGGGGGTGCCGGGCGCTGCGCCGAAGCCCGGACCGGCCAGCGCGAAGATCTCGACCGGCCCGGTGCCGTACCGGACGCCGGCCAGCGCCTCGCCGGAGAAGGAGATCTTGTTCTCGTTCACCGCGAACCGGTACGAGACCTCGGCGCGGGTCTTCCCCAGGGTGGAGAGGGCCACGCCGCCGCCGTACTCGTTGCCGGCGATGTCGCCCTTGTAGAGCGGGACGCCGGCCTCGCGGAACAGGCCGAACCCCTGCGCCGCCACGGCGAAGGAGGCGAAGCGGCGGCCCACCTCGACGCGGGGCGACCAGGAGAAGCCGCCGTTGGTGGCCAGGGTCTGGTCGCTGCCCCAGGAGGGCGCAACCTCGGCCGCCACGGCGATCGAGATCGGGGCGCCGTCCGCCTGGTTCACCACGCCGAGCCGCAGGCCGGCCGACGGCGTCGCGGCGCCGTTGTTCTGGGGCTTGGAGACGCCCGAGGCGACGAGGTTGTCCCCGTGCTGCCAGGCGACGTACGGGGCCCGGAGGAAGAGCTCGAAGCCGTCGAACAGGGCCACCGAGAGGCCGACGGTCGCGGTGTACCGGGCGTCCACCACCGCGCCGACCTTGTCGTTCGTCTGCCCCACGCCGCGGCCGCGGACGGTCCCGTCGGTCAGCAGGACGAGGGGGTTGTGCTCGTACCCGATGGACAGGGTGGCCCGGCTCGTCCCCGCCTTGCCCACCTCGCCGTTGCCGATGACCAGCGACGAGCCGGCCGACGGGTCGAGGCGGAAGCGCTCGAGGTCGAACGAGGGGAGGCCCTGCGCCAGCGCCTGTGGCGCGACGAAGAGCGACAGGCCGATGAGAAGGGTGGCTACCTTGAGCCGCATCGTCGGTCTCCTGTTCCGTCTGTGCGAGGTGTAGGAGCCCCGGCGTCCCGGGTGTCTCCGTTGGGTGATGTGAAAGCCTGCGCGATCTGCGGTCGGCCCTTTTTACAGGATGTTTCCGTACAACGCCTGCACCCATAAGGGGGTACAAGCACGAAGGGTAACTCGCCTCGCGGCGAGATGGAGAATTTTCGCACGCCGCGCCCGCTACTCCACCTTCCAGGTGGTCCCGGCGGGCCCGTCCCGAAGCACGACGCCGGAGGCGAGCAGCTCGTCGCGGATGGCGTCGGAGCGCGCGAAGTCCTTGTTCTTCCGGGCCTCGGCGCGCTCGCGGATGCGGGCCTCCACCTCGGCGGCGACGACGCCGCGTCGCGATGCCGCGCGGTCGCGCAGGGCGAGGAGCGCCTCGGACGGCGGCCGGGCGAGGAGCCCGAGCTCCGCGCCCACCGCCCGCGCCTCCCGCGCGAACGCGGCGAGGCGCGACCGCTCCTGCGGCGTCCGCTTCCCTCCGCGGTCGCAGAGGGCGTTGGCGGACGTGAAGGCCTCCGCCAGGATCGCCAGGACCTGCGGCGTGTTGAAGTCGTCGTCCAGGGCGGCGCGCGCCGCCTCGGCGAAGGGCTCCTCCGGCCCCGCGGCGCCACCCGCGGCGGCGCGGTCGGCCTTCTCCAGCGTCTCGTAGAGGTAGCCGAGCCGCCGCTCGGCGTCGGCCAGCAGGGTGTCGGCGAAGTTGAAGTCGTTCCGGTAGTGGGTGCCGAGCAGGAACAGCCGCAGCGCCTCGGCGTCGTGCCGGGCCAGGACGTCGCGGATGGTGAAGAAGTTGCCCAGCGACTTGGACATCTTCTCGTCGTCGATCTCGATGAAGCCGTTGTGGGCCCAGTGGCGGCAGTAGCTCTCGGCGTGCACGCCGTCGCCGGCCGCCGCCACCGACTGGGCGATCTCGTTGGTGTGGTGGGGGAAGATCAGGTCCTTGCCGCCGGTGTGCAGGTCGAAGGGGGCCCCGAGGTGCGCCCGCGTCATCGCCGAGCACTCGATGTGCCACCCGGGCCGGCCCGGACCCCAGGGCGACGGCCAGCTGGGCTCGCCGGGCTTGGCCGCCTTCCACAGGGCGAAGTCGAGCGGGTCGCGCTTGGCCTCTCCCGGCTCCACCCGCGCCCCGGCCAGCAGGTCGTCGAGGTTGCGGCGCGCCAGGCGCCCGTACTCGGGGAACCTGCGGACGGCGTAGTAGACGTCGCCGTTGCCGGGGGCGTAGGCGAAGCCGCGCTCCACCAGCGTCCCGATCATCTCCAGGATCTGCGGGACGTGCTCCGAGACCCGGGGGGCGACGTCGGGGCGGAGGTTCCCGAGCGCGTCCATGTCCTCGAGGTAGGCGTCGGCGTACCGGGCGGCCAGCGCCACCGGGTCCTCGCCCCGCTCGCCGGCCCGCTTGATGATCTTGTCGTCCACGTCGGTGAAGTTCCGGACGTACTTCACCTGGTAGCCGCGGGCCCGCAGGTGGCGCACCACGACGTCCCAGACCACGTAGCAGCGCGCGTGGCCCAGGTGCGAGAGGTCGTAGACCGTCGGCCCGCAGGCGTAGAGCCCGAGGCGCCCGGGCACCAGCGGGACCAGCTCGCGCTTGCGGCCGGCCAGCGTGTCGTGGATCTGGATCGCCATCTCCCCTCCCCTCCCCCGTCAGCCCCGGAGCGACTTCAGGAGCGCCCGGGCGTTCACCCCGGCGAGCAGCAGCAGCGCCGCCGACCAGGCCAGCGGCGCCCAGCGGGTGCGGGGCCGCTCGCCGTCGCGGAGCACCATCCAGCGCTCGCCGCCCTCCCAGCCGCGCTCCCGCAGCGCCGCCACCGCCGCGGCGTAGTCGGCCCGGCGCGCCGCCGGGAGCAGCCGCCCCTCGAAGACCGCCGCCGGCGTCCCGCGCCCGGGGCGGTCCACCGCCAGGTTCAGCCCCCGGAGCCCGAGCACCGCGCGCTGCTCCTTGGCGCGGGCGTCGGTGACGGCGACCGCCGCCGCCGGCGCCCCGGCGACGCGGACCAGCCGGTTGGGCCGCGCCGCGTCGAGGTGGTAGGCGCCCGGCGCGCCCAGGTCGATGGGGCGGCGCGACGAGAGGAAGTAGGCGACGTCGGGCCAGGAGTCCCACAGCAGCCAGCCGCACAGGCCGAGCGCCACCACCGCCCAGGCCGGCGACCGGCGCAGCAGCGACCACTCCCGGCGCGGCGGCCCGGCGCTCACCCGGCCCTCGCGAGCAGCGCCACCGCGTGCGCGGCGATCCCCTCGCCGCGGCCGACGAAGCCCATGCCCTCGCCGGTGGTGGCCTTCACGTTCACCTGCGCGGGGGCGACGCCCAGCGCCCCGGCGAGCCGCTCCCGCATCTCCGCGGCCCGCGGGGCGATCCGCGGGCGGCGCGCCGCCAGGGTGACGTCGCAGTTCCCGACGCGCCAGCCGGCGGCCGCCGCCCGGGCGGCGATCTCCCGCAGCAGCACCAGGGAGGAGACGCCCTCCCAGCGCGGGTCGGTGTCCGGGAAGTGGCGCCCGATGTCGCCCAGCCCGGCCGCGCCCAGGATGGCGTCTCCGATGGCGTGGGCGCAGACGTCGGCGTCGGAGTGGCCGAGCAGCCCGTCCCCCTCGCCGGTGAACTCCACGCCGCCGAGCACCAGCCTGCGCCCCGCCGCGAAGCGGTGGGTGTCGTACCCGACGCCCATGGCCACCGGCGCCTCGACCCGGGCCCGGGCGCGGGCCACGTCCTCGGGCGTGGTGATCTTGAAGTTGGCCGCCTCCCCCTCCACCAGCGCCACCGGGAGGCCGAGCCGCTCGACGAGCTGGCACTCGTCGGTGGCCTCCGCCGCCGCGGCGCCGGCGCGGTCGAAGGCCCGCCGCAGGAGATCGGCGCGGAAGCCCTGGGGCGTCTGCGCCAGCCAGAGGGCGCGGCGATCGAGGGTCTCGGCCACCCGCGGGCCGCCCGCGCCGGCGCCGGGGGGCGCGGCGCGCTTCACGGTGTCGGTCGCCGGCACCGCCGCCAGCGCCGCCCCGTCCCGCGCCGCCGCCAGGGCCACCGCCCGCGCCAGGGCGGGCGAGGCGAAGGGCCGGGCGGCGTCGTGGACCAGGACCAGGGCGCAGCCGGGCAGGGCCTCGAGGCCGTTGCGAACCGAGTCGGCGCGCG
>JAKAEO010000218.1 GCA_021818285.1 Myxococcales bacterium
CTACATGATGAAGCGCGAGGCCGCCCAGAAGGGCCGGTCCGAGAAGTAGCCGTCCGCCGGCGGCCCGGCGAGGATGCCCCCCATGCGCATGGCCCGGGCACTGTGGATCTCCTTCGCCACCCTGGCCTCCCGGGTGCTCGGGCTGGTGCGCTCCCAGCTCTTCGCCGCCCTGGTCGGCGCCAACGCCTTCTCCGACGCCTTCGTCGCCGCCTTCCGCATCCCCAACCTGCTCCGCGATCTCTTCGCCGAGGGGGCGCTCTCCTCGGCCTTCGTGCCCACCTTCGCCGACTACCGGCAGAACCGGGGCGTCGAGGAGGCCTTCCGGCTCGCCAACCTGGTGGCCGGCCTGCTGCTGCTGGTGGTGGGGGCGCTGACGCTGCTCGGGCTGCTGCTCGCCGAGCCCATCGTCCGGGTGATGGCGCCGGGCTTCGGGGGCGACCAGACGCTGCTCGCCGCCGAGCTGGCACGGATCATGATGCCCTTCCTGCTGCTGGTGTCGCTGGCGGCGGCGGCCATGGGCATGCTCAACGCCCAGGGGCGCTTCACCGCGCCGGCGCTGGCCCCGGCCCTCTTCAACGTCGGCTCCATCGCGGTCGGGCTCGGGCTCTGGGCGGCGGGGGTGGGGCCGCGGGCGGCGGTGATGGGCTGGTCCGCCGGGACGCTCTTCGGCGGGCTCCTGCAGCTGCTCGCCCAGTGGCCCTCGCTGCGGGCCACCGGCTTCCGCTTCCGGCCGCGGCTGCGCGGCGCCACCGCCGAGCCCGGGATCCGGCGCATCGCCGGCCTCATGGCCGCCGCGGTGGTGGGGCTCTCGGCGACCCAGGTGAACATCGTCGTCAACACCATCTTCGCCTCGCACGAGCCCCGGGCGGTGACCTGGCTGAACTTCGCCTTCCGGCTCATGCAGTTCCCGCTGGGGGTCTTCGGCGTGGCCATCGCCACGGTGGCCGGCGCCGGCGTGGCGCTGCGCGCCGCGGCGCGCGACCTCGACGGCGTGCGCGACACCCTGGGCCAGGCGATGCGGCTGGTCGCCTTCCTCAACGTGCCCTCGACGGTGGGGCTCCTGGTGCTGGCCTCGCCCATCATCGCCCTCGTCTACCAGCACGGCCGCTTCGGGGCCGAGGACACCGCCGGGACGGCGCAGGCGCTCGCCTTCTACGCCGTCGGGCTCTACGCCTACTCCGGGGTCAAGGTGCTGGCCCCGGCCTTCTACGCGCTCGGGGAGGCGCGGGTCCCGGTGCTGGGGAGCGTCCTGGGCATGGCCGCGAACCTGCTGCTCAACCTGGTGCTCCACCCGGTGCTCGGCTACCGGGGCGTGGCGCTCGGGACCTCCCTGGCCGCGGGCGCCAACTTCGCGGTGCTGGCGGTGGCCTGGAAGGTGCGCCACGGCGGGTTCGGCGCCGCCGGCGTCTGGCGCCAGCTCGCGCGGGTCGGGCTGGCGACGGCGGTCCTGGCGGCCGCCGCCTGGGGCGCCCACGCGCTGCTGCTGCCGGTGGTCCCGGGGCGCGGCCTGGCGCGCCACGCGCTGCTGGCGCTGGTGCCCGTCGCCTCCGGCGCGGCCGCCGCCTTCGCGGCGGCGCGGCTCCTCGGCGTGCGGGAGCTGGCCGACGTCCGGGCGGCGCTGCGGCGCCGCGCCCGACGCGGGTAGGGGAGGCGCCGGCGGGGCGCGGGCGCCGCTACTCGCGGCGCGGCACGGGGTCGCCGGGCTCCTTCGCCGGGGCGGCGGCGATGCGCTCGTCGAGCAGCTGCAGGGCGATGGCCAGGGCCTTGCGCGTCTTCTCGCGGATCTTCTCGTCGCCCTTGATCTTCTGGTAGGCCTTGACGACCCGCTCCTCGTGCTTGGCGACGACGGCCTCGAGGTCGGCGATGCGACGCGCCTGCTCGCCGGCCCGGCGCTCGGCCTCGGCGCGCCGTTCCTCCACCGCGCCGCGCGCCGCCTCCAGCTCGGCGCGCAGCGACTCCGCCTCGCCGCGGGCGCCCTCGGCCAGGGTGAGCTGCGCGGTCAGGGCGGTGATCTGCTCGCCCAGCGCGCCGTGGTGGGCCACCGCCTCGTCCAGCTGCGCGGCCTTCAGGCTGGCGGTCTGCTCGCTCTCCTCGACGCGCAGCCGCAGCGAGGCCACCTCCGCCTCCAGCATCCCGGCCCGCTCGCCGACCTTGCGCACCTGCTCCGCGGCCTCCCGGAGCGCAGCCTCCGCGGCGCCCCGGCCCTCCTCGGCGGCGCGCTGCGCCTCCTCGGCCTCGTGCAGGGCCTCGGCCACCGCCCGGGCGTCGGCCTCGCCCCGGCGCACCGCCTCCTCGGCGGCCTGCTGTCCCTCCTCCGCCTGCTGCCGGGTCTCGTCGGCCCGGCGCTGCGCCTCCTCGGCGCGCCGGGCCCGGTCCTCGGCCTGGCGGCGGGCATCGGCCTCGCGCCGCGCCTCGGCGCGGGCCGCGGCGAGCTCCTGGTCGGCCTGGGGGCGATGTTCGGCGCCGGCGCCGTCCCGGGCGCGGCCCAGGTCGATGAGCAGCTGCGCCACCCGGTCCTCCAGCCGCCGGATCTCCGCGTCCTTCTCGGCGAGGAGGCCGCCCGCAGCCGGGCCCGCCGTGGCGGGCGGCTCGGCGCCGGGGATGGGGATCGCGGCGGCGCGCGGCGTCTCCGGGCCGGCCGGGCGCGGCGCGACCGGCGGCTCGTCCAGGAGCAGCTCCGGGCCGGCGGACTCGTCGGCCCCGAGGGCGGCCAGGGCGGCGTCGGCCTCCTCGCCGAGCCGGTCGATCTCGGCGTGGGCCGAGGCCTCGTCGCCGGCCGGGAGCAACTCCGAGGCGGCACGCAGCTCCTCGCGGGCCATCGGCTGCTCGTCGGCGAGCGAAGGCTCGAAGGCCGGCGGCGGCGCCGGTGGCGGCGTGGCGCGGAGCGGCCGGGCCGGGGGCTCGGCCGGGGTGGCCGGCGGCTCCGCGGAGATCTGGTCGAAGGCGTCGTCGAGGAGCTTCAGGTCCTCGTCCTGGTCCGGGAGGGCGTCGCTCCTCCGCACCCGTTCCCCGGGCGGGATGAGGGGGATCTCCCCGGAGAGCTCCTCCACGTCGTCGAGGGTGACCAGCTCCTCGGCGGCGGGCGCCTGCGGCAGCGCCACCAGCTCGTCCAGCTTCCCGAGCAGCGCCGCGGCGGTGAAGGGCTTGAGCAGGTAGGCGTCCGCCCGGGCCTTGAGCTTCCGGTGGGCCTCGAAGGTCTCCTCGGTGGCCTCGGCGCTGGTGAGCAGGAGCGGGATGCCCTTCAGCCCCTCGTCCTTGCGCAGCTTCTGGCAGACCGAGTAGCCGGACATCTTGGGCAGCTCGACGCAGAGGACGATGGCGTCCGGGCGCTCGTCCCGGGCCAGCTCCAGCCCCTCCTTGCCGTCGCCGGTGACCCGGGTCTCGACCCCGCGCGCCTCGAGCGCGCGCGCCAGGTCCGCCGCGGTGGCCGCGTCGTTCTCGATGAGGAGGATCTTCTTGGGCATGAACGTTCCCGGGCGGCGCCGGAACGCGCCAACCATGAAGAAAGCCTGGGAAATCCTAATGGCGAGCCGAGAGGCCTGTCAAAGAAAGGGCCCGGCGGCGTCCCGCCGCCGGGGCGCCGCGCCGGCCGGTCAGCGCTGGGCCGACAGGGCCGCCTCGACCAGCCGCTCCAGCGAGGGCTCGTCCATGTCGGAGACCAGCGAGTAGACGATCTCGTTCTTGCGCCACACCGCGACGTTGTAGCCGCGGGCGTTGAGGAGCCGGACCGTCTCCGGGCCGACGCGCACCTCGCGGCCGGCCTCGCCGAAGCGGTGCTGCGGGTCGTCGAGGATGAAGAGCCCCAGCGGTCCGTGCGGCTTCTGGGCGCCGTCGGCGGAGGGCGGCAGCTCGTAGCGCATGTAGGCGCAGGGCCGGTCGCGGATGCTGGACACGCGGCCGCCGAGGAGCTTCACGCCGGCCCGGCGGAACTCGGGCGGGCGGGTGTTGAAGTCCACCTTGCCCCGGAACCAGCGGGCCACCGAGTCGGGGCCCAGCGAGGCGGTGGTGACGTCCAGCGGCAGGTCGCGCGAGTGCCAGGCCGCGGTCTCCTCGGCCAGCGAGTCGGCCTTGCCGTGGGTCCAGAGCACCAGCATCGCCCCGGCGGCGCAGGCGGCCGCCGCCGCCAGCGGCAGCGGCGCGAGGGCCCGCCGCCACCAGGGGAGCCGGTCGCGGTCCAGGGCCTCGGCGATCCGGGCGCGGAGCGCGGCCGGGGCCCGGCCGTGCGGGGAGGACGGCCCCATCGCCGCCCGCAGCTTCTCGCGGACGGCGGTGCGGGTGCGCGCCAGCTTCTCCACCGCTCCGCGGCAGCGGTCGCAGGCGGACAGGTGGGCCTCGGCCTCGGCGCGCTCCCGGTCGTCGAACTCGCCGTCGAGCAGCGCCTCGGCGGAGCGCCCGATCTCGGCGCAGTCCATGGCGGGGCGGAAGGGGTCGAGGGTCATGGCGTCACGTTGCCCGGCGGCGCCGGGCCGCCTCCAGGTCGATGCTGCCGTCGGCGCGGGTGGTCACGTGGCCCGACTCGGCGGCGTAGGCGAGCAGCGCCTTCTCCAGGAGGCGGCGTCCCCGGAAGAGCCGGCTCATCACCGTGCCCACCGGGATGGCGAGGATGTCGGCGATCTCCTTGTAGGAGAACTCCTGCAGGTCGGCGAGGATCACCACCATGCGGAAGTCGATGGGCAGCGCGTCGATGGCCTTCACCACGTCGTCGGAGACCAGCTGGTCGAGGAAGTGGCGCTCCGGGTCGGCCGCCTGCTCCGCCGCCTCCCGGGAGACGAACTGCTCGGTCACCGCCTCGGTCTCCGGGCCGTCCACCAGCGAGCGCTCCTTCACCACCCGGCGGTAACGGTTGATGAAGGTGTTGGTGAGGATCTTGAAGATCCAGGCCCGGAAGTTGGTGCCGCGCTCGAACTTGTCGAAGAAGCGGTAGGCGCGGAGCACCGCGTCCTGCACCAGGTCCTCGGCGTCCTTGCCGTCCCGGGTGAGGCGGAGGGCGGCGGCGTAGAGGGTGTCGAGGTGCTGCTGCACGAGGGACTCGAACTCGGCGCGCGTTCGGTCGCTCTGTCGGCGCAGGTCGATCATCGGTCTCGTGACTGTCGAGTCTACCCGCGCGGTGGGGCGCGTGCTCGTCCTCGATTTTCCACGCGAAAACCGGGCCGCCGCCGCCGGAATTCCCACGCCGGCGTCCCACGAGCAGGGTACGAGGGCAAGGGGCCGGAAGGACGAGGGAAATGCTCCGTGTTATGGGTGGAACGCGTGCGCGGCCCCCGTCTCCTCTTCGCCGACGACCAGGGAGTGGTCTACGACCACCCCCGGCTGCTGGCGGCGGCCCGGAGCGGGGAGGAGACGTTCCTGCCGGCCGAGCGCCCGGTGGCGCTGCCGGCGGGGGGCCGGCTCTGCATGCTCCCGGGGCGCCGGCCGGTGGGGATCGACCCCGCCACCGGCGAGGCGGTGGCCCTGCAGGAGGCCGAGGCCGGCGGGCGGCGCTTCGTCCCCCACGCCGTGGGCGCGACCCTGCCGCCCGGCTACACCCGCACCCT
>JAKAEO010000219.1 GCA_021818285.1 Myxococcales bacterium
TTCCGATCTGGCGTGACCTTCGCCCTGTGCATGGCGCTGCGCCGGCGGCTCCGCGAGTCCGGGCGCTTCGGCGCCGCCCGGCCGGAGCCGAACCTCCGCGAGGCGCTGGACCTCGTCGCGCTCGGCACCATCGCCGACGTGGTCCCGCTCACCGGCGTGAACCGCATCCTGGTGCGCCAGGGGCTGCTGGAGCTGGCGGCGGAGCGCCGGCCCGGCGTGAAGGCGCTGAAGCGCGTCGCCGGCGTGCCGCCCGGCGTCCCGGTGGCGGCGGGGCAGGTGGGCTTCCGGCTGGCGCCCCGCCTCAACGCCGCCGGCCGCCTGGACGACGCCGGGCGCGGGGTGCGGCTGCTCGCCACCGGCGACGCCGAGGAGGCGCGGCGGCTGGCGGAGGAGCTGGACGGGGAGAACCGCTCGCGCCAGGAGATCGAGCGGCGCATCCTCGACGAGGCGCTGGAGGCGGCCGCCGCGCGGGTGCGGGCCGGCGCCCGGGGGCTGGTGCTGTGGCGCGAGGGCTGGCACCCGGGGGTGGTGGGCATCGTCGCCTCGCGGGTGGTGGAGCGCTTCCACCGGCCGGCGGTGCTGGTGGGGCTCGACGGCGCGGCGGGGAAGGGGAGCGGCCGCAGCGTCGAGGGCTTCCACCTCTACGACGCGCTGGCCGCCTGCGCCCCGCACCTCACCCGCTTCGGCGGCCACCGCCACGCCGCCGGGGTCACCGTGCAGGCCGCGGCCCTGGAGCCCTTCCGCGAGGCCTTCGAGCGCCACGCCGCCGAGCGGCTCTCGCCCGAGCAGCTGGTGGGGCGCTGCCGCATCGAGGGGCGGCTCGACCCGGCCGAGGCCACCGAGCGGGCGGCGCTGGACCTCGAGAAGCTCGCCCCCTTCGGCGCCGGCCACCCCGAGCCGGTCTTCGCCTTCACCGGCCGGCCCACCCGGGCCCGCACCGTCGGCGCCGGCGGCGTGCACCTCAAGCTCGGCTTCGCGCCCGGGCTCGACGCCATCGGGTTCCACCTGGGGGAGCAGGCCGCGCTGTGCCAGGGAGAGGTGGAGGCGGCGGTGACACTGGGCTTCGACGAGTGGGACGGGACCCGGCGGCTGCAGCTGAAGCTCAGGGACCTGCGGGCCGCGGCCGCCCCGTCTGGCCCCGGGCCCGCGGCCGCCGCCCCGGCCGATTGACCCGCCGTATTGGCCCCCGCAGGAGGGGACCCACCAATCCGCCGGGGTCACTGTGGCAGGAGGCGAGCGGTTCTGTTGTCGTCCGCGCCGGGGGAGGGGCGAGGTCCGGACGCATCGACCGGTCGCCTCGAGCGCGACCCTCACCTCGGGCAGACGGGAGCCCGCATCCCGCGACCGCACCACCGGGGTTCCCGCGACATCGCGCGAGACGGGGGAACTCATGCGAGCGAAGATCCTGGCAGTCGTGGTGATCCTGGGTGCCGGCTACGCGGCCGTCGGGGAGGAGGCCGCGCCCATGCCGAAGGAAGGGAGCTACTCCAGCACCTCCATGGGCAGCAACGCCCTGAAGGTGCTGCCCATGGGGAAGGACAGGCTGCAGATCACATGGGAGTATCTCGGCGCGTCGTTGAGCGACGACGGCAAGGGGCCGACGCACGCGGCCTCGGTCCGCTGCCTCGGGTCGGTCCACGCGGTGAACGGCGAGTACCAGAACTTCACGAACTCCTGCGTCTTCACCCGGCCCGACGGCGACCAGATCTTCAGCACCGAGGCGGCCACCGGCAAGGTGGGCGCCGCCAGCAAGGGGACCGCGACCTTCACCGGGGGGACCGGGAAGATGTCCGGGATCACCGGCGGCTACGAGTTCACCCGCATCGGCGTCCGCCCCGCGGTCGAAGGAACGGGGCAGTTCATCACCCGGTCGAAGATGAGCTACAAGCTGCCCTGATTCGCCCGGCCGCCGGCTCGCTCCGTGGCCCCGTCTCCCCCTGGGGGACGGGGCCGGGGCGAGGGGCGGAAAGGGCGCGGGATCCTCGACGCGCCGCGCTTGACCTCCCGCTTTTCGGGGTGTTACCTGCGGGGTCCCCGACCGGGAGGATCCGTTGCCCCGCTTCATCACCGAGATCAAGCGCACCCACAGCTGCGGCCAGCTCACCCAGGACGACGTCGGCAAGGAGGTCGTCCTCTTCGGCTGGGTGGCGAACCGGCGCGACCACGGCGGCGCCGTCTTCGTCGACCTGCGCGACCGCGACGGCCTCACCCAGGTGGTCTTCGAGCAGGACGTGCGGCCCGAGGTCCACGAGACCGCGGAGAAGCTGCGGCTGGAGTACTGCATCGGCGTGCGCGGCAAGGTGGTCTCGCGCGGCGGCAACGTGAACCCCAAGCTGAAGACCGGCCAGATCGAGATCCACGCCGGCGACCTCGAGATCTTCAACCGCAGCGAGCCCACCCCCTTCCCGGTGGACGACCAGATCGACACCGCGGAGGAGAAGCGGCTCCAGTACCGCTTCCTCGACCTGCGCCGGGCGCCGCTGCAGAGGACCCTGATGACCCGGGCGCGGGTGAACCACCTCACCCGCAACTACTTCACCGGGCAGGGCTTCCTGGAGCTGGAGACGCCCTTCATGGTGAAGTACACGCCGGGCGGGGCGCGCAACTTCCTGGTCCCGAGCCGCCTCAACGCCGGCAAGTTCTACGCCCTGGCGGAGAGCCCGCAGCTCTTCAAGCAGCTGTACATGATCGCCGGCTTCGACCGGTACTTCCAGATCGTCCGCTGCTTCCGCGACGAGGACCTGCGGCTCGACCGCCAGCCCGAGTTCACCCAGATCGACGTGGAGATGAGCTTCGTCTCCCAGGACGACGTCTTCGAGGTGATGGAGGGGCTGGTGCGGACGCTGTGGAAGGAGGTGCTGGGCGTCGACCTGCCCCGCCCCTTCCCGCGCATGCCCTACGACGAGTCGATGGCCAGGTACGGGAACGACAAGCCCGACCTGCGCTTCGGCATGCCGCACGTGGTGCTCACCGAGCTGGTGCGCCGGCACCAGGGCGGCGGCGTGCCGCTGCTCCTCGACGCCGTGAACGCCAAGGGCATCGTCAAGGCGATGCGGGTGCCGGCCTCGGCCAACCTCTCGCGCACCGAGATCGACAAGCTCGAGGAGTACGTGAAGGGCATGGGGGCCAAGGGGCTGGCCCGGGCCAAGGTGAACGAGGGCGGGGAGTGGACCCAGTCCCCGTTCGCCAAGACCATCACCCCGGCGCTGCGCCAGGCGGTGAACGAGGCCTGCGGGGCCCAGGCCGGCGACCTGCTGCTCTTCCAGTTCGGCAAGGAGTCCACCGTCCACACGGTGATGGCCAACCTCCGGGTGCACCTCGCCAAGCGGATGGGGCTCATCCCCGAGTACGGCTCGGGCGGCCAGTGGCAGTTCCTCTGGGTGGTGGACCCGCCGCTCTTCGAGCTCGACGAGGAGTCGGGCAAGTGGGCCGCGGCCCACCACGCCTTCACCCGGCCGCGCGACCAGGACGTGCAGTACCTCGAGACCGACCCGGGGCGCGTCTACTGCTGGCGCTACGACCTGGTGCTGAACGGCTTCGAGATCGGCGGGGGCTCCATCCGGCTCCACGACCCGGCGGTGCAGGCCCGGGTCTTCCAGGCCATGGGCATCGGCGAGGAGGAGGCCGAGAGCAAGTTCGGCTTCCTGCTCGACGCCCTGAAGATGGGGGCGCCGCCCCACGGCGGCATCGCCATCGGCATGGACCGGCTGGTGATGCTGCTCACCGGGGCCGAGTCGCTGCGCGACGTGGTGGCCTGGCCCAAGACGCAGAAGGGGACCGACCTCATGACCGGCGCCCCCGGCGACGTGGACGCGAAGCAGCTCCGCGAGCTGTACGTGAAGAGCACCCACGAGAAGTAGGGCGGGGACGGGCGCCGCCCCTACGGCGCGAGTCCCCGCGGCGCGGAGCGGGTCCACTCGGCCAGCTTCTCCTCCGCCCGGTCGCCGAAGAGCAGCTCGCAGGCCTCCCGCAGCCCCCGGGCGCGCAGGATCTCCTCGCGCCGCGCCACCAGGGCGATCTTGGAGCGGCGCCGCAGGAAGTCGTCGAGCGTCACCACCATCTCGCGCCGCGCCGCGAGCTCCAGCTCGCAGCGCAGGTACTCGGCGTTCTCGATGAGCAGCTCGGCCCGGCGCGGGTCCTCGCCGATGGCCTGGAGCAGGCCGGGCGCGTCGGCCCCGTAGCGCCGCCAGAGCCGCACCGAGAGCGGCTCCGAGGAGCCGGCCGGGGTCCGGGCGTCGAGCCCCATCCGGCTCGCCTGCCGGAGGAACTCCTCGTGGGCCTCCGCCGGCGGCTCGCCGTGCCAGGGCGCCCCGGGCCGGGGCAGGGGAACGCCGAGCCGCTCCACCTCCCGGCACACCTCCTCGCCGACGTGCAGGCAGTCGGTGAGCTTGCCGCCGAAGACGGTGAGGTGGCCGGCGCCTTCGTCGGCCTCGATGACGTGGCGGCGCGAGAGCTGGACCCAGTCGCGCCCGGCCGCCCCCTCCGCGCCCACCGCCAGCGGCCGGACGCCGCAGCGCTCCGCCACCACGTCGGCCTCGCCGAGCGGGCGCGGCAGCCGCAGCCGCTTGTTGATGTTGTCGAGCACGAAGCGCCGGTCCTCGGGCGTGACCTCCACCTCGGGCGAGGAGGCCGGGGTGTCGGTGGTGCCGATGCAGGTGCGCGGCCCCATGGGCATCGCGAAGAAGAGCCGGCCGTCGTCGGCGAAGAAGGCGATGACCCGGTGGTGGGGCGTCACCCGCGGCACCACCAGGTGGACGCCCTTGGAGAGGACGTGGCGGTGGCGGGTGCGCTGGCCGGTGAGCTGGTTGTGCCGGTCGGCCCAGGGGCCGCAGGCGTTCAGGAGCAGCCGCGAGCGGACCCGCAGCTCCCGGCCGGTCTCGCGGTCCCGGACCCGCGTGGTCCAGCGGTCGCCCTCCCGCGAGGCGCCCAGCGACTCGACGTAGTTGGCGGCGGCCGCCCCGTGGTCCAGCGCCGCGCGCAGCAGCCCCCAGACGAAGCGGGCGTCGTTGTCGTGGAAGAAGGCGTCGGAGTACTCCACCGCGCCGTCGGCGGCCGAGGGGTCGACGCAGGGCTCCTCCCGCTCCAGGCCGGCCCGGGAGAGCAGGCGGGGCCGCCGGGTGAAGAAGCCGCCCAGCGCCCAGTAGGCCAGCGTCCCGGCCCAGACGGCGGCGCGGGAGCGGCGGAAGGCGCGCTCGTGCACCAGCAGGAAGCGGATCTCCTGGACCGTCGAGGGGTAGCCGCGGATGAGCTGGTTGCGCCCCTGGCAGAGGCGGCGCACCAGCCCGACCTCCAGCGACTCGAGGTACTTGATCCCGCCCCAGGCGAGGTTGGAGGAGGCCTGGCTGGTCTCCCCGGCGAAGTCGCCGCGGTCGACGAGCGCGGTCCGGGCGCCGCGGGCCGAGAGGGCCGCCGCCGCCGCGGCGCCGTTCACGCCGCCGCCGACCACCAGGACGTCGAACTCCTCCTCGCCGAGCCGCCGGGTGTTCCGGTCGCGGAGCCGCACGGCCGCAGGATACACTCCGCC
>JAKAEO010000220.1 GCA_021818285.1 Myxococcales bacterium
CACCGACCACGACCGACGACGACTGGGTCCCCCCGAAGAACGCCGTTCCCTTCGGCCCCTTCCTCGCCGCCGGCGCCCTCCAGTGGCTCTGGCTGGGCGGCTGGCTGGCCCGGCTGGTGCCCACCCTGGCGATCTTCCGCTGAGCCGATGCGCCCCGGCCCGCGCCTCCTGCTCCTCGCCGTCGCGGCCGCCCTGGCCGCGGCCTCGAGCGCGCTCCTCCTGGCGCTGGGCCTGCCGCTCCTCGCCCGCCGGGCCCTGGACGCCCAGCGCTTCGGGCTGCTGGTCGGGCTCTCGGCGCTGGCGGTGCTGGGGCTCGGCGCGGTGCTGCTGCCGCGGCTGGTGGCCCGCCCGCTGGAGCGGCTCTTCGCCGCCGCCTCCTCCCTCGGCCCCCAGGGGCCGGGGCAGCTGCCCCCGCTCGGCGACGGCGAGCTCTCGCTCTCCCGCGCCGCGGTGGCCTTCGAGCGGGTGGCCGGCGCCCTCGCCGAGGAGCGGGCCCGGCTCGCCGCCAAGGTCGACGAGCTCACCGCCGCCAACCGGGCCCTGGCCGAGGCGCGCGAGTCGCTGCTCCGCTCGGAGAAGCTGGCCACGGTGGGGCGGCTGGCCGCCGGGCTGGCCCACGAGGTGGGGAACCCGCTCGGCGCCATCGCCGGCTACGCGGAGGTGGCCCGCACGCGCCTGCCCGCCGGCGGGCCGCCGGAGCTGGCCGAGGCCGTCGAGCGCATCGCCGGCGCCGCCGCCCGCATCGACCGCACCGTCCGGGAGCTGCTCGACTTCGCGAGGCCCGCCGCGCCCGCGCTGCTGCCCATCGACCTGGCGGCGCCGCTGCAGGCGGCGCTGCGCCTGGCGCGGGTGCAGGCCCGCTTCCGCGAGGTGGAGGTGGCGCTCGAGCTCCCGCCGGGCCTGCCGCGGGTGCGGGCCGACGAGCACCAGCTCTCGCAGGTGTTCCTCAACCTGCTGCTCAACGCCGGCGACGCGGTGGGGGGCGCGGGCCGGGTCACGGTGCGCGCGCGCGCCGGGAGCGGCGCGGTGGAGGTCGAGGTGGAGGACAGCGGCCCCGGGATCCCCGCGGCCGACCTGCCGCGGATCTTCGACCCGTTCTTCACCACCAAGGAGCCGGGGCAGGGGACCGGGCTGGGGCTGGCCATCTGCCACGGGATCCTCACGGCCATGGGCGGCGAGATCGCCGCGTCGAGCCCGCCCGGGCGGGGCGCCCGCTTCACGCTGCGGCTTCCGGCCGCGTGCTAGCATCGCCTCCCGTGGCCTTCCACAACGTCCTCATCGTCGACGACGAGGAGTCGATGCGCCACCTCCTCGCGGTGATCCTCCGGGACCACGGCTGGGAGGCGCGCGCGGTGCCGGGTGGCGAGGAGGCCCTCCAGGAGCTGGCCGCCCGCGACTACGACCTGGTGCTCTCCGACGTCCGGATGCCGCGCATGGGCGGGCTGGAGCTGCTCCGGCGGGTCCGCGAGGGCTGGCCCGACCTCACCTTCATCGCCATGAGCGCCTACGGCAGCCACGACGCCGCCATCGAGGCGATGAAGGCCGGGGCCTACGACTACCTCTCCAAGCCCTTCCGCCCCGACGAGGTGGTGCTGGTCATCCGCAAGGCCGAGGAGCGCGAGCGGCTCTGGCGCGAGAACCGGCGGCTGCGCCGCGAGCTGGCCTCCGAGTACCGCATCGACAACCTGGTGGGGGCGTCGGAGCCCATGGCCGAGCTGCGCCGCCAGGTGGCCCGGGTGGCGCCGATGAAGGCCACGGTGCTGCTGCAGGGCGAGTCCGGGACCGGCAAGGAGCTGGTGGCCCGGGCGCTCCACGACCTCTCGCCGCGGGCCGGCTTCCCCTTCGTGGCGGTGAACTGCGGCGCCATCCCGGCCGAGCTGATGGAGTCGGAGCTCTTCGGGCACGTCCGCGGCGCCTTCACCGACGCCTCCCGCGACAAGCGCGGGCTGGCGCTGGAGGCCGACGGCGGCACGCTCTTCCTCGACGAGATCGGCGAGCTGCCGCCGCCCCTTCAAGTGAAGCTGCTGCGCTTCCTCGAGGACGGGGAGGTGCGGCGCGTCGGCGACACCCGGTCGCAGAGGGTGGACGTGCGGGTGGTGGCGGCCTCCGCCCGCGACCTCGCCGAGGCGGTGCGGCGCGGGGAGTTCCGCGAGGACCTGCGCTACCGGCTCGACGTGGTGCGGCTGCGGCTGCCGCCGCTGCGGGAGCGGCCGGGAGACGTCCCCCTCCTGGCGGGGCACTTCCTGGCCCGCTTCGCCCGGCTCCGCCCCGAGGGGCCGCCCGGCGGCTTCACCCCCGAGGCGCTGGAGGTGCTCCTTGCCTGGCGCTGGCCCGGCAACGTCCGCGAGCTGGAGAACGCCGTGGAGCGCGCGGTGATCCTCTGCGACGGGCCGCTGGTGCGCGAGGAGGACCTGCCGGACGCCGTCCGGGCGCCGCCCGGTCCCGGCCAGCCCCCGCTGGCCGGCGACGACCTGTCGGTGAAGCGGCAGGCGCGGGCGCTGGAGGAGGCGCTGATCCGGCGGGCCCTGGAGCGGACCGGCGGGAACCGGACCCGCGCCGCCGCGCTGCTGGAGCTCTCCTACCGGGCGCTGCTCTACAAGATCAAGGAGTACGGGCTGGGCGGCGGCGAGCCCTGAGCGAAGTGATGCATCAGTATGCGTCCCTGACGCGTCCCTCACGCTCGCTTGCACACAATTCCCCCTAAACGCCCGATATCGGCGCCAGGCCGGTTTCTTGATCGTCCCCGCGGGGATCGCGTAGCGTGGGTCCCGCATGTCCACGCGACGAGGGCGGGCGGACGCGGTGCAGACCGGCGAGGAGCGGGCGCCCAACCGGGTGCGCAAGCTCCGCGAGGAGCAGCTCCTCACCAAGGCCGAGCTGTCCCGCAAGGCGGGCATCTCGCCGCTGACGCTGGCGCGCATCGAGGGCGGCCGCGAGTGCCGCGTGGACACGAAGAGGAAGATCATCCTGGCGCTGGGGCTGACCCCCTCCGACCGGGCCAAGGTCTTCGGCGGGAAGCGGGGCAGGACCTAGGGCGGCGGGGGTGCCGCCGCACGGGAAGGGAGCGCCATGGCGAAGAGCAAGCTCGCCGTCGGCCTGGACATCGGATCCAGCAGCGTGAAGCTCGTCCAGCTCCGGGAGCGGAAGGGCGGCTACGCGCTCGTCGCCTGGGGCGAGTCGAGGCTGCCGCCCGAGGCCATCGTCGACGGCGCGCTGATGAACTCGTCGGCCATCGTCGACGCCATCCGCGGGCTGCTCGCGGAGCAGAAGGTCAAGGCCAAGGAGGTGGCCATCGGGGTCCGCGGCCACTCGGTGATCATCAAGAAGATCCAGCTGCCCCGCATGACGCAGGAGGAGCTGGACGAGTCGATCCAGTGGGAGGCGGAGCAGTACATCCCCTTCGACGTCAAGGACGTCAACATCGACACCCAGATCCTGACGCCGGCCGGCGACGCGGCCGGCCAGATGGACGTCCTGCTGGTGGCCGCCAAGAAGGACATGATCAACGACTACACCTCGGTCTGCGCCGAGGCGGGCCTGACGGTGAACGTCGTGGACGTGGACGCCTTCGCCGTCCAGAACGCCTACGAGGCCAACTACGAGCCGGCGCCGGGCGAGACGGTGGTGCTCATCAACGTCGGCGCGGCGGTGGCCAACATCAACATCATCGCCAACGGGATCACCACCTTCACCCGCGACATCACCATGGGCGGCAACGCCTTCACCGAGGAGATCCAGAAGCAGCTGAACATCTCCTACGACGAGGCCGAGGCGCTCAAGGTGGGCGGGCAGGGGGAGACCGACGCCGTGGTCCCGCAGGAGGTGGAGCGGGTCATCCAGGGCGTCGCCGACCAGATGGCCGGCGAGATCCAGCGCTCCCTCGACTTCTACGCCGCCACCGCGGCCGACAACCGCATCGCCCGCGTCTACCTCTCGGGCGGGACCGCCCGCGTCCCGGCGCTCGCCAAGGTGATCGAGGCCCGCGCCGGCGTGCCGGTGGATCAGCTGAACCCCTTCAAGGCCATCGACGTCGACCACAAGCGCTTCGACGCCGCCGTGGTGCAGCAGGCCTCGGCCAGCGCCGCCGTCGCGGTCGGGCTCGCCCTTCGGCGCCCGGGGGACAAGTAGCCATGATCCGCATCAACCTGCTCCCGGTCCGGATCTCGAAGAAGAAGCTGGAGGGACGCCAGAAGCTGGTGCTCGCCGTCCTGGTGGTGGGCCTGGTCTTCGTGGGGAACTACTTCTGGTCCAGCTCGCGGGCCTCGGACCTGGCGGCGCGCCAGGAGAAGCTCCGCCGCACCCGGGACGAGATCGCCCAGCTCGAGCGCATCATCGGCGAGGTGAAGAACATCAAGGCGCAGCAGGCGGAGCTCAAGGACAAGCTGGCGGTGCTCGACAAGCTGCGCGCCGGGCGGCAGGGGCCGGTGCGCATGCTCGACGACCTGGCCACCATCATCCCCGCCCGCCTCTGGCTGAAGAAGTTCGACGAGAAGGGCGGCGCGGTGACCTTCGAGGGCAGCGCCGCCACCATCGACGACGTCTCGGCCTTCATGGCGGCGCTGCGCCACTCTCCCTACTTCGCCAACGTCGAGCTGCGGAAGACGGCGGCCCGCGCCGACGGGCGCGTGAAGCTGGTGGACTTCGTCCTCACCGCCACGGCCAACTACACCGCCGCGCCCCGCATGGCGGCGGCGGCGCCGGGCGCGACGCCGGCGCCGGCGGCCCCCGCGCCGAAGGCCAGGTGACGCCATGGAACGGTTCCTCGAGCGCCTCTCCAAGGCACCCATCGGGCTCCTCGCCGGCGTGACCGCGGCCATCGCCGTGGCCGCCACCGCCCTGAACTACTTCGTCGTCGGCGTCCCGACCTTCGGCAACTCCATCGCCGACTACGAGAAGGCGATCGGCCGGGCCGGGGCCGAGCAGAAGAAGCTCAACGACGACCTCATCGACAAGACCGCCATCGCCAACAACCTGAACCAGTTCCGGCGGGAGAAGGAGCTGCTGGAGCAGCGGCTGGCCGAGGCGCTCTCCGAGCTGCCCGAGGAGAAGAAGATCGACGAGCTGCTCCAGCTCTTCCAGGACCGCGCCGCCAAGGCCGGCCTGGACATCGGGACCATCGAGCCGCAGGCGCCGGTGACGGAGGGGTTCTACGCGCGGCTGCCCATCCCCATGACGGTGACCGGCAACTTCCACGAGATCGCCACCTTCTTCGACTCGCTGGGGCGGCTGCGCCGCATCGTCAACGTGAACAACATCACCCTCGAGCAGCCCAAGGACGTGAACGGCAAGGTGATCCTGAACGCCAAGTTCCTGCTCACCGCCTTCATGTTCGTGGACACCAAGGCCAAGCCGGCCCGGCCGGCGGCGGGAGGGGCGCGATGAGGACGCGAGTCGTCACCGTGGCCGCGCTCCTCGTCGCCGCCGCCTGCGGGGAGAGCAAGCCGGCGCCGCGGCCCGCCGCCGCCGTCCGTCCCGCCCCCGCCGCGCCGGCCCCGGTGGCCGCTCCGGCGGCGCCGGCTCC
>JAKAEO010000221.1 GCA_021818285.1 Myxococcales bacterium
CGGCCGGCGCCCGCGCCGCGAGCGCGCCCAGCATCGCCACGGCCGGCTCGACCGCCGAGACCCGCAGCCCCCGCGCCGCCAGCGGCAGGGCGAGGTGGCCCACGCCGGCGCCCAGGTCGGCGACCCGGCCCCCGGGGCCGCCGGCCAGCGCCGCCAGCCGGTCCACCAGGGCGCCGGGGTAGGGCGGCCGGCGCGCGTAGTCCTCCGCCAGCCGGTTGAAGACCCAGCGGGAGGCGTCCCGGATCGAGGCGTCGCGGCGGCCCATGCCCGCAGGGTACCAGGGTCGCGGCCGGGGTCGAGGTCGGTTAGATTTCCGCCGGTGAACGACCACGTCGTGGAGATCCGCGGCCTCGTCAAGCGCTGGGGCGACCTGACGGCGCTGGCGGGCGTGGACCTCGACGTCCGGCGCGGCGAGATCTTCGGGCTCCTCGGGCCCAACGGCGCCGGCAAGACCACGCTCATCTCGGTGGTGGCCGGCCTGGCCCGCGCCACCGCCGGCACGGTGCGGGTGCTCGGGCACGACGTGGTTCGCGACTACCAGTTCACCCGGCGCGCCATCGGCCTGGTGCCGCAGGAGATCAACTTCGACCCCTTCTTCACGGTGGAGGAGGCGCTGCGCTTCCAGGCCGGCTACTTCGGGGTCCGCCTCTCCGAGGAGCGGCTGGTGGAGATCCTCGGGGCGCTCGACCTCGCGGCCAAGCGCGGCACCAACGCCCGGGCCCTCTCCGGCGGGATGAAGCGCCGCCTGCTCATCGGCAAGGCCCTGGTCCACGACCCCCAGGTCCTGTTCCTCGACGAGCCCACCGCCGGCGTGGACGTGGAGCTGCGCCAGCAGCTCTGGCGCCACGTGCGCCGCCTCCGGGACCGCGGCACCACCGTGGTGCTCACCACCCACTACCTGGAGGAGGCCGAGGAGCTGGCCGACCGCATCGCGGTCATCGACCGCGGCCGCCTGCTGCTGCTCGAGGACAAGGCCGCGCTGATGGCGCGCAACGCCGGGCAGCGGCTCCAGGACGTCTACGTGGCCCTGCTCCAGCGCGAGCGGGAGCAGCGGGAGGAGCGGTGATCGGCCTGGGGCTGAGGACGCTGCTGGCGAAGGAGGTGCGCCGCTTCCTCCGGGTGCCCGGCCAGACGCTGCTCTCGCCGCTGGTCACCACCACCCTGTACTTCGTGGTCTTCGGCTGGTCGCTGGGGGCGCGGCTGCAGGACGTCGAGGGGGTGCCCTACGCCCGCTTCATCGTCCCCGGCCTGGTGACCCTGGGGGTGGTGACCAACGCCTACCTGAACAGCGCCTCCTCCCTCTTCGTGATGAAGCTGCAGGGGACGGTGGTGGACCTGCTGGTGACGCCCCTCTCCCACGGCGAGGTGCTGGCCGGCTTCGTGTGCGCGGCGGTGCTGCGGGGGCTGCTGGTGGGCGGGGTGATGTGGCTGGTGGCCGGCGCCTTCTCCGGCTTCCACGTGGCCCACCCGGCCTTCGCCCTGCTCCTGGTGCTGCTCGCGGCGGTGGCCTTCGCCGCCCTCGGCGTGATGACGGCCATCTGGGCGGCCACCTTCGAGCAGGTGAACTTCTTCCCGACCTTCGTGATCACCCCGCTCACCTTCCTCGGCGGGGTGTTCTACTCCGCCCGGATGCTGCCGCCGGGCCTGCGGACCCTGACCCTCGCGAACCCGGTCTTCTACCTGGTGGACGGCGTGCGCTGGGGGCTGGTGGGGATCTCCGACGCGCCGCCCCTGGCCGGCCTGGCCATCCTGGTGGCGCTCGCGGCCGCGGCGCTGGGGGGCGCCTACGCCATGCTGGCCTCCGGCTACAAGCTGCGCGGCTGACGGGCGCGTCCCGGGGCGCCGCCGATCGGACGATTCGCCATCGCCATCGGGGGCTCTCTTGGGTATAACTACGCGCCCCTCGGCCCCTCCCCCCCCCGAGGACTGGCCACACCGGAGGTATCCGTCACATGCGTTCGTTGCTCGTCGTCGCCGCCGCGCTGGCCCTGGTGGCCTGCAAGAAGCCCGAGTCGCCCGTCCAGGCCGCCCCCGTCGTCGCGCCCGCCGCCCCGTCCGCGACCAACAACATCACCGGCAAGGTGCTGGAGAAGACCGACGCCCCGCCCTACAGCTACCTGAAGCTCGCCACGGGCTCGGGCGAGGTCTGGGCCGCCGTCCCGCAGACGCCGACGGCCGTCGGCGCCCAGGTCACGGTGGCCAACGCCTTCCCGATGAAGGACTTCGAGTCCAAGACCCTGAACCGCAAGTTCGAGCTGGTCTACTTCGGCACCCTCGGCGGCGACGCCGCGGCGGCGGCCCCGGCGATGCCTCCCGCGGGCGGCGCCGGCGCCGAGATGCCGAGCCCGGCCTCGATGGCGGCGCAGCACCAGGCCGCCGCCACCGCGCCGACCGTCAAGGTCGGGAAGATCGCCAAGGCGGGCGGCCCCGAGGGGAAGACCGTCGAGGAGGTCTGGACGCACCGCGCCGCCCTGAAGGAGAAGACGGTGGCGGTGAAGGGCCAGGTGGTGAAGTTCTCGCCCGGCATCATGAGCCGGAACTGGATCCACCTGCAGGACGGCTCCGGCCGCGCCGACAAGAAGGACAACGACATCACCGTGACCACCCAGGACGACGTCAAGGTGGGAGACGTCGTGACCGTGAAGGGCACGGTGCGGCTCGACAAGGACTTCGGCGCCGGCTACGCGTACCCGGTGATCATCGAGGACGCGAAGGTCACGGGTAAGTAGGTACGTCCTCCCCGGAGGTCGCCGGCGAGATCTCCGCGCTCTGCGAGGCGTGGGCGCGGGGATCCCCGGAGGACGCCGCGCTGCGGGCGCGCTGCGCCGCGCGGCTCGAGGCCCTGCGGTCCCGCTTCCGGCGCGAGCCGGGCCTCTTCGATCCCGGCGGCATCGGGGCGCTGCGCGGCCTGGCGGCGGCGCTGCGCGGCGCCGGGCGCGCGCCGCCGCTGCGCGTGCTGCGCGAGGTCTTCGGCCACGCCGCCTTCCGCCCGGGCCAGGAGGCCATCATCGAGGCGGTGCTGGCCGGGCGCGACTGCATCGGCGTCATGCCCACCGGCGCCGGCAAGTCGCTCACCTACCAGATCCCGGCCCGCGTCCTGGGCGGCACCACCCTGGTGGTGTCGCCGCTCATCGCCCTGATGAAGGACCAGGTGGACGCGCTGGAGCGGGCCGGCGTCCGCGCCACCTTCCTGAACTCCAGCCTGGCCCCGGCGGAGCGGCGGGAGCGGGTCCGCCGGGTGCGGGAGGGGGCCTACGAGCTGGTCTACGCCGCGCCCGAGGGGCTGGAGGCGTCGGTGGGGGCGGCGCTCGAGGGGCTGCGGCTCGCGGCGCTGGCGGTGGACGAGGCCCACTGCATCAGCCAGTGGGGCCACGACTTCCGCCCCGCCTACCGGAACCTCAAGGGGCTGAAGCGCCGCTTCGGCGTGCCGGTGCTGGCCCTCACCGCCACCGCCACCGCCGAGGTGGTGCGGGACATCGCCGAGCAGCTGGGCATGGAGGCGCCGCTGGTGCTGCGCGGCGAGTTCTTCCGGCCGAACCTCAGGCTCCACGCCTACAAGAAGGGGGGCGCCGGCGCGGCCGGCCGGGGCGGCGTGACCGGGCGCGACGCGCTGGTGCGGCTGCTCGGCGCCCGCCGCGGCGACAGCGGCATCGTGTACTGCCTGTCCCGCAAGAGCACCGAGGAGACCGCCGCCTTCCTGCGCAAGCACCGGGTGCGGGCGGCGGCGTACCACGCCGGGATGGAGGCGGCCGACCGCGACCGCGTCCAGGACGCCTTCCTCTCCGGCGTCGCCGAGGTGGTGGTGGCCACGGTGGCCTTCGGCATGGGCATCGACAAGGCCGACGTCCGCTTCGTGGTCCACCGCGACATGCCGCGCTCGGTGGAGGGCTACTACCAGGAGATCGGCCGGGCGGGGCGCGACGGCCGGCCCGCCGACTGCGTCCTGCTCTACTCCTGGGCCGACGTGGCGGGCTGGGACCGGCTGGCGGGAGGTGGCGACCCGGCCCTGGTCCAGGCCCAGCGGCGCCAGGTGCGGGCCATGTACCGGCTGGCCGACGAGGCCCGCTGCCGGCACCAGTCGCTGGTGGCCTGGTTCGGCGAGCGCATCGACCCCTGCGGCGGCAGCTGCGACCTCTGCACCGGGGCCGACCTGCTGGCCGAGGCGCCGGGCGCCCCGGCCCGGCGCGCCGCGCGGGCGCGCCCGCGCCGCCGCCGTCAGAAGTAGGAGACGACGGTCTTGCCGCGGAAGCAGAGCTCCAGGTCGGCGTCCCAGGTGGACGCCGGCGGCGGGCCGCTGGAGGTGACGGTGAAGGCCACCGCGACGTTCCCGGACTTGATCATCCCGCCGACGTCCACCCCGGCGCCGGAGAGGGGGAGGGTGGTCACCGGCCCCGCGCCCGCCTTGAGGTAGTGGGCGGCCGGCACCTGGGACGGCCCGAGCAGCAGGTCGAGCCGGTCGATCCCGTCGAGGGTGACCCCCGGGGTGGTCGCCGTCAGCTTGCCGTCGAGCAGCTCCACCTCCGCGGTCGAGCCGCTGGTGCGCAGCAGCGGCGGGAGCTGGAACGGCACCGAGACGGGCGGGGTGGTGACGGTCCCGGCCACCAGGACGGGCGGCAGGCCGGTGAGGCTCTGGGTGAGGCAGAAGCGATCCACCACCACCTCGGCGGAGAGGAGCGGGCCGCCGCAGGCGGCGAGGCCGAGGAGGCCGAGGAGGGCGAGCGGTCGGGTCGGGCGCATGACGGGGCTCACCAGAAGAAGAGGTAGAAGCCCGCGTTCACCGCGGGAGTGACCACCCGGATCTTGGGGTCGGTGGAGGTGAAGCGGGTCGCTCCGGTCTGGCCGGCGACCGCCGCCTGGAAGTCGTGCACGCCGGTCCAGACCCAGGAGAGGCCGGCGCGGAAGAACCAGGCGAAGCGGCGCGGCGAGCCGGTCTCCAGGCCGGCCTGCACCGAGACCCAGTCGTAGCCGACGCGCTTCAGCAGCACCTTCTCGGTGTCGCTGAGCTTCCCGAACTTGCTCGCCAGCGCCCCGGCGTCGGCCTCGAAGGCGTGGCCGTACTCGGCCGAGATCGTCGGGGTGAAGATGAAGTGGAAGGGGATCGCGGTGACGCCGGCCCGCAGCCCGTAGCCGATGAAGTTGTAGGTGGGGCCGCCGTGGAAGCGCGCGAACCAGATCGGCCGGTACACCAGCGAGGCGCCGATGCCGTCGGGGAAGCCTCCGTCCACCTGCACGCCGAGGACGGGGTCGCCGTCGTCGGCCGGGGCCGAGGCCCGGACCCGCTCCGCCTCGGTGGCTGCGGTGGCGGTGGCCGGCGCGGGAGGGGGCGGCGCGATGGGAGCGGCCTCCTCGGCCCGGGCCGGCGGCGCGGTCGCCGGCGCCGGCGCCGGCGGCGGTGGCGGCGGGAGGGGCAGCGCGGCGGCCGGACGGGGCGGCGGGGGTGGCGGCGTCAGGGACTGCTGGGCGAGCGCGGGGCCCGCGAGCAGCAGCGCGGCGGCGGTGGCGG
>JAKAEO010000021.1 GCA_021818285.1 Myxococcales bacterium
CGCCCCGGCGGCGCCGGCCCGCGGGGTGTCCGCGCCGGGCGGGTTCCAGGACTTCGCGGCGGCGGTGCGCCGGATGGAGGAGGAGGCGCGCGGCTGGCGCGGCGAGGCCCGGGCGCTCTGGGAGCTGCGCCAGGAGGAGCGCCGCCGCCGCGCCGGCGACGCGTCGGAGAAGGAGATCCGCGCCCTGGAGGCGGAGGAGCGGCGCGAGCGCACCGCCGCCGTCGCCCGGTTCGAGGAGTTCCTCTCCCGCTACCCGGACGACCCGCAGGTCACGCCCGACGCCATGTTCCGCCTGGCGGAGCTGTACTACGAGCGGTCGAACGACGACTGGAACCGGGAGCTGGCCCGGTGGCGCGAGGAGGCGCGCCGCGCCGTCGCCGCCGGGGAGGACCCGCCGCCGGAGCCGCTGCGCAACTACGCCCCGTCCATCGGCCTCTACCAGCGCCTCCTCACCGGCTTCCCCCGCTACCGCTTCCTCCACGGCATCGCCTACCTGCTGGGCTACTGCCTCTCGGAGATGGGGCAGGGCGAGGAGGCGGTGACCGCCTTCGAGGACCTGGTGGCCCGCTTCCCCGACAGCCCCTTCGTCCCCGAGGCCTGGGTGCGCATCGGCGACGCCGCCTTCGACGCCGTGAAGCCGGGGTCGCTGGAGCGGGCGGTGGAGGCCTACGCGCACCTCGAGGCCTTCCCCGACCACCCGCTCTACCCCCGCGCCCTCTACAAGCTGGGGTGGGCCCGCTACCGCATGGACGACTACGGCCGGGCGGTGGAGGCCTTCACCGCCCTGCTCGACCACTACGTGGCGCGCAGCCGGGTCACCGGCAAGCCGCCGGGCGGCGACATCTGGCCGGAGGCGCTGCAGTACACCGCCATCAGCTTCGCCGACGAGAAGTGGGGCGGCGTGGACCAGGCCCGGGCCTTCTTCGCCGGGCGCGGCGGCCGCAGCTACGAGGGGCTCGTCTACCAGCGGCTGGGCGAGGTGCTCTTCGAGCAGACCCGCTACGCCGAGGCGGTGAAGGCCTGGAAGCTGGTGCTGGAGCGGGACCCGCTGTCGCCCGACGCCCCTCGCGTCCAGGGGCGCATCGTCGCCGCCTGGGGGCGCGACCGCCGCTTCGACGAGGAGACGCGGGAGCGCGAGGAGCTGGTGGCCCGGTACGCCGAGGGGACGCCGTGGTGGGAGCGCAACCGCGGCGACCCGGACCTCACCCGGGAGGTCCGCGATCAGGTGGAGGCCAGCCTCCGCCAGGCCGCCGCCTTCCACCACCGCCAGGCGCAGGCGCTGCGGGCCGCCGGCCACGCCGAGGAGGCGGTCGCCGAGTACCGGTCGGCGGCCCGGGTCTACGGCCAGTACCTCCGCGCCTTCCCGCACGCCCGGGAGGCCTACGAGCTCTCCTACCAGTGGGCCGACGCCCTCTACCAGGCGGGCGACTACGAGGCGGCGGCCCACGCCTACGCCCGCGTCCGGGACGACCCCGCCGACGTCCGCTTCCGGGCCGACGCGGCGCTGGCGGCCGTCCTCTCCTGGGAGCAGGAGGCGAAGCGGCTCGAGGCCGCCGGCCGGCTGCCGGTGCACGCGGTGGTCACCGCCAAGGACCGTGAGGGCAAGCCGCCCCCGGTGGCCGAGCCGCTGCCGCCGGTGCTCCTCGGCCTGGTGCGGGAGTCGGACGCCTTCGTGGAGCGGCTGCCGGACCACGCCAAGGCCCCGGCCATCGCCTACAAGGCGGGCGAGCTGTACTACGCGTACGGGGACTTCCCCGAGGCGCGCTGCCGCTTCGAGGAGGTGGTGTCGCGCTGGCCCTCGACCGAGGTGGCCGGCTTCGCCGCCAACCTGATCATCGAGACGCACCTGGCGGCCCGGGACTGGGCGGCGGTGGAGCGGGCCAGCGCCCGGCTGCAGAAGGCGGACGTGGGCAAGAACCCGAAGCTCGCCGAGACCCTGCAGAAGTTCAAGCTGGGCGGCCGCTTCAACCGCGCCATGCAGGCGATGGAGGAGAAGCGCTGGGGCGAGGCCGAGGCCGGCTTCCTGGCCCTGGTCGCCGAGGACCCCCGGCACGAGTTCGCCGACAAGGCCCTCTACAACGCCGCCAGCTGCGCCGAGAACGACCGGCGCTTCGAGACCGCGCTGCGGCTCTACGAGCGCATCAGCGCCGAGTACCCGAAGTCGGGCTTCGCCGACGTGGCGCTGTTCCGGGTGGCCTGGAACGCCGAGAACACCTACGACTTCGACAAGGCGGTGGACCGGTACCTGCAGCTGGTGGACCGGTACCCGCAGTCGAAGCACCGCAAGGACGCGCTCTACGACGCCGCCCGCTCGCTGGAGAACCTGCAGCGCTACGAGGAGGCGGCCCGCGCCTTCGCGCGCTACGCCCAGCTCTACCCCGACGCCGAGGACGCGGCGAAGACCCAGTTCCACGCCGCGCTGATCTTCGAGAAGACCCGGGACTGGAAGCGCGAGACCCAGGCCCTCGCCGACTTCGTCAGGCGCTTCGCCCGCAAGGAGCCGGAGCTCGTCGTGCAGGCCTGGCTGAAGATCGCCCAGGCCCGCGGGGCGACGGGGGACGCCCGGGGGAGCCGCGAGGCGTTCCAGGCGTCGGTGGACGAGTTCCGGCGGCGCGGGCTGTCCCCCGACGCCGCGCCGGCGGCCGCCGCGGCCGCCGCCGAGGCCCGCTTCCGCCTGGCCGAGCTGGACTTCGAGCGCTTCGACCAGGTGCAGCTGCCCGCCACCGCGAACCCGAAGCAGCTGAAGAAGGCGATGGAGCGGAAGCTCGCCGAGCTGAAGCGGGTGGCGCCGGCCTACAACGAGGTGAAGGCCTACCGGCGGCCGGACTGGACGCTGGCGGCCTTCTACCGGCAGGCTTACCTGCTGGAGCGGCTGGCCCAGACGCTGTACGAGGCTCCGGTGCCGCCCGAGTTCAGGAAGAAGGGGATGGAGGAATACCTGGCCGCCTACCAGGACCAGCTCGCCCAGGCGGCCCAGCCCTACGAGGACCAGGCGGTGGGGGTGTACGTCCAGGCCATCTCGTCGGCCCGCGAGCTTCACGTGAAGAACGAGTGGACCCGCAAGATCGCCGAGTCGCTGGCCCGCTACCGCCCGAAGGAGTACCCCCTGCTCAAGGAAGCCAAGGGGCGGATGCTGTTCGAGGACCGTTCCCCGGGACCGTTCGAGCCCGGCCCCGGGCCGACCGCAGGAACCGAAGGAAAGGAAGGATCGACGCCATGAGGAAGATGCTCCTGCTGCTCCCCCTGCTGGCCGCCTGCGCCACGACCGCCACCGGCGGCGGCACCGGCATCAAGCGCTACGGAGCCAACTACAAGCTGCCCGACCCCACCGCCATCGACGGTGACGCCGAGCGCAGCAAGTACTCCGACGCCCGCAACCACGCCCGCCTCGGCGAGGTGGCCAAGGAATCGGGGAACATGGACCAGGCGCGCGGCGAGTGGCGCACCGCCGGGCAGCAGCTCGGCGAGCTGGCCGACGTCTACAAGTCCTCCGAGTACCGGCTGGTCTACCGCGGCTGGGCGGCCCGCTACCTGCTGCAGGCCGCCGACCCCGAGGGCGCGAACGTCCAGGCGGAGAAGCTCTGGGCCGACCCGGACGCCGACCCGGCCACCCGGGCGCTGGCGGCCCGGATGCGCTACGTGGCGCTCCAGCAGCTCAGCTCGGCCGAGGTGCGCGCCGGCCGGCTCGAGCCCATCAGCCTCCTGGGCGCGGAGAAGCGCAGGGGCCTGCCGCTGAAGCCGCGGCCGCCCGCCGACACCTGGCGGCGCCTGATCGCCGCCGCCGACGACTACGGCCAGTCCTACAAGGCCGAGGACGACGCCCACGCCCCCGAGAACGCCGCCGGCGCGGCGCTGCAGGCCGCCCAGGTCCAGTACTCCTACGACAACATGGAGGAGGCGGCGCGCCGCTTCCTGGCGGTGATCCAGCAGTTCCCCGGCACCAGCCACCTCGACGACGCGGTGACCCTCTACCTCCAGACCTTCCTGGTCCGCGGCGACACCGCCGGCTACCTCGCCGCCATCGACCGGGTCTCGGGCGTGGTGGCGGCCGAGGCGAAGAAGGCGGCCGACGCCGCCAAGGGCGGGGACGCCGCGGCCAGGAGCCGCGCCGAGCAGCTCACCCGCCTCGAGGAGCAGCTGCAGCGGCAGCGGCAGGGCGCGGGCTTCGCGACCGCCAGCAAGCTCCTCTCCGACGGCAAGCCCACCGAGGCGGCCGCCGCCTTCGAGCGGTTCGCCGCCGAGAGCCCGGACCACGCCGACGCCGCCACCGCCCTCTACAACGCCGCCATCGCCTGGAACAGCGCCAAGGAGCCGAAGAAGGCGAGGGCCGACCGGGAGCTGCTGCTCTCCAGGTACCCGGACGCCAAGGTGGCGCCCAAGGCGGCCCTGGCCCTGGCCACCGACCTCTCGATGGCCGGCGAGCACGCCGCCGCGGTGCAGCGCTACCAGCAGTACCTGGCGCAGTACCCGGCCGGCGAGGACCGCTGCCTGGCGCTGCAGAACGTGGGCGCCGAGCTGGACGGGGCCCGCAAGAGCCTGGAGGCGGCCGGCTACTACCTGACCTACGCCACCGACGCGAAGTGCGGCAAGGACGACCCGAACAACGCGGCCAAGGTGCTCTACCGGGCCGCGGCCATCTTCAACAAGGCCGGGAAGCGCGCCGAGACCCAGCAGGCGCTCAAGGCGCTGGTGGGGCTCTCGGGCGTCACCGACCCGGTGGCGAAGTCCTACGTGGACGACGCCCGCTCCCGAGTGAAGTAGGGGATGGTGCTCCGGCGTCCCGCCCTCCTGGCGCTGCTCCTGGCCGTGGCCTGCTCCGGGCCGCGGTCGGAGGGCTCCGCCCGGCCGGGCGGGGCGGCGGCGCCGGGGGGCGGGCCGGGGAGCCCGGCGCCGCCCCCGAAGCCGAAGAGCCCGGCCGAGCAGGCCCGCGACCTGCTCGCCGAGGGGACGGCGCTGGGCCGCGCCGGCTCCTGGGGGCCCGCGGCCGAGGCGCTGGAGAAGGCCTTCACGCTGGACCGCTCGCTGCTCCAGGCGGCCCGTGGCGCCGGCGTCTGGTTCGAGCGGGCCGGCGAGGACGCGCGGGCGGCCGCCGCCTACCGGGCGGCGCTCGCCGAGAAGCCGGACTTCGTCGAGGCCAGCCACGACCTCACCATGCTGCTCCTCCGCACCGGGCGGGCGGCGGAGGCCGAGGCCGACCTGCGCGCCCGCCTGGAGCGCTTCCCGCTGACGCCGCTGCGCGACCAGATGGTCGAGGCCCTCGCCGCCCAGGGCCGGCTCGACGCGGCCGAGGCGGAGGCGCGCGCCGTCCTGCGCACCGCCGAGCAGGACGGCCCGGCGATGGTGAGCCTGGCCTCCGTCTACTACGCCCGGAAGCGCTACGAGCTGGCGCGGATGGTGCTGGAGAACGCCCGCCAGGTGCACCCCGAGGATCCGGCGGTCTGGAACAAGCTGGGCTTCGTCGAGCTGGCCATGGGGAACCGGCCCCAGGCCCTGGAGGACTTCCGCAAGGCCGCGGGGCTGCGCGACGACTACCCCGAGGCCCACGTGAACTACGGCGCCATGCTGGTCGAGGCCGAGGACTTCCCGGGCGCGCGCAAGGAGCTGGAGCTGGCGGTGAGGTACGCGCCGGCGAGCGCCGCGGCCTGGCTCGGGCTGGGCAACGCCCTGCGGGGCGAGAAGCGCTTCGAGGAGGCCGATCGGGCCTACCGGCGGGCGCTGGCGCTCTCCCCGGGGATGGCCGAGGCGGAGTGGGGGCTGGCGGTCCTCTACCTCGACGTGGAGTCGCCGGCGATCCCGACGCTGCAGCGCCTGGAGCGCGCCCTCGGCCACCTCGATCGGTACGCCGCCGCCGGCGGTGACGACCCGCACCTCGCCGCCTACCGCAAGGAGGGGCTGGCGGAGGTGGAGAAGGAGAAGAAGCGGCTGGCGCGCGACGAGAAGGACCGGCTGCGCAAGGAGGCCGAGGCGCGGCGCAAGCAAGAGGCGGAGGAGCTGCAGCGGCGCGAGCAGGAGGAGAAGCGGCTCGCGGAGGCGCGGGCCCGCCTCGCGGCGGCGCCTGCCCCGGCCGAGGCCGCGCCCGGCACGACCGCCCCCACGGCCCCGGCGCCCTCCGACGCTCCGCCCGCGACGGCGACGGCTGCCGCCCCGCCGCCCTCCGAGGCTCCACCCGCGACGGCGACGGCTGCCGCCTCCGCGCCGGTCGAGGCTCCGCCCGCGACGGCCGCCTCGAGCGCGCCGCCACCTCCGGCCGATGCGATTCCGGCGACAGTCGCCCCGGCGCCGGTCGACGCCTCCCCCGCCACCCTCCTCAAGGCCGCCGCGGCAGCGACCACATTGGACGAGAAATGACCACACTTCGCGGACTTGTGAGCCTCGCACTGCTCGTGCTAACCATGGCCACTCCCAGCCCCACATGGGGACAGTCCCCGGCACCGAAGCGTGCCGCGAAGAAGGTCCTCAAGCCGGAGCCCGCCAAGGTCATGCGGCTCGAGGAGCTGAAGGTCGAAGGGCGTATCCAGAAGCCCCAGGCGATGTTCCTCATGCCGCGGGCCAACCTGAACGTGGGGAACGTGGAGGCATCGGAGCCGTTCCTCCCGAAGGTGGTCGAGGCGCTGGACAGGGCGCCGTTCTAGGCGTGACGGGGACGGGACGGGGACCGGACGACGCGATGGCGAGAGCGAGCGCCAAGGCCCTGCGGATCGGGCTCATCCAGCAGGGCCGCATCGTCGAGGAGCGGCTGCTGCGCCGCATCGAGCCGGTGACCATCGGCACGGCCCCCTCCTGCACGCTGGTCGTCCCCCAGTCGGACCTCCCCGCCTCCTTCGCCCTCTTCCCGGTGGTGAAGGGCCGCCTGCACCTGGCCTTCGACGACCGGATGGACGGCCAGGTCTCCTCGCCGGCCGGCGCCGCGGGGCTCGCCGACCTGGTGGCCGCCGGGCGCGCCGTCCGCAAGGGCGAGGTCCACCTGCTGCCGCTGGCCGAGAACCAGTGGGGCCGGATCGCCGTCGGCGAGGTCACGGTCCTCTTCCAGTTCGTCACCCCGCCGCCGCCGCCGCCCGTCCGGAAGCTTCCGCGCGAGGTGCGCAAGAACCGCTTCCGCAGCATGGACCGGCTCTTCGTGCTGGTGCTGCTGGTCTCGGCGGGCCTGCACTTCTCCGCCTACGCCGGGCTGGTGCGCGTCCCGGTGCGGGAGGAGGTCACGCTGGAGGAGATCCCCGACCGCTTCGCCCGGCTGCTCATCCCCGAGCGGCGGCCGGAGGCGCCCAAGGTCGAGGAGAAGAAGGCGGAGGCGGCCCCCGAGCAGAAGGAGGAGAAGAAGGCGGAGGAGAAGAAGCCCGAGGCCGAGGATCCGGCCCGGGTGGCGGCGCGCAAGGCGGCCCGCGCCGCCGCCGTCGCCAAGGCGGTCCAGCAGAAGGGCATCCTCCGGGTGCTGGGCGCGCTCGGCCCCGGCACCGGGCGCGGCGCGGTGGCCGACGTCTTCGGCAAGGGCGGCGACTTCGGCGACGTCGCCCAGGCCCTCTCCGGCGCCGGCGGCGTGGCGGTGGCCACCGAGCCAGGCGGCCTGGGCGCCCGCAAGGGGGGCGGCCAGGGCGGCGCCGCCCACATCGGCGACCTGGGGACCAGCGGCGGCGGCAAGGTGGCGCTGGGGGCGAAGAGCGAGGTCCGCGTCACCGGGACGGTGGGGGTGGAGGAGGCCGACGTGGACTCGCCCGACATCGACCAGGCGAAGCTGGGCGCCTTCGTGCGCGCCCGGATGTCGGCCATCAAGGCCTGCTACGAGAACCAGCTGAAGCGAAACCCCAACCTGCGCGGGCGTATCCGCATCCGCTTCACCGTCCTGGAGACCGGCGGCCTGGCCGACGTCACCGCGGTGGAGAACGGCCTGGGCTCCGCCGAGGTGGTGTCCTGCATCGTCGGCACCATGCGCACCTGGCGCACCCCCTTCCGCCCCAGCGGCACCGTCCAGGTCGAGTACCCCTTCGTCTTCTCCGCCAGCTGACCGCATGCGACGACCTCCCCCCTCCCGGCGCCCGCGCCCACGGCCATGAGCGCCCTCCTCCTCTCCCTGGCGATGGGGGCGGGCGCCCTCACCGGCTTCCCGCGGGCCGCGGGCGGGCCGGTGACCCACTCCGCCGTGGGCGCCGCCATCGAGGGCCGGCCCACGCTGCTCCTGGTCGCGGGGGAGCGGGTGGTGGCGCTGCGCGCCGACGGCGGGTCGCCCCGGGGCTTCCCGCTCGCGCTCGGCGCCGGGGAGGCCGCCGCCGGGCCGCCGGCCGTCGCCGACGTGGACCGGGACGGTTCGCCCGAGATCGCCGTCGCCACCGCCTCGGGGCGGGTCTACCTCTGGAGCGGCGGCCGGCCGGTGCCGGGCTTCCCGGTGTCGCTGGGGGCGAGGTGCCGCGCCGGCCCGTCCTTCGCCGACGTGGACGGGGACGGGCGGCCCGAGCTGGTGGTGGGCGACGCCCGCGGCCGGCTCCACGCCTTCGGCCGGAACGGCCGCGAGCCCGCCGGCTGGCCGATCTCGCTGGGCGCGGCGGTGACCAGCAGCGCCTCCTCCTCGCGCTTCGCCGGGGGGCCCTCGCTGGCGGTCGGGCTCGCCGACGGCAAGGTCCACGTGCTGGCGCTGCCCGGCGGCAAGGAGCGGCGCGGCTTCCCGCTCTCCACCGGCTACGAGGTCACCGGCGCCCCGGCCTTCGCCGACCTGGACGAGGACGGCGAGATGGACCTCGTCGCCACCAGCCAGGACTTCAAGCTCTACGCGGTGTCGGGCCAGGGAAAGCCGCTGCCGGGCTTCCCGGTGGCCGCCGGGTACCGGATCTACGAGGGGGCGGCGATCGGCGACCTGGACGGCGACGGCAAGCTGGACGTCGCCTTCGCCTCGGCCGACGGCATGCTGCACGCCGTCTCCGCCGACGGGAAGGAGCTGGCCGGCTTCCCGGTGCGCGCCGGCAACCGCATCTTCGGCGGCGTGGTGCTGGGCGACCTGGGGCGCGACGGCCGCCTCGCCCTGGTGGCCGCCACCGACGACGGCCGGGTGACGGCGGTGACCGGCGACGGCCGCGCCGTCGCCGGCTTCCCCACGCCGCTCCAGGCCGCCGACGTCGGCGCCACCCCGGTGCTCTACGACCTGGCCTCCGACCGCAGCCTGACCGCCTTCCTCGGGCTCCCCTCGGGCGAGGTCCACGGCCTGCGGGCGCTGAAGCTCGGGTCGGCGACGCCGGCCGCGCCCTGGCCCTCCCCGGCGCGCGACGCGGCCCGCACCGGCCGCTACGGCCCCAACCCGCCGCGCTTCACCGGGCTGGCGGTCTCCCCGCTGCTGCCGCGCGCCGGCGACCGGCTGACGGCGAGCTGGCGCTGGGCCTCGCCCGACGCGCTGCCCGGCGACCCCGAGCCGAAGCCGGTCGTCGAGTGGTACCGCAACGGCGCGGTGGTGCCCGACCTGCAGGGGAAGAAGGAGCTGCCGCGGGGAGCGCTGGCGAAGGGGGAGCTGTGGCGCTTCGGGATCGTGCCTCCCGGCGGCGGGCCGCCGCTGCGCAGCCCCGAGGTCATGGTCATGGGCACGCCGCCCTCCGGGCAGGCCGTGGCGCTCGACCCCTCCCCGCCGCTCCTCGGCTCGCCCGTCCGGGCGGTGCTGACCCGCAAGGCCACCGACCCCGACGGCGACCCGGTGAGCTACCGCTACGAGTGGCTCCTCGACGGCGCGCCGGCCGGCGTCGCCGAGGACGTCTTCCCGGCCCGGCTGCTGCGGCGCGGGGCGGTCCTGGGGGTCCGGGTCTACGCCGGCGACGGCGAGTCGGAGTCCGATCCGGTGCTGGCCGAGGCGCGGGTGGTGAGCCCGCCGCCGCCGGGGCCGCGCGTCGCGCTCTCCAGCGCGGAGGCCCGCCACACCGACCGGATCGCGGTGGTCCCGGCGGGGCCGGTCGAGGCCGAGGACGGCCTGGTCCTCCACTACCGGTGGTTCGTGGACGGCGCGCCCCGGAACCTCTCCCTCGCCACCCCGTTCCTGCCCGCCGGGGCGGTGCGCAAGCACCAGAAGGTCCGGGTGGAGGTGCGCGCCTTCGACGGCGAGGTGGAAGGCCCCCCCACCACGCTGGAGGTGCAGGTCCGGAACTCGCCGCCGCGGGCCCCGGTGGTCGAGGGGCGGCCGCTCCAGCCCCACGGCGGCAAGCCCATCCGCCTGGTGGTGGTGGAGCCGGCGCTCGACCCCGACGGCGACGCCGTCACCTACCGGTACGCCTGGAAGAAGAACGGCAAGCCCTTCACGCCGCCCGGCGACGGCCGCGAGGTCCCGGGCAGCGAGGTGCGCCGCGGCGACCGGTTCGAGGCCGAGGTCTGGGCCTTCGACGGCGAGGAGGAGGGGCCGCGCGCGCGGGTGGCGGCCGAGGTGCTGAACGCGCCGCCGCCGGCGCCGCGCATCGCCATCGAGCCGGCCCACCCGGCCGGCGGCGTCCCGCTCCGCGCCGTGATCGTCGCCCCCAGCGTCGACCCCGACGGCGACCCGGTGACCTACTCCTACGCCTGGTCGCGCGACGGCAAGCCGCTCGGCGAGACCCAGCCGGTGCTCCCCGCCGAGCGCTTCCGGAAGCACCAGCGCATCCGGGTGACGGTGGTGCCGCGCGACGACGCGGAGATGGGGCTGCCGGCCAACGCCGAGGTGGAGATCGCCAACGCCCCGCCGGGCGCGCCGGCCGTGGCGCTGGAGCCGGCCTCGCCGGCCGCCGGGACGGCGCTGCGGGCGCGGATCGTCCGCGAGGCGCCGGACGCCGACGGGGACGTCATCCGCTACCGCTACCGCTGGCGGCGCGACGGCTTCCCGGTGGCGGTCTCCGACGGCACCGCGGCGTCGCTGCAGGAGCCCTACTGGACCGGCGCCGCCGAGCTCCCGGGCGCCGAGGTGCGCAAGGACCAGCGCTGGAGCGTCGAGGTGGAGGCGCTGGACGGCGAGGCGCACGGCCCGCCGGCCCGCGCCGAGGTGCTCTCGGTGAACAGCCCGCCGCCCGCGCCTCGCCTGGCGCTGGTCCCGCCGGCCCCGCGCCGCGTCGACGGCATCCGGCTGGCGATCTCCCAGGAGCCGGACCGGGACGGCGACCTCGTGACCTACCGCTACGCCTGGTACCGCGAGGGCCGGAAGCTGGACCTGCCCCCGGGCCAGGCCGAGATCCCCCGCGACCTCGCCCGGAAGGGCGAGCGCTGGGCCGTGGAGGTCACCGCCGGCGACGGCCAGGCCGAGGCGCCGCCGGCCCGGCTGGAGTTCACCATCGCCAACGCGCCGCCCGGCCCGCTCGCGGTCGCGCTCTGCGACGCCCCGGTGCCCGCCGGCACGCCGCTCGAGGCGCGGGTGGTGCGCCCCTCGATCGACCCCGACGGCGACCCGGTGACCTACCGCTACCGGTGGGAGGTGGGCGCCCGCGAGCAGGTGGCGAAGGGCACGGCGCGCCTGGCCGCCGGCGGGAAGAAGCACGACCTGGTCCGGGTCACGGTCACGCCGTTCGACGGGACCGACGCCGGCCCGGCGGCCGCGGCCGACTGCCGCGTGGCCAACACCCCGCCGTCGCGGCCGCGGGTGGCGCTCGACCCGCCCGTTCCCACCGCCGGCAGCGGCCTCCGGGTGCGCCTGAAGTCGCCCTCGGTGGACCGGGACGGCGATCCGGTCACCTACCGCTACGCCTGGAGCCGCAACGGCCTGGCGGCGCCCGCGGAGGGCGCGGAGGTGCCCCCGGGCGTGCTGCACCACGGCGAGACCTGGTCGGTGACGGTCCGCCCGTTCGACGGCGAGGAGGAGGGGGAGGGGGACACCGCCACGGTGGTGGTGGGCAACACCCCGCCGCCGGCCCCCCAGGTCTCGGTGAAGCCCCCGGACCCGGTCACCGGCGACGCCCTGCGCTGCGAGGTCACGGTCGCCGGGCGCGACGCCGACGGCGAGCGGGTCGAGGCGCGGCTGCGCTGGCTGCGGGACGGCGTCCCGCTGGCGGCGCTGGACGGCCTGGCGAGCCTCCCCGAGGGGCTGGTGAAGCGCGGCGAGCGGTGGCGCTGCGAGGCCTGGAGCAGCGACGGGACGGCCGAGAGCGCCCGGGTCCACGCCGAGGTGGCGGTGCGCAACAGCCCGCCCACGGCGCCGCAGGTGGTCATCGAGCCGGAGGCGCCCCGGCGCTCCGACCCGCTCACCTGCCGCATCCAGGCCGAGGCGCTCGATCCCGACGGCGACCCGGTGCGGTACGCCTACGCCTGGTGGCGCGACGGCGAGCCCTTTGCCGTCCCGGGCGGAGGGACCCGCGTCGAGGCGCGGCACTTGAAGAAGGGGCAGCGCTGGCGCTGCCAGGTGACCCCCGCCGACGGGTTCGCCGAGGGGGCGCCGGCGACCGCCGAGAAGGTGGTGGCCGACAGCCCGCCCGGCCCGGCGGTGGTCCGCGTCACCCCGGCCTCGCCGCAGCCCGGCGACGTGCTCCGGTGCGAGGTCGCGGAGCGGAGCCGCGACCCCGACGGCGACGCGGTGAGCTACCTCTTCGGCTGGGTGCGCAACGGCCAGGCCCAGTCCTTCTCCGCGGTCACCGACGAGGTGCCGGGCCGCCTGGTGAAGGCCGGCGACCGCTGGCGCTGCACCGCCATTCCCACCGACGGCGAGCTGTCGGGACCGCTCGCCGGCGCGCCCGAGATCACCGTGGGCGGCGCCACGGCGGGGAGGTAGGACGAGCCGTGGCCCGGCTGCGGACGGCGTGGGCGGCGGCGGTCCTGCTGGCGGGGGCCTGCCCGGCGCTCGCCGGGGAGCCGGCTCCCCCGGCCCCTCCCTCCGACCGGGAGCGGCTCCGCCGGGCCGACGAGGCGCTCGACCGGGTCCGGGGCGCGGCGCGCGAGGTGGACCGGCTGCTCGCGGACGCCCGCGCCGCCCGGGACGTCCTGCGCGCCACCTGCCTCGCCGGGCGCCAGGCCCGCGCCACCGGCGCCGCCGCCGCCGCCGAGCGGGCGGCCGCGGCGCTGCGCGAGGCGGTGGCGGCGCGCCTCGAGGGCGCCGACGTGGAGCTCTCGGCCCTGGCGCTGGCGGTCCGGCAGGCGGACGAGGTCCGCGCCGAGGCGGCGGGCTGCCTCGGCGCGCTCCCCTACGCCGGCGACGGCACCCGGGCCCTCGCGCTCCCCACGAAGTGAAGCCCCCGGACCTCCGGCACCGGCCCCCCGGGGGCGGTCCGGGGAGCGCCCCCGGCGTCCGTGCCCCGTCCCGCCCCCTCCGCAGGGGCCCGGCGGCCGGGCGCCCGCCGCGGCACGGGGACTGCTCCCCCGCGGCGCATGCTGGTCCACGTCCGCTCCGCCGCCGTCCTCGGGGTCGCCGCCGTCCCCGTGGACGTCGAGGTGGAGGTCTCGGGCGGCTTCCCGGGCTTCCACGTGGTGGGGCTCGCCGCCGCCGCCGTGAAGGAGGCCACCGTGCGGGTGGCGTCGGCGGTCCGCCACGTCGCGCCCGGCGTGAAGCTCGCCGACCGGCGCATCACCGCCAACCTCGCGCCCGCCGACCTGCGCAAGGAGGGCTCCGGCTTCGACCTGCCCATCGCGCTGGCGCTGCTGGGCGCCGCCCGGATCGTCCGGCCGGAGGCCCTCGACGGGCTGCACCTCACCGGTGAGATCTCCCTCTCGGGCGAGGTGAAGCCGGTGCGCGGCGTCCTGCTCCAGGCGCTGGAGGCGCGGCGGGCCGGGGCGCGCGGGCTGGTGGTCCCGGAGGCCAACGCCCGGGAGGCGGCCATCGTCGAGGGGCTCGCCGTCCACCCGGTGCGCCACCTGCGGGAGCTGGTGGCCTGGATCCGGGGCGAGGGCGAGCTGCCGGCGCGCGCCCCCGAGGCGCTGGAGCCGACGGCCGACGGCGGGCTGGACCTCGCCGACGTCGCCGGGCAGGAGCAGGCGAAGCGCGCCCTGGAGATCGCCGCCGCCGGAGCCCACAACCTGCTGTTCCTGGGGCCGCCGGGCAGCGGCAAGACCATGCTGGCCCGCCGCCTGCCGGGCATCCTGCCGCCGCTCGCCTTCGACGAGGCCATCGAGGCCACGGTGGTCCACAGCGTCGCCGGCCTGACGCGGGGGCGCGGGCTGCTCGCCGAGCGGCCGTTCCGCGCGCCGCACCACTCGGTCTCGGACGCCGGGATGGTCGGCGGCTCCAGCGTCCCGCGCCCCGGCGAGGCCTCGCTCGCCCACCACGGCGTGCTCTTCCTCGACGAGCTGCCCGAGTTCCGGCGCCACGTCCTCGACGCCCTGCGCCAGCCGGTCGAGGACGGCGAGGTCTGCCTGGTGCGGGCGGCCCGGGCGGTGAGCTACCCGGCCCGCTTCATGCTGGTCGCCGCCATGAACCCCTGCCCCTGTGGCCACCTCGGCGACGCCCGGCGGGCCTGCCGCTGCACCGTCCACGAGCAGCTCCGCTACCGGCGCCGCGTCTCCGGCCCGCTCCTCGACCGGCTCGACCTCCACGTCGACGTCCCGGCGGTGCCCTGGACGTCGCTGCCGGCGGCCGGGCAGGGGGAGCGCAGCGCCGCGGTGCGGGCGCGGGTGGCGCGGGCCCGGGAGATCCAGGCGGAGCGGGCCGGCCCCAGGGGCCCGCGCGTCAACGCCCGGCTCAAGGGAGCCGCGCTGCGGCGCGCCTGCGCCCTGGACGACCGCGGGCGGGCGCTGCTGCTCCGGGCGGTGGAGCGGCTCGGGCTCTCGGCCCGCGGCCACGACCGGATCCTGCGGGTGGCCCGCACCATCGCCGATCTCGAGGGGCGGGAGGCCATCGCCCCCCACCACCTGGCCGAGGCGGTCCAGTACCGCGCCCTCGACCGGGAGCCGGTCGCTTGAACCCGTGCACGCCCCAGGGCGAGGAGGAAGGATGAGCAGGATCGGCGAGAAGATGAAGGCGCTGCTGAACGCCGTCGGCGCCATCGAGAAGCAGTTCGGCAAGGGGAGCATCATGCGGCTCGGCGAGGGCGGGGAGGTGCCGCGGGTGGCGGTCATCCCCTCGGGCTCGCTGGGCCTGGACCTGGCGCTGGGGGTGGGAGGCTACCCGCGCGGCCGGGTGGTGGAGATCTTCGGCCCGGAGTCCTCCGGCAAGACCACGCTGGCGCTCCACGCCATCGCCGAGGTCCAGCGCCAGGGCGGGGTGGCGGCCTTCATCGACGCCGAGCACGCCCTGGACGTCGGCTACGCCCGGCGCCTCGGCGTGGGCCTCGCCGACCTGCTGGTGTCGCAGCCCGACACCGGCGAGCAGGCCCTGGAGATCGCCGAGCAGCTGGTCCGGTCCGGCGCCGTGGACCTCATCGTCGTCGACTCGGTGGCGGCGCTGGTGCCGCGGGCCGAGATCGAGGGGGAGATGGGCGACGCCCACATGGGCGTCCAGGCCCGCCTGATGAGCCAGGCGCTGCGCAAGCTCACCGCGGTGGTCTCGCGCAACCAGTCCACGGTGATCTTCATCAACCAGATCCGGATGAAGATCGGCGTGGTCTTCGGGAACCCCGAGACCACCACCGGCGGCCACGCCCTGAAGTTCTACGCCACGGTGCGGCTCGACATCCGGCGCATCGGGCAGCTCAAGGAGGGGGAGCAGGTGGTGGGGAGCCGGACCCGGGTGAAGGTGGTGAAGAACAAGGTGGCGCCGCCCTTCCGCGAGGCGGAGTTCGACGTGCGCTACGGCGTGGGCGTGGACCGGACGGCCGAGGCGGTGGACCTGGGCGTGGAGCGCGGCCTGGTCGAGAAGTCGGGTGCCTGGTTCACGCTGGGCGGCGAGCGCATCGGCCAGGGGCGCGAGAAGGCGGCCGAGTGGCTGCGCCAGAACCCGGCGGCGCTGGAGGAGCTGGCGCGGCGGCTCGCCCCGGCGTCCGGCGAGGGCGGGCAGGCGGCGCCGGCGCCGGCGAGCCCGGCGGCGGCCTAGAAGAAGGCCCAGCGAAGCGTGACGTTGGTCACCCAGCGGACGCCGTCGGCCAGCGCCGGCGTCCGCGCCCCGCCGACGTCGAAGGGGTGGCCGAAGTGGACCCGCAGGAGCAGCGGGCCGAGCAGGGCGTTCACGCCCAGCACGCCGGTCAGGGTGCGGGAGGACCACAGGCCCGGGACGGTGACCAGGCCGCAGGCGCCACCGGCGGCGCAGGCGAACTCGCGGTGGTCCGCGGCGTGGTTGGCGACGCCGCCGAAGTCGGCGGCCACCACCCCCTCCAGGAAGTCGAGGACGTGGAGCCGGATCACCGGGGAGAGGGGGAACTGCAGCTCGGCGTTGGCCGCGTAGAAGTGCAGCCCCACCAGGTAGCCGGTGTCGAGCGGGTAGAAGCCGCGCAGGTTGTCGGCCGAGGTGAGCCACCAGGCCCGCGCCCAGTGCAGCCCGCGCGCGTCGGGGGCGAAGCTGGTGCCGGCCGCGGCCCGCAGCATGAGGTTGGCGCGGCCGAGCAGGTGGAACCAGTGGGCGGCGTCGAGCCGGGCGAAGCCGTGGACCGCGCTCCGGGTGGGGATCCAGCCCCCGCCCAGCTCGAGGAGCAGGGAGGAGCCGCCGATCGGCCCGGTGTAGGGGTCGAGCAGGGTGGTGTCGTAGCCGTAGCGGACGGTGGGGCCGAGCGAGGCGTTGAGGCCGCCGTTGGCCTCCCGCCAGGCGGCGGTCGAGACGGCGGCGGTGGAGCCCGGGGCCACGCCCCCGCAGCTCACCGGGTCGGCCGCCGAGTCGTCGGTGAGGCAGTAGCGCTGGACGGCACCGGCCTCGACCTGCAGCTCGATTCGCTGGAACCGGTCGAGGGGAAGGCGCAGCGCCCCGAGCAGGCCGACGTCGCGCTGGAAGAAGGAGAGGTCGGGGTCGAGCCGGTCGATCTGCGGGTTGACGAAGTGGTAGGCGCCCAGCACCCAGCTCAGGCGCTCGCGCCGGTCCTCGTACAGCACCAGCCCCTGCGTGTAGTCGAAGGAGCCGTACACGGCGAGGTCGACGTAGACGGATCGGTCGCGCAGGACGTCGGAGAAGACGAGCGCGGCGCGCCCGGCCACCGCGCCGGCCCCGCCCCCGCCGTAGACGATGCCCGCGTCGGGGCGCCAGTTGCCCCAGCGGAAGGCCTGGTAGCGCGGTGTCGGGTCGGGGATGGGCTCGCGCGGGAGGGGGCGGGCCGGGCCGGGCGCAGCGCCCACCGGGACCGGCGGCTCGTCGAGCCAGGCGATCCGGGGGAGCTCCACCAGCCGGAAGCGGCCCCGGTGGAAGGTGGTGGCGTAGAGGCCGCGGCCGGCCGGCGCCGGCACCGGCGCGGAGAGGCCGGTGGAGAAGTCGGAGAGGCGGCGGACGCGGCCGTCCTCCAGCAGGTACAGGTCCGGCTTCCCGGCGGCGTCGGAGGAGAAGAGCACCGACCCGTCGGCCCGGGGGAAGGGTTGGCGGTCGTTCCCGGGCCCGGCGGTGAGGCGGGTCTCCTCGCCGGTGGCCGGGTCGATGCGGAACAGGCTGGTCCTGCCGTCCGCGGTGGCGTCGGAGGCGCAGAGGATCCCGCCGGGCCCCCAGGCCAGGTCGCGCTCGGCGTACGGGTCGTCGGTGAGCGGCCGGGCCGTGCCGCCCTCCGCCGGCATCACGTAGACGTCGCGCTGCCCGCGCTCGGTGAGCCCCACGAAGGCGAGGTGCGTGCCGTGGGGAGAGAAGACCGGGTCGGAGATCTCGACGAAGCGCAGGCCGTCCCGGTGGCGGACCGCCAGCCGGCGCCGCTCCCCCAGCTCGATCCGCGGCGGCGCGCTCCCGCGCGGAGGCTCGTGCCGGAAGGGGACCAGGTAGAGGCCGTCGCCGGGCCCGTCCTGCGCCGCGAAGAGCAGCTTGCCGTCGCCGAGCGCCAGGATCCGCTGCTCGATGGGGTGGAGCGACTCCACGCCGGGCCGGTTGTCCGCCGCCACCTCCACCGCCCCGCGCGGCCAGCGGACGTCGGCGAGGTAGAGCCGGGCGCGCCCCTCCTCCCGGTCCAGCCCGCGGTAGAGGACCAGCCAGCCGTCGGCGGAGGCGACGAAGGCGTCGGGCTCGTCCGGGAGGTCGCCGTGGTCGCGCAGCGCCGGCAGGTCCTGGCGCACCCGCAGGTAGTCCGGGTAGGTGCGGCGGCGGAGCCAGGCGCGCCAGCGGACGTCCACCTCCTCGGCCGGCTCGTTCAGCACCCGGCGCACCAGCTCGGCGAAGCCCCGGCCCTCCTCGGCGCCCGTGCCGCCGCCCGGCCGCCAGGCCTCCTCCAGGAAGGCCTGGATCCGCTCCTCCCCGTAGGTCTCGGCGATGAAGGCCACCCGCGCCTGGCCCAGCTTGTAGGTGGGGACGTAGCCGCGGATCCGGTCCTCCAGGAAGGGGAGGACCTGGTAGTGGCGGGCGGGGTCGGGGTTCCAGACCAGGTCGCGCAGGTAGCCCTCGGTCTCCGGGTCCAGGCCGCCCTTCGCGTAGTACTCGGCGATGCCCTCGACGAACCAGAGCGGCAGCCGTTCGACGATGGAGAGCTGGTCGGCGCCGGCGACGTCGAGCAGCTTCTGGATGGTGAACTGGTGCACCAGCTCGTGGGTGGAGACCTCGACGAACTTCTCGTGGTCGCCGAAGTAGGGGAGGGACATCTTGAGGTCCTGGGGGGAGGTGACGCCCAGGACCGACTCGCCCACCTGGAAGACGTTGGTGCTCTCGAACTCCCGCTGCGAGCCGTAGAGGATGTAGGGGATGCGCCGGGTGGGCGTGTAGTGGAAGCGCTTCACCAGCGCGAGGTAGGCGGCGCGGATGGCGGGCAGCGCCCGCTCGGCGCTCGCCTTCTCCCGCTGGTAGTAGTAGAGGCGCAGCCCGCCCTTGCCGCCCGAGGGCGAGGGGACGTCGAGCTGCCGCCACTCGAAGTCCCACCAGGCCACCTGGTTCTGGCCGGGCCGCTCCGGCAGCACGAAGGTCTGCGGCAGGAGCGGGCGGCGCGCGCGGGCCCGGTCCAGCTCGCGCAGCGCCTCGCCGACGTCCGGCGGCAGGAGCGCCAGGCCCAGCGCCGCCGCGGCGGCCGGCGCCGCCAGTGCCAGGCCGGCGATCAGTCGCCGGCCACCGGCCACGCGCCGTCCTCCAGCACCAGCACGTACCGGCCCGGCGCGCGCTCCTCGAGCAGCTGCCCCAGCGACGCCTGGGCGGCGCGCTGGAAGCGGGCGGCGTGGCTCCCGTGGGCCCGGCAGCGGAGCACGCCGTCCGCGCCGATCCGCAGCGTGGCCGGGTCCAGCGGCTCGACCGTCCCGTCGGTGAGGTGGAGCAGCGGGCGGCCGGCCTCGACGGTGACGCCGCGCACGCCGTAGGGCGCGTCCTCCACCCGGACGTACCCCTCCTCGCGCCCGATCCGCACCCGGTAGCGGCCGGCGCCGTCGCGCCAGAGGGAGCGCCACAGCACCTCCAGGGTGCGCGCGTGGGTGATGAGCCCGCCGCGGTGGCGGAAGCGCCCCTCGGCGTCGATGGAGAGGCCGCTCTGCTCCCGCAGCAGCTCGAGGGGATCGGGGGCCGGGCCCGAGGCCATGGCCGGAGCATACGACGGGCCCCGGCGCGGGGCGCGGTCCTTCGGGGAAGGGTGCCGGGCGGGGGCCGGCGCCGGCCGGACGGGGCGGGACCGCCGGCGCGCCCCGCCGGCGCCCCGGCTAGCGCAGCGCCAGCCGCAGCCGGTTCAGGGCGTCGTAGGCGCCGGTCCGGCGCACCCGGTCGCGGTCGCCGAAGTACTTGCGGGCCCAGTGGTCGGTGCCGCCGGGTCCGGCGAGCGCCAGGTGGACCGTGCCCACCGGCTTCTCCGGCGTCCCGCCGTCCGGCCCGGCGATGCCGGTGATGCCGATGCCCCAGTCGGTGCCGGCGCGGGCCCGCGCCCCCTCGGCGAGCAGCCGGGCCACCGCCTCCGAGACCGCGCCCTGGCTCGCCAGCACCGCCTCGGGCACGCCGAGGAGCGCGGTCTTGGCGGCGTTGGCGTAGGCCACCACCCCGAGGTCGAAGACCGCCGAGGCGCCCGGCACCGCGGTGATCATCTGCGCCACCATCCCCCCGGTGCAGCTCTCCGCCACCGCCAGCCGCTGGCCCCGCTCGCGCAGCCGCCCCACCACCAGCTCGGCCAGCTCCTCGCGCCCCTCGCCGAAGATGGCGTCGCCGAACAGCCCGCGGACCCGGGCCAGGATGCGGTCGGCCCGCCCGGCGGCCCCGGCCCCGGGCACCGCCCACTTCACGTGGATCTCCGGCCAGTGGGCCCGGTAGCCGAAGCGGACGTCGCGGTTCTCGGGATCGTCCATCACCGGGCGCATCCGGTCGTCGGCGTGCGACTCGGCCACGCCGAACAGCTTCACCAGCCGGGCCGCGGGCGGCTCGCCGATCCGCGCCGCCAGCCGGGGCAGCACCGCCTCCTCGCACAGCCCCCGGAACTCCACCGGCACGCCGGGCAGGCAGATCACCTCGGCGCGGCCCAGCGGGGCCCGGAAGCCGGGGGCGGTGCCGAAGCGGTTGGGGATGACGGTGGCGCCGCGGGGGATGCGCGCCTGCTTCTCGTTGTTGGGCGTCATCGTCCGCCCGAAGCGCTGGAAGCGCTCGCGGATGGCCTCCAGGGTCGGCGCGTGCAGCTCCAGCGGCACGCCCATGGCGGCGGCGACGCACTCGGCGGTGAGGTCGTCCTCGGTGGGGCCGAGCCCGCCGCTCATCACCACCACCTCGGCGCGGGCGGTGGTCTCGGCCAGGGCCGCGAGCAGGTCCGCCCGGTCGTCCCCCACCAGCGTCTTGCGCCGCACGCCGACGCCCAGGTCCCAGAGCCGGTCCATGAGCCAGGCCGAGTTGGTGTCGACGATCTGGCCGGTGAGCAGCTCGTCGCCGGTGGAGAGGATCTCGACCACCGGGCTCACCGGGTCAGCTCCGCGCACCAGAAGTGCAGGCCGCCGCCGCAGCCCAGGACGAGGCGCAGCGCCAGCGCGATGACGGCGTAGGCCGCGGCGGCCCAGACGCCGGCGGCCAGGTCGTCGCCCACGACGCCGAGGCCGTCCTTGCGCCGGTCCAGCGCGGAGGCGGGCCAGGGCTTCACCACGTCGAAGAGCCGGAAGAGCAGGAAGCCGAGCAGCGCCCCGCCCCAGCTCCAGGGGAACAGGGCCATGGTGACGAGGTAGCCGGCCACCTCGTCGATGACGATGGGGGAGGCGTCGACCACCTTCCAGTGGCGGCCGGCGACGTCGGCGGCGCGCACCGCCACGGCCACGAAGCCGGCGAGGGTCACCAGGTAGAGCCAGAGCGGCAGGTCGCGCAGCAGCCAGAAGAGCGGGACGGCGCCCAGCGTCCCGGCCGTGCCCGGGGCCACCGGGACCAGGCCGCAGGGACCCCAGGCGGCGAGCCAGGTCCACGGACCCATGGGACCGTCGGGCACGCCCTTCTTCAGGGCGAAGCGGCTCGGAGGCGTCGCGGGTTCCACGGGGCTGGCGGGGGCGTGGCCTCCCCGGGCGCGGGCCCGGGGCGGCGGGCGCTAGATGTAGATGTCCTCTTCGTTCTTGGCCGGCGGCTCCGCCTCCTCCTCCTCGTCGTCCGGCTCCAGCGCCTCGTCGGCGGCCAGCTCGGCCGCGACCTGGGGCGGCAGCGGCGCGTGGGGGTGGCGGCGCCCGAGCGACAGCAGCCACTCGGCCGGCCCCATGGCCATGTAGGCGGCCATGTAGACGACCAGGACGAAGGCCGGGCGCGTGGCCATGCCCACCGCCACGCCCGCCATCACCAGGAAGGCGAAGAGCGCCAGGCTCCTGCCGCTCAGGTGCACGTCCTTGAAGGTGCGGTAGCGGATGGTCGAGACCATCAGGAAGGCGAGCAGGCCGACGAAGGCGGCGATGGCCACGCGGGTGGAGTCGTCGGCGATGCCGCCCACCGTCCGGTAGTGGGCGATGACCAGCGCCACCACCGCGCCGGCCGCCAGCGGGATGGGGAGCCCCACGAAGAAGCGCGAGGAGCCCTTGTCGCCCCGCTGGGCCAGGACGTTGAAGCGGGCCAGGCGCAGCGCGCCGCAGGCGGCGAAGGCGAAGCTCAGGAAGAAGCCGACGAAGCCGAGCGGCGCCAGCGCCCACTTGTAGATGAGCAGGGCCGGGGCGGCGCCGAAGCTGATGACGTCGGCCAGGCTGTCGAGCTGCACGCCGAAGTCGGACTGGGTCTTCGTCATCCGCGCCACCCGGCCGTCGAAGGCGTCGAAGAAGATGGCGAAGAAGATGGCCAGGGCGGCCTGGTTGAGCTGCTCCGGCGCCGGATCGCCGGCGCACAGCGTCATCGCGTAGAAGCCGAGGAAGATGGAGCTGACCGTGAAGAGGTTCGGCAGCACGAACATGGCCTTGCGGAGGTTGATCTGCATGCCGTGGCGCCCCCCTTCGGGGTTGGTCCGCGAAGGCGACAGTCTACGCCGGGGGGGCAGGCCGGGCCAGATGCGGTCCGGCGGGGCCGCCGATTGCCCCGGGCCCGCTTCCGGGCCGATGATGCGGGGGTGAAGGGCCGTCGCAGCGCCGCCGTGGGCCTCCTCCTCGCCGCCGGATGCGCCGGGCTCGGGACCGGCCGCCTGCCGGCCTCGGGCCGGACGTGGCACGAGCTGGCCTCCGAGCACTTCGTGGTCCGGACCGACCTCTCGCTCCCCGACGCCGAGGAGCTCATCGGCCAGCTGGAGCTGCTGCGCGCCGCGGTGCTGGCCGGGCTGTTCATGGAGGGGAAGGACCCGCCGGGCCAGGTCGAGGTCATCGCCTTCGAGAGCCGCGACGAGTACCACGCTTTCGCGCCCTCCTACGCCTCGGCCTACTACCTGCGCAACCCGGGCGGCCCGCCCCGCATCGTCCTCCCCGGCGGCCTGGGGGCGATGCAGAAGGTGGTGCTGGCCCACGAGCTGACGCACCACCTCTCCGCCTGCCTCTTCGCCATCCACGTGAACTGGCTCTCCGAGGGGCTGGCGGTCTACATGGAGGCCCTGGCCGACGTGCGGCTGGGCACGCACATGCGGCTCGGCCAGCTGCCGGAGGGGCGGCTGCCGCGCCCGGCGCTGCGCCGCATCACCGTCCGCGAGCTCTTCGAGTGGCGCGACCAGCCGCTCGGCGGGCTGTGGCTCGACCACTACGTCTCGGCGGTGCTGCTGGTGCGCCACCTCATCGACCGCTACCCGGCCCGGTTCGGCGCCATGCTGGGCCGGCTGGCGAAGGGGGAGGCGCCGGACGACGCCTTCGCGGAGGAGTTCCCGCAGTTCGACCCGCGCCGGCCCGGGGGGCTGGAGTCGCTCGACAAGGAGGTGGCGGCGCGGGTGGCGAGCGGCCTGGGCTTCCCCGGCCGCGAGATCGAGGTCCACGCCGGGGCCGCCTGGGTGGTCCAGCCGATGCCCCCGGCCGAGGTGGCGGCGCTGCGGCTCACCCTCTGGGCCTACGGGCCGCGCAAGGAGGAGCGGGCGCTGCGGGCGGAGCTGGCCGAGGCGCTGCGGTACGATCCGGCCCACCCCATCGCGCTGCAGGTCGAGGCCCGCCTCGACGGCCTCGACCCGCTCCCGCTGGCGCGGGCCTCGGTGGCCGCGCACCCGGCCGACCCGCGCGCCTGGACCTTCCTGGCCACGGCCCTCACCGGGCCGGAGCGCGCCGCGGAGCGGGAGGCCGCCCTGCGGCGGGCGGTGGAGCTGGTCCCGCAGAACCCGGCGGCGCTCACCAACCTGGCCCGGGAGCTGCTGACCGACGGGCGGCCGGCCGAGGCGCTGCCGCCGGCCCAGCGGGCGGCGGACATCGCCCCCTGGAGCCCGCAGGCGGCGCAGGCCCAGGCCGCCGCGCTCGCCGGGGTGGGGCGCTGCCGCGAGGCGGTGGCGGCCCAGCTCCGGGCCATCAACCTGTACACCGACCGCAACGGCGTCGCCGAGCGTGAGCGGCTCCGGGCCGAGATGGAGACCTGGCAGGCGGGCTGCGCGCCCACCTCGGCCGTGGTCCCGAAGTCCTGACCGCCCATGGCCGGCCGCTCCCGTCCCCCGAGGGCCCCGCCCCCCGCCGAGCGGACCCGCGCCCTGGCGGTGCTGGACCTGCTCGGCCGCGCCCTGCCCGAGGCGCGCATCGCCCTCGACTTCCGCGACGACGTCCAGCTGCTGGTCTCGGTGATCCTCTCGGCACAGTGCACCGACGTCCGGGTGAACCAGGCGACGCCGGCGCTCTTCCGGCGCTTCCCCGACGCCGCCGCCTTCGCCCGGGCCCGTCCCGAGGCGCTCTGGCCGCTGATCCGGAGCTGCGGCCTGTACCGGAACAAGGCCCGGAACATCGTGGCGGCGCTGCAGGCCGTCGCCGCGGAGCACGGGGGCCGGGTGCCGCGCACCCGGGAGGCGCTGGAGGCGCTGCCGGGGGTGGGGCGGAAGAGCGCCGGGGTGGTGCTCATCCAGCTCGGCGAGGGGCAGCACTTCCCGGTGGACACCCACGTCGGCCGGGTCTCGCGGCGGCTGGGCTTCGCGCGGGAGCTGGACCCCTCGCGGGTGGAGCGGCGGCTGATGGCGCTGCTGCCGCCGGAGCGCTGGAACCAGGGGCACCAGCTCCTGGTCTGGCACGGCCGCCGCACCTGCACGGCCCGCGCGCCCGCGTGCGGGCGCTGCCCGGTGGAGGAGCTGTGCCCACGGCGCGGCGTCCGGCGGGACGCTACAGCGCCGACTCGTGCCGCGGCGCCTTCTTCACCGACTCGGCGCGCTCGGCGGCCTTCTCGGCCTTGAGCTTCTTCATCCGCTTGCGGATGAGCTCCCGCTTCAGCGCCGAGAGGTGGTCCACGAACAGCGTGCCCTGGAGGTGGTCCATCTCGTGCTGCACCGCGATGTTCAGGAGCCCGTCGCAGTCCAGCTCGAAGGGCTTCCCGGAGCGGTCGAGCGCCCGCACCACCACCCGCGCCGCCCGCTCCACCTCCTCGGCCTCGCCGGGGATGGAGAGGCAACCCTCGGTGTAGGTGGTCACCCCCTCGGCCAGGACGATCTCGGGGTTCACCAGGTGGATGAGGTGCTGCCCCTCCTGCTTGGGCGAGGTGTCGATGACGATGCAGCGGACCAGCTCGCCGACCTGCGGCGCCGCCAGGCCGACGCCGTCGGCGGCGTACATGGTCTCGGCCATGTCGTCGAGCAGGCGGCGCACGCCGTCGTCGACGCGCTCCACGCTCCGGGCGGGCTGCTTCAGGACGGGGTCGGGCCAGATGAGGATCTCGCGGATCATGGGAGCTGGGCCGCCGGTGCGGGCCGGGACGGGATTCTAACCGGACCTCCGGCGTCCCGCACGGCCGGCGGCGCCGGTCCGGGCGCGGCGCGCGGGCGCCCGGTGAGCGCTCATTCCAGGCCGGCCAGGTAGGCGGCGCGCAGCTCGTCGTCGGCCAGCACCTCGCCGGCCTCCCGCACCACCCGGCGGACCTCCTCCAGCCGCTCGGCCAGGCCGGGCTCGGCCGCGCCGGACCAGCGCCCGGGGTCGAACTCCAGGAGCAGCCGCTCGGCGCTGCGCCGGATCTCGTGCGGCGTCGCCGTCCGGGGAAGCCCCAGGATGGTGCAGTAGTCGGCGCGCCGCACCTGGTCGAGCTTCTCGTCGAGGCGGGCCACGTCGATGGCGCCGGCCGGCGCCGCCGGCCCCGCCGGCTCGGCCCGGATCCGGACGGCCAGCACCCCCACCTCCACCAGGGCCGCCAGCAGCTGCCGCGTGGAGAGCGGATCGAGGGGGCTCTCGGCGACGATCTCCTCCAGGGCGCGCAGGCCGTCGGCCTGCTCCCGGACCCGCTCGCCGGCGGGCTCGAGCGCCAGGTCGGGAACCGGGGGCGGGTCGGCGGCGGGCGCGAGCAGCGTGGCCTCGCCGCCCAGCACCCGCTCCACCTGCCCGGCCTGCCAGCGGAGCCGGACCCCCTCGACCGCCAGGGCGAGCAGCGGCCGGTCGGGCGCGGTCCGCTCTTCCGGGGGCACCCGGGCGTCGGCGTGGCGCCAGCCGGCGCCGGGCTCGGCGAAGAGCGCGAAGAGCACCTGCTCGGCGCGGCGCCGGACCAGCCCGGTCAGCTCCTCCGGCTTCAGGAAGCCGGCCTCGAGGAGGGCGAGGGCGGCGCGGCGCGAGGGGAGGCCGGCGCAGGCCAGCGCCGCCTGGCGGTGCTGCTCGCGGGTGACGAGGCCGAGGCGCAGCGCCACCTCCTCGACCCGCTCGCCGGGGGCGGCGCTGGTGGCGCCCACCAGGCGGCCCTCCTCCAGGTAGAGGGAGCGCGGCGCCGACCCGCCGAAGTCGAGCCGGCCGCCGGCGCGGGCGCGGGCCGCGAGCGCGAGGAGCCGCGGCATCGAGGTGCGGTCGAGCGAGCCGGCGCGCAGGACGGCGGGGAGCGGGGGGGGCGTGGGAGCGGCGGCGCCAGGGGGCGCCGCGGCC
>JAKAEO010000222.1 GCA_021818285.1 Myxococcales bacterium
GCCGCTTCGCGGTAGGCCTCCAGCATCTCGTCGAACACCGCCTGGCTGGTGAACAAGATCCGGTCGGAGGCGGCCAGCCAAGCTCGCATGGCCAGATCCTGTCGACGCCATGCGCTGGAGCCCTCCCTCAGGAAGTGTCGGTAGTTGAAGTCGGCGGGTGACGTCACCACCGGACATTGGAACCGCGGGGGACGAATGGTGCCTGGGAAGACGAAGAACAGCAGATCAAAGCGTCGGCTGGCAGCCTCGAGCGCCGCCGCTGGATCGCCGGCCCAGGACCGCCAGGCCAGCGGCCCCGCCGAGCGGATCGCTCGGGCGCCGAGCCCGGCGGCGACGCGCAAGTGGCGCGAGTTCCAGTCGCCCTGGAAGTGGGCCAACCGGCTCAACATCCGGGCTCCGGCGCCGTCCTGGCCGAGCCACTCGACGCGGAGGCCCGGGCCCTCCAGTTCCTCTGGCCAGCGGGTGAGTCGATGGGCGGTGTCGTACCGCGAAAGCAAGAAGGTGATGTCCCAGCCCTTGGCCTCCGGTATCTCCAGGAAGGCCCGAGCCAAGCCCCGGAGAACGCGCTCCAGGCCTCCTGAGCTCATCAGGTACTCAACGATGGCAACGCGCGGCATTCGGACGCCCCACTCTAGCATCAAGCGGCGGGTCGTCCGGCCGAGTCCTGGGCGTGCTATTGGTGACCGCGTGGCGCCAACCGGGCGAGGGCGAGGATTCACGGACCGCCTTGCGCGGCCGTGTCGCTACGAGGTCGTGGGGTTCCTCGATGGTGCCTTCGGCCTGGCAGTTGCGGCGCGCAACACGCTCGCTGCGCTGGAGGCGTCGGGGCGCGAGGCGGTCCCGGTAGCCGTCCGAGCCGGCCGAGGTCGGTCGGCCAGTCGCGCATCGGGCGCGACGCCGGGCGCGCCACTTCCGGACCTGCGCATCTACGTGTTGAATCCTCCCGAGTTGGCCGTGTCCGCCGGTCAATGGCGCGGGCTGCCCGACGATGCCGCTGCGCGGGTGCTGGTGCCATTCTGGGAGTTGCCCCGAATTCCCGCGATCTGGGAGCCCGTTGTCCGGGCCATGGACGTGGTGCTGGCTCCAACCCGCTTCATCGGCGAATCCTTCCGACGCGCCTGCCCTGAGGTGCCGGTGGTGAACTACCCGCAGGCGGTCTTCCTGCCGGGAGCGCCGCGACCGGATCGGGCGGCTTTCGGTCTGCCAGCGGAGGCCGTGGTCTTCGCGGTTGTCTTCGACGTGGGAAGCGACATCGAGCGCAAGAACCCGTGGGCGGCGCTGCAGGCCTTCCGCGAGGCTTTCCCCGGCGACCAGGGCGTCCGACTGGTCGTCAAGGCCCGGCCGCACCCCGGCATACGCGCCTTCGAGCGGCAATTGGCCGAACTCCGGATGCGAGCCGCGGCCGACCCCCGCGTCATCGTACTGGAGCGGTCGCTGACCTATCCCGAGGTGCTTTCGTTCTACGCTTCCTGCGACGTGCTGCTGGCGCTGCACCGCTCCGAGGGGCTGGGGCTCCACCTCATGGAAGCCATGAGCCTGGGGCGGGTTGCAGTGGCCACTGGCTGGTCGGGTAATGCCGACTTCATGACTGCTGCGGACGCGGTATTGATCCCATGGCGCATGGTCCCGGTTCGGACCTCGCACGGCCATTACCGCTCGGAGTTGGGCCGTGAGGGACAGATGTGGGCCGAGCCGGAATTGGCGGCGGCCGTGGAGGCGCTGCGGGCCTTGCGGTGCGACCCGGAGTTGCGTCGGCGGATGGGAGCGGCGGCGGCCGCCTCCATGGAGCGATGTCGCGTAGAGATGACCTCCGGGGCGGCCTTCCGAGCTTGCGAGGAGGCATTGTCCTCTCCTCGGCGCCGGGACGCCCTGGGGCCGGCACTGTGGCGCACGCGAATGCGCTTGCGCGGCCAGGCGGTGATGCGGGTTCTGGGCCGCCTCGCGGCGGGGGAGGGGATACGACCCTGAGCACCGGGTCGCGTCAGACCCCGGGTATCCCCGCCATCCCCTTCTTCCGGTCCCGCTCCAGCTTGTACCGCAGGTTCACGTCCAGGGCCTTCTTCCGCAGCCGGATGGAGAGCGGCGTCACCTCGACCAGCTCGTCCTCGGCGATCCACTCCAGCGCCTTCTCCAGCCCCATCTCCCGGGGCGGGGTGAGGATGACGTTCTCGTCGCGGCCGGCGGCGCGGATGTTGGTGAGCTTCTTCTCCTTGCAGATGTTGAAGTCCAGGTCGTTGTCGTGGCTGTGCTCGCCGACGATCATCCCGGTGTAGACCTTGTCGCCCGGCTTCACGAAGAGCGCCCCGCGCTCCTGGGCGTAGAAGCAGGCGTAGGCCACCACCTCGCCCTCGCGGTCGGAGACGATGGCGCCGTTCTTCCGCTTCTCGATGAGCCCCTGCCACGGCTCGTAGCCGTCGAACTGCGACGACATGATGCCCTCGCCCCGCGTCAGGGTGAGGAACTCGCCGCGGAAGCCGATCAGGCCGCGGGCCGGGACCCGGAACTGGAGCCGGGTGCGGCCCGAGCCGAGCTGCTGCATGTCCACCATCCGGCCCTTGCGCGGGCCGAGGTTGTTGGTGACCGCGCCCACCGAGTCGCCGGGCAGGTCGCAGACGAGCATCTCCATCGGCTCGTGCACCTCCCCGTCGATGCTCTTCAGGATGGGCTCGGGGTTCGACACCGTCACCTCGAAGCCCTCGCGGCGCATGTTCTCGACGATCACCGCGAGCTGCAGCTCGCCGCGCCCCACCACCTTGAAGGCGTCGGGCGTGTCGGTGTCCTCCACCCGGATGGAGACGTTCCGGTAGGCCTCGCGGTAGAGCCGCTCCCGGATGTTCCGGCTGGTGACGTACTTCCCCTCGCGCCCGGCGAAGGGGCCGTCGTTCACCTTGAACACCATCGACATGGTGGGCTCGTCCACGCTGATGCGCGGCAGGGCCACCGGGAAGGCCGGGTCGCTGACGGTGTCGCCGATGCCGATCTCCTCGGCGCCGGCGATGCAGACGATCTCGCCGGGGCCGGCGTCCTTCACCTCGACGCGCTTCAGCCCGTCGTAGGCGTAGAGCCGCACCACCTTGGCCGGGACGATCCGGCCCTCCTCGCGGATGACGGCGATGGCCTCGCCCTCGCGGGCCACCCCGGAGGTGATCCGCCCGATGGCGAGCCGGCCGACGTAGTCGTCGTAGTCGAGGTTGTCGACCAGCATCTGCAGCCCCTCCCGCTCCCCCTGCATGGGCGGCGGGATGTGGGAGAGGATGGCGTCGAAGAGCGGCTTCAGGCTGTCGGCCTCGAAGGCGCCGGCCAGGGTGAGCGCCGCCTTGCCCTCGCGGGCGATGGCGTAGATCACCGGGAAGTCGATCTGGTGCTCGTTGGCGCCGAGGTCGATGTACAGGGAGTAGACGAGGTCCAGCACCTCCCTGGCGCGCGCGTCCTGGCGGTCCACCTTGTTGATCACCACCACCGACGGCAGCCCCAGCGCCAGCGCCTTGGAGAGCACGAAGCGGGTCTGGGGGAGGGGGCCCTCGGCCGCGTCCACCAGCAGCAGCACGCCGTCCACCAGCCGCAGCGCCCGCTCCACCTCGCCGCCGAAGTCGGCGTGGCCGGGGGTGTCGACGATGTTGATCTTCACCCCCTGCCAGTTCACCGCGGTGTTCTTGGCGAGGATGGTGATGCCCTTCTCCCGCTCCAGGTCGTTCGAGTCCATGACCCGCTCGACCATCTGCTCGTTGGCGCGGAAGATGCCGGCCTGGCGGAGCATGAAGTCCACCAGGGTGGTCTTCCCGTGGTCGACGTGGGCGACGATGGCGACGTTGCGGATCTTCTCGCGGGCGATCATGGCGTTCCAGACGCAGAAAGGGCGGCGATGTATAGCCGCGCCCCACCCGTTTCCGCAAGCGCCGCGCCTACATGAAGCCGATCCGCCGGGTCGAGGCCAGCACCCGGTCCACCGTGTCGAGGATGCCGAGGTGCCGGCAGGCGACCAGGAAGGCCAGCGCGTCGCGCTCCACCAGCCCCGAGAGCGCCACCAGGTCGGCGACGCTCTTGGTGCCGTCGGCGTGGGCCAGCATCTCGGCCTCGCGCGACCGCAGCTCCAGCCGGTCGAGCTCGAAGGGCGGGTCCTGCGCGGGCGCCAGCGCGGTCTCGCGGGGCAGGGCCTCGCGCAGCCGGTCCAGCTCCGCGGTGCGGCGCATCCCCTCGAGGACCAGCTCCGCGGGGGCGAGCCGCACCGGCACCAGCTCCCGCGCCGGGAGCGGGCCCAGCGTGAGCCGGTAGCTCCCCTCGTGCCAGCCGAAGGCGCCCCAGGCGATCTCGGCGACCTGCAGGGCGACCAGCCTGGCCCGCAGCTCGGGCCCGACCAGGCCGCGGGCCGCCAGGGCGCCGGCGGTGGTGTCGCCGGGGCGCAGCGCCCGCAGCAGGGCGGAGAGGGCGGCGGGGCGCAGCACCCCCTCCCGGACGCAGATCGCGCCGAAGCGCTCCCCGGGGAGGTTGGAGGTCGCGAAGACCGGCGCGCCCTCCCCGAGCAGCAGCAGCTTCTTCTCGGCGCCGCGCTGCAGCGACAGCGCGCCGGTGGCCCGCCCGGCGTGGAGCACCGCCAGCAGGCGCGGCAGCGGGACCCGGGAGAGCTCCCCGGCGGGGAGGAGCGGTCCCTCCTCGCGGCGGGCCGCCCGCGGCGCGTCGGCGCCGGGCAGCGGGCGCGACAGCCCCTCCGGCTCGGGCGCCCGCAGCGGCCGGATCACCACCTCGTCGAGCGCCGGCCGCGCCTGGGAGAAGATGATGCTGTCGAAGTCCCTCAGCTCCTCGTCGAGGTCCTCGGGCGCGTAGTCCGGCGGCTCCGGAGCGGCGTCGGGCGGAGGCACCTCCGGAATGTAGCACGCGCGCCCCGCGTCCCCCGCCTGATAGGCTCGCGCCGGATGCCCGCCTTCCACCACCTCGCCGTCCAGTGCGCCGACCTCGCGGCCTGCGAGCGCTTCTACCGCGACGTGCTCGGCCTCCCGGTGCTGCGCCGGTGGCCCGGCGCCGGGGGCGACGACCGGAGCGTCTGGCTCGCGGTGGGGGACGGCTTCCTGGCGCTGGAGCGGGCCGCGGGGCGGCGCGAGGCCCCGCCGTTCCGGGACGGCGCTCCCGGCCTCCACCTCCTCGCCCTGCGCATCGGCGCGGGGGAGCGCGCCGCCTGGGAGGAGCGGCTCCGCGGCGCCGGGGTCGAGGTGGTGCACCGCACGCCGCACACCCTCTACGTCCGCGACCCGGAGGGGAACCGCGTCGGGCTCTCGCACTGGCCCGAGGCGGCCGGGGAGGAGCCTTGAGCCTCCTGTTCGAGCGCCGCCGCTACGGCAAGGACAACTACCTCTACC